>NZ_JBEXRR010000018.1:0-120629 GCF_040613175.1 Nocardioides sp. NPDC006303
GTCAACACCCGCCTCCAGGTCGAACACTGCGTCTCCGAGGAAGTCACCGGCATCGACCTCGTCCGCGAGATGTTCCGCATCGCCGCCGGCGAAGAACTCGGCTATGACGACCCCGAGGTCCGCGGCCACTCCATCGAGTTCCGCATCAACGCCGAAGACGGCGGCAACAACTTCATGCCCGCCCCCGGCACCCTCACCCAATGGGCACCCCCGGCCGGCCCCGGCGTACGCCTCGACGGAGGCTATGAGAAGGGCGAGACCATCCCCGGCGCGTTCGACTCGTTGATCGCCAAGCTGATCGTCTCCGGCCGCGACCGCACCCAGGCCCTGGAGCGCTCCCGCCGTGCCCTGGAGGAGTTCCAGGTCGACGGGATGCCCACCGTGATCCCCTTCCACCAGGCGGTCGTCACCGACCCCGCCTACACCGCGGAGAACGGGTCCTTCGAGGTCTACACCACCTGGATCGAGACCGACTTCGACAACCAGATCACCCCCTACGCCGGCACCCACGGTGAGCCGGCCGAGGATGGCGAGCGGCAGACCGTGGTGGTCGAGGTCGGCGGCAAACGCCTCAACGTCTCCCTGCCCGCCGGACTCGGCGGGCTCGCGGTCGGTGGCGGTGCGGGTGCTGCGAAGAAGCCGAAGCGGTCGGCGAAGAAGGCCGGGGCTGCGGCCTCCGGCGACTCCGTGACCTCGCCGATGCAGGGCACCATCGTCAAGATCGCCGTCGAAGAAGGCCAAGACGTCACCGAGGGCGACGTCGTGGTGGTCATCGAAGCCATGAAGATGGAACAACCCCTCAAAGCCCACAAGAGCGGCACCATCACCGGCCTCAACGCCACCGTCGGCGAGACCGTCGCCAACGGCGCCGTCATCGCCGAGATCAAGTAGCTGAAGGGATCCATGATGACACCAGCGCCGGCAACTCTCCCCAGGCCTCAGTCACGTGGCGCCGTGGGCATGCAGTGGCTCGCGACGGCGCCTCAGACACAACCGCGGCACTCTCGCCACCGACTGCCGTGGGGCACGGTCCACATCCGAAGGAACGGCGCCCAACGAACGGCCTGCGGAGAACCGACAGCGCTCTGGTACACCTTCTGGGAGCTCCCCGTCGACATGACGTCTCCCGAGACGTGCCGTGCCTGTGCGCAACGTGCCGCCGGCGATCACAGGATCATGGGGGACGTCTGATGCGGATCATCATCATGGGCCCGCCCGGCGCTGGTAAGGGCACCCAGGCCAAGCACCTCGCCCAGCACTTCGGCATCCCGGCCATCTCCACCGGCGACATCTTCCGCGCCAACGTATCGCTGGCCACTCCACTCGGTCTGGAGGCCAAGCGCTACCTGGACGCCGGCGAGTACGTGCCGGACGAGGTCACCAACAACATGGTTCGCGACCGGATCGGCGAGCCCGACGCGACCAACGGCTTTCTTCTCGACGGCTATCCCCGCACGCTCGCACAGGTCGAGGAGCTCGACGGGATGATCAGCCCCACGGGCCACGACCTCGACGTCGTCATCAGCCTCGTCGTCGACGAGGACGAGGTGGTCGAGCGGCTGCTGCAGCGTGCCCGGATCGAGGGCCGCGCCGATGACACCGAGGACATCATCCGACGCCGTCAAGAGATCTACCTCGAGCAGACGGCGCCGCTCATCGACGCCTACCGCAACCGAGGCCTCATCGTCGAGGTCGACGGTCTCGGCGAGGTCGACGAGGTCACCGAGCGGATCCTCAGCGCCTGCGATTCAGCCGCAGACGCCATCTGCTGAGGCGCGAGCTGCGGCCGGGAGCTCGTGCAGCTCAGTGCCCAGCCAGATCCGCGCGGGCCGGCCACGGATTGGCGGCGCAGCCGTCCAGCCCCTTGGTCTGTTGCAGCATCACCGGGGCGGGCGCGGCGTTGCCCGGGCACTTCACGTGCGGGTAGCCGAGGGCGTGACCGGTCTCATGGTTGACCACGTACCGCCGGTAGTCCGCCAGGTTGTCTGCGTAGCTGTCGGCGCCGAAGTGCCACCGCCAAGCGTTGAGTACGACATCGCTGCCGTTGCGGCAGGACAGTCGACCATCGGTCTCGAGCGGCGCACACAGGGCGTCGGTGGTCTCGGGTGTGGCGAGAACGATCCGCAGGTCGGCGTGACCGTCGACGCGTACGAGCCGGTGCTTGGCCGCCCAGCCGCGCTTGTCTGCGAGCGTGGCCTGGATGAAGCGTGCGACCTCGTCGGTCGCGTAGGGCAGTCCCTCTTCCACCTCGACCCGGTACGTCGTCGCGTTCTCGATCGGGCTGGATGGGGCGTCGGCGATGTCGAATCTGCCCGGCCCGCGCTCGGGTATCGACACCGACGATGCGGGCGGCTCGCTCGGTCGGGGTACGCGACCCTCGACTGCGGCGACCTCGCCGTTGAGCCCCTTGGTCCCCGGCGTCGGAGACACAGCGGGCGAGGTGACATCCGAGGCGACCGCGACGCGCTCGGTGCTGTCGCTCGGATCGCCGTCCTCCGCCGTCGAGACCAGCGGGACAGCCACGGCCGTTCCGGTGAGGAGGACCGCGAGAACGGCGAAGCCGCCTGCCGTACGTCTTCGACCTCGGCGGCGAGGTGCAGCTCGGTGCTTACTCATCGGCTCGCCGCGACGGGGCAAAGCGCGCGCCGCGTGTCCACGCCGCCGTCCGAAGCTCCTGCACGACCCAGATTCTAGGTGCCCCGACTGCACACCGGGGCCGGTATCGACCCGGTCGCCGCACCCGCTAAAAGCGGGTGGCGAGGGTTGGGCGACCAGGCAGAGTAGTTCGTAGCACTCGCCGTACTCGACCCTCCACCGTCAGGAGACGTGAGATGGACACGACCACTGCGATCGCCCGCTTCGACGAAGTCCGGGCCGACACCGAACGCCTCGCCGCACCCCTCTCCCCCGAGGACCAGACCGTCCAGTCGATGCCGGACGTCTCGCCGACCAAGTGGCATCGCGCGCACGTGACCTGGTTCTTCGAGACCTTCGTGCTGGCGGAGAACGAGCCCGGCTTCACACCGTTCCAGGACAAGTACTGGTTCCTCTTCAACAGCTACTACGAGCAGGTCGGGCCGCGGTACGCGAGGCCGATGCGTGGCGTGATCAGCCGCCCCGGCGCGTACGAGGTCGGCGACTACCGGCGCAACGTCGACGACCGGGTCAGGGACCTGCTCGACCGCGTGGACGAGGGCACCTTCGCCAAGCTCGCCCCGACCATCGAGCTCGGCTTCCACCACGAGCAGCAGCACCAGGAGCTGCTGCTGATGGACATCAAGCACGTGCTGTCTCTCAACCCGCTGCAGCCGACGTACGCCGGGCGCCCGGTCGCGGGTGACGGGACCGACCGGCTGGGGTGGGTCGATCTCGACGGCGGTCTGGTCGAGATCGGGTCCGAGGGCGGTGGGTTCTGCTTCGACAACGAGCTGCCACGGCATCAGCAGTGGCTGGAGCCGTACCGGCTCGCCGATCGGTTGATCACCAATGGCGAATGGCTCGACTTCATGGCCGACGGTGGCTACCGACGCCCCGAGCTGTGGCTCTCGGACGGGTGGGCGCGGGTCAACGCCGAAAGCTGGGACGCGCCCTTCTACTGGCGCGAGCTCGACGGAGAGTGGTTCGAGCACACCCTGCACGGCACCTCACCGCTCGACCCGGGGCTGCCGGTCTGCCACCTGAGCCACTACGAGGCCGACGCGTACGCCACCTGGGCCGGCAAGCGCCTCCCGACCGAGGCCGAGTGGGAGCACGCCGCCCGGACGTACGAGGTGTCCGGCAACCTCGCCGACCGGGACAGCTTCCACCCGCGCGCGGCCGGCCCCGCGACCGGCGGTCTGCGACAGCTCTTCGGGGACTGCTGGGAGTGGACCTCCTCGGCCTACCTGCCCTACCCGGGCTTCCACCCCGCCGCCGGCGCGATCGGTGAGTACAACGGAAAGTTCATGTCGAGCCAGATGGTGCTCCGCGGCGGCTGCGCGCTCACCCCGCCGGGACACACCCGAGCCTCGTACCGCAACTTCTTCCCGCCTGGTGCGCGCTGGCCGGTCACCGGCCTCCGGCTCGCCGACGACGGGCGTCGTGCGTGACCTGGTCGGCTGCCGTCACCTGTGCCCATCGCGGCATCCTCGGACAGGGCCAGACACACGTCGACTGGGCCTGTGATCACGACTACTGCCCCGCTCCGCTGCGGCTCGGTCCATGGACCGCTGCGGTCAGCGGCACCATCGACAACTCGTGGACGCTCATCCTCGACAAGGCGCAGCAGGAAAGCCTGCCGATCGGCTCTGCCGTGGTCCAGGTCGCCAACGAGATAGCAGTCGGCGGCTACTCGGTTCTCCTCAGCGACGGGGAGGACCTCGCCCTGCTGACCGGCGACGAGGGCAGCCACCTGGTCGAGCCGGCGTCCTGGGAGTACGTCGTCAGCAGCCGTCCGCTGGCAGGCGCTCCGTCCACCCCGATCCCGCCGCGCACCATCGGCGTCCTCAGCCCGTGCGGGCCCACCTGGTGGCGGCTCGACCAACCTCATCACAACCCGAAGGAGAACCTCGCGTGACCCTCGACAGCAACGGCCAGACCAGCACCAGCACACCAGCCGGGAGCAGGCTCACCACCCTGTTGACAGCCGAGGACCTGCGCCAGAGCCTCGCGGAGGACGCACGCACCGGCTTGAGCGCGGCGCCGAAGTGGCTCCCACCGAAGTACTTCTACGACGAGCGTGGCTCGGAGCTGTTCGAGGAGATCACCCGGCTGCCCGAGTACTACCCGACCCGCACCGAACGGGCGCTGCTGACCGAGCATGCGCGGGAGATCGCCGAGGCCGCCGATGCCGAGGTGCTTCTCGAGCTCGGATCCGGCTCCTCGGAGAAGACCCGGCTCCTGCTCGACGCGCTGACCCAGACCGGCCGGCTGACGACGTACGTCCCGGTCGATGTCAGCGCCAGCGCGCTCACCCAGGCGATGGATGCGCTCGCCGAGGATCGGCCGGGGCTCGCGCTGCACGGTGTCGTCGCCGACTTCGACCAGCATCTCGGGCAGCTGCCGACCCCGGGACGCCGGCTGATCGCACTGCTCGGCAGCACGCTGGGCAACTACGACCGCCCGGGACGCGAACGGTTCCTGGGATCGGTCGCCGCCGCCATGCAGCCCGGGGAAGGTCTGCTGCTCGGGCTGGACCTGGTCAAGGACCCCGGGCAGCTGGTCGCCGCCTACGACGATTCCGCCGGGGTGACCGCCGAGTTCAACCTCAACGCTCTGCGCGTCCTCAACCAGAGCCTGGGCGCCGACTTCGACCTCGACGGGTTCCGGCACCTGGCGCGCTGGAACACCGACGAGGAACGGATCGAGATGCGACTCGTCGCCCAGGAACCCACCCGCGTGGAGCTGCGCGAGCTCGACCTCGACATCAAGTTCGACGAGGGTGAAGAGCTCCTCACCGAGCTGTCCTGCAAGTTCCGGCGAAGCATCGCCGCACTCGAGCTCACCGCGGCGGGATTCCGCGACCTTCGCTGGTGGACCGATCCGGAGGAGGCGTACGCGCTCGTCCTGGCCAAGCGCTGACGACGACGGTGCCCGGACTTGCAACCTGTACCCAGGTCCGGGTTTACCGTTGTCGGTATGGAGAGCTTGCTGACCACCGACGCGTGCACGATGCCGACCGCCGAGCGCCCGCTACGGCTGGCGGAGTTCGATGCCCTGTTCGCCACGTCGGTCCGCAGCGTTCGACGCCGCGGAAACGACGTACGCCTGCACCTCGCCGGCACGGAGGGTCTCCTCGAGCGGGTCCGCGACCTCGCCGCACGCGAGACCGCGTGCTGCTCGTTCTTCACCTTCACCATCGAGGGCACCGACCAGGACCTCACCTTCGACATCTCGGTGCCGTGCGCGCGCCAGGAGATCCTGGACGCCCTGGCCGAGCGAGCCGCGGAGCTCTCGTCGTGAGCCTGCGGATCAACGACGTCGCTCAGGCCGCCGGCGTCAACAAGGAGACGCTGCGCTACTACGAGCGCCGCGGGCTGATCGATCAGCCGGACCGAAGTCCGGGCGGGCATCGGCTCTATGACGAGCGGGCCGTACAGACTCTGCGGATCATCAAGGCAGCCCAACGGCTCGGGTTCACCCTCGACGAGGTGGCAGACCTGATCGAGGTCGGCCGGCGTCGAGGACGAGACTCCGGGCTCCAGGTGCGCGCTCGAGCCAAGCTCGTCGAGGTCGAGGCTCGGATGGCGGACCTCACCGCGATCCGAGACAACCTCCGCGCCGCCCTCGACGCTGGCTGCGACGACCTGCACGAGTGCGCGAGCAGCGACTGCTGCCCACTGCCGTTCGCAGAGATCACCACCAGATAGACCGAAGCGTCTCTCGGCTCAGGGCGTTTCGTCGTCCAGCAAGGGCTGCAACTGCGCCTGGATGGCCGCGGGCGTGGCCGAGGTGCGTAGGACGACCACTGCGGAGGATGGCTCGAGCCCTGAGGGCTGATAGCGCTCGAGGGCGACCCGCATCGCCTGGTCGAACTCGCTCTCGGGGTCGGAGGTCTGGTCCCGGAGCCAGCGTCGGAGCACGTAGTTGTGGGCGGTCACGAGGTCGGCAGCCAGCAGGTCGGCGCGAAGGTGTCCGTCGGGCAGGTGGGACATCCACTCCCGGAGCCAGCGCGCGAACAGCCGCTGGTACTGCTGGATGCCACCCGTCTCCCGGGCGCGGAGGGCGGGAACCGAGCCGACCAGGCGGTAGCGCGCTCGCGCCAGCTCCCCCTCGTCGAGGTAGTGACGCAGCACCACGCGCGCCGCCTCACTCAGCGCGAGCGCGCGCGTGGCCGGGGTCGCGGCGGCCAGGCGCTCGTCGATGCGACCGAGCAGCAGGTCGTGCTCAGGGAAGATCACGTCGTCCTTGGACCCGAACGCGCGGAAGAAGGTCGTACGCCCGACGCCGGCGCGACGCGCGATGTCCTCGGCGGTCGTCGCGTCGAAGCCGCGTTCCTCGAAGAGTTCGTACGCCGCGGCGACCAGGCGGTCCTTCGTCGTCGCTGATCGAGGCTTCTCGCTCATGACCTGAACCTACTTGTTGGTACGCCGTTCCGTCTATAAGGTACGGCGTACCAACAATAGGAGGCTGCACATGAACGGGTTCAACCGCGTCGGCGTCGTCGGCGCCGGACTGATGGGTGCCGGCATCGCCGAGGTCGCCGCGCGCGCCGGCAAGGACGTCGTCCTCATCGATGCCAACCCCGCGGCTGCCGAGGCCGGCCTCGACCGGCTGCGGGCCTCCCTCGAACGGGCCGAGCAGCGCGGCAAGATCAGCGACGCCGCCGAGGTGCTGGAGCGCATCACCGTCAGCAGCGACCTGGAAGCACTCGCCGACCGCGACCTGGTCATCGAGGCGATCGTCGAGGACGAAGCCGCCAAGACGGCGCTCTTCACCCGGCTCGACGCCATCGTCACCGACCCCGAGGCCGTCCTGGCCTCCAACACCTCGTCCATCCCGATCATGAAGCTCGCCGTCGCCACCGAGCGGCCAGGGCAGGTGATCGGGCTGCACTTCTTCAACCCCGTCCCCGTGCTCTCCCTGGTGGAGCTCGTGCCCAGCCTGCTGACCGCGCCGGAGACGACCGACCGGGTGCGTTCGTTCGTCGAGAACGACCTCGGCAAGCACCCCATCGACTCCCAGGACCGGGCGGGCTTCGTGGTCAACGCGCTGCTGATCCCGTTCGTGCTCTCCGCGATCCGGATGCTGGAGTCCGGGTTCGCGACCGCCGAGGACATCGACCAGGGCCTCGTACGCGGCGCGGCCCACCCCCAGGGACCGCTGGCACTCGCGGACCTCATCGGGCTGGACACGACCAAGGCCGTGGCCGAGTCGCTCTACGAGGAGTTCAAGGAGCCGCTCTACGCCCCGCCGCCGCTCCTCGCGCGCATGGTCGACGCCGGTCTGCTGGGCCGCAAGACCGGCCGCGGCTTCTACCACTACTGACCCAGGAGGCACCATGTCCGACGACTTTCCCTACCTCGAGCTCGCCGACCACCACCTCGACCTACGCGAGGCCGTGCGCGCGATCGCGGTGAACAAGATCGCTCCGTACGCCGCAGAGGTCGACGCAGCCGCCAGGTTCCCGACCGAGGCCTACGACGCGCTCGTCGCCTCCGGGCTGCACGCGGCCCACGTGCCCGAGGAGTACGGAGGCGAGGGCGCCGATGCCCTGGCGACCTGCATCATCATCGAGGAGATCGCCCGCGTGTGCGCCTCCTCCTCCCTGATCCCCGCGGTCAACAAGCTCGGCAGCCTCCCGCTCATCCTGGCCGGCTCCGAGAGCCTCAACCAGCGCTATCTCCCACCGCTCGCCGCAGGCACCTCGACGTTCTCCTACGCCCTCTCCGAGCGCGAGGCCGGCTCCGACACCGCCTCCATGAAGACCCGTGCCGTCCTCGACGGCGACCACTGGGTGCTGAGCGGCCAGAAGTCGTGGATCAGCAACGCCGGCATCTCCGACTACTACACGGTCCTCGCCGTCACCGATCCCAACGGCCGACGCGGATCCAACGTGAGCGCCTTCGTGGTGGAGAACAGCGACGAGGGTTTCACCATCGGCGCCCCCGAGAAGAAACTGGGCATCAAGGGCTCCCCCACCTGCGAGCTGATGTTCGACGCCGTCTACCTGCCCGGCGACCGCATCATCGGCGAACCCGGCACCGGCCTCCAGCTCGCCCTCCGCACCCTGGACCACACCCGCATCACCATCGCCGCCCAGGCCGTCGGCATCGCCCAGGGCGCCCTCGACCACGCCCTGGCCTACGTCCAGGAACGCCAGCAGTTCGGCAAGCACATCGCCGACTTCCAGGGGATCCAGTTCATGCTCGCCGACATGGCCATGAAGCTCGAGGCCGCCCGCCAGCTCGTCTACATCGCCGCCGCCAAGTCCCAGCGGCATGCCAGCGACCTGCCCTTCTTCGGGGCAGCCGCCAAGTGCTTCGCCAGCGACACCGCCATGGAGATCACCGTCGACGCCGTCCAGCTCCTCGGCGGAGCCGGCTACACCCAGGACTTCCCCCTCGAGCGCATGATGCGTGACGCCAAGATCACCCAGATCTACGAAGGCACCAACCAGATCCAGCGTCTCGTGATGGCCCGCCAGCTGCTCGGGACGCGGTAGCCGCGCATCGGTGCCGGCCTTGGTTCAGCTCGCCCAGCAGTCGTCCCACGTCTCGTACGTCCGGTCGTCAGCGTACGTCGTCGACCAGCGGGCTTCCTCGACCGTCTCGACCTTCTCGACCGTGCCGTAGTAGGTCGTCGGCTCGGCGGGAGGCGTGGGCGCCGGGTCCACCTGGACCGTGGCGTTCATGCAGGCGCTGGTGACGGCTCCGAGCAGAACCACGGGGGCGAGAGCTCGTACGCCAGACCACGTCGATGCTGTTCTCATGCTCACTCCTCAAACGGTAGGTCCGTACGCCGCCCCGGTGGGAGGCACTGTCAGGGCACCCCTGCCGCTCAGCCGAGCAGCGGGTCACCCTCGGGTGGCGCGTCGGTGCGCCCGGCCGAACGGTTCATGGCGTGGTCGGGGAGCCAGAGCACGAAGGTGCTCCCGGCTGTGCCGTGGCTGACCAGCACGAGCCGGCCCTCGTGGCTCTCGGCGATCTGGCGGGCGATGGAGAGGCCGAGGCCCGATCCGTCGGTGACCGCGTCGTCGCCGGACGTACCGTTCCCGCGGTAGAACCGGTCGAAGACGCGTTCCTGGTTCGCCTCGTCGATCCCCGGTCCCTCGTCGGCGACCGCGGCCCAGGCCCAGCCGTCTTGGCTGCCCATGCCGACCGTGAGGGTGGAGCCGGGCGGGGCGAGTCTCACCGCGTTGGACAGCAGGTTGGCCATGATGCGCTGCAGCGCGTCGGGGTCGCCGACGACGACCGGTCCACCATGGCTGCGCTCGACCACGCCGAGGCCGCGTGCCTCCGCCGGCAGCCGGTACTCCCGAACAGCAGCGGTGACGGCTCCGGCCAGGTCGACCTGACGGTCGGTGAAGGCCTCCGAACGGCTGCGGGCGATGGCCAGCAGGTCCTCGAGGAGGCGGCGCATCCGGCGAGTCGCCTGGAGCACGACCAGGCTGGCCTCGCGCCGTTCGGGGATCGTGGAGCGATCGTTGGCGAGGACCGCCTCGACGTTGGTGTGGATGAGGGAGACCGGATTGCGCAGCTCGTGAGAGACGTCCTCGACGAACCGGCGCTGGTCGGAGAACGCCCGGTCGAGGCGGGCGAGCATGGAGTCGATGGTGTCGGCGAGCGTACGCAGTTCGTCGTGCGGTCCGGTCGCGCCGATGCGCCGGGTGAGGTCGGAGGCGTTGATCTCCTGGGCGGTGCGGGTGATCGCGCCGACCGGCCGCAGCGCGCGCCCCGCCACCCACCACCCGATCGCCAGGCTGAGCACGAACATCACGATCAGCGCGATGATCGAGTAGTTGCGCAGCGTCTGGAGCGAGGCGTAGTTGACCGCCTCCTGGACATCGGCGAAGTCCGCGGCCTGGAACTCCTGCCCCGGCTTGTAGACGATGTGGCCGTCCTCGGTCTCGAACTTCTTGACCGTCACCGGGTCCAGCGGCGCCGCGCTGATGCTGCTGGAGAGCGCGAGGTAGACCCCGGCGAGGAGCAGCGCGGTCACCCCGAACAGGAGCGAGGAGTACGTCAGGGTCAGCCGCACCCGCACCGTACGGAGCCAGCGGGGCACCCGCATCAGCCGCCCCGAGCGCTCACTCATGCGGTCGCGCCCTGGTCCAGCTCGGGCAGGTCGCGCAGCCGGTAGCCGCGACCGACGACGGTCTCGAGCGCCGGAGCCTCCTCGCCGACGGTCAGTTTGCGGCGCAGGGTGCCGACGGTGACCCGCACGGTCTGGGTGAACGGGTCGGCGTTCTCGTCCCACACGTGCTCCAGGAGCTCCTCGGCCGAGACGATGTAGGCGGGCCGGGTCATCAGGTAGCGCAGGACCGAGAACTCCTTGAGGGTCAGACCGAGCTCCCGGTCACCGCGCCGGGCCAGCTGCCGGGCGGTGTCGAGCCGGATCGGTCCGTGCGTCAGCACAGCGGAGCCATCGCTGCTCGGCCGGCGCAGCAGCGCGCGCAGCCGCGCGGTCAGCTCGGCCAGCTCGAACGGCTTGGTCAGGTAGTCGTCAGCGCCCACGTCGAGGCCGCGGACCCGGTCGTCGAGACGGTTGCGGGCGGTGAGCATCAGGATCCGTGGGGCCTCCTCGCCGGGGATCTCCACCTCCCCCGTACGCAACGCCGCGGCGACCTCGAAGCCGCTGCCGTCGGGCAGGTTGATGTCCAGGACGACGAGGTCGTAGGCGTTCACGCCGAGCTTCTCCAGGGCGTCGGCGACCGACCCGGCCCCGTCGACGGCGTACCCCTCCCGCTGCAGCGCCACCCGCAGGGCGCTGACCAGGCCCGCCTGGTCCTCGACGATCAAGACCCTCACGCTCAAGAACGGTAGCGCGTAGCCAGGCGGGCGCCCATGCGTAGGACGTAATCGCTCGGTATCGGTTCCGCCCAGCTCTTTCGGATCGCTTTCGGTGCCGTTTCCGCTGGTTTTCGCCCTTCTTCGATGTGATCGGTGCTCAGCAGACCCATCCAGGACACAGCCAGCCAGGGAGGTCCCCCATGTGGGAGACAGAGCAGAAGCAGCCGATCACCGAGCCGATCCGGTCCGACATCGGGACCACTGCCGTCCTCGAGCGGGTGCTGTTCGAGGTCAAGCGCGTCGTCGTGGGCCAGGACCTGATGATCGAGCGGATGCTGGTCGGGCTGCTGGCCCGCGGCCATGTGCTGCTCGAGGGTGTGCCGGGCGTCGCCAAGACCCTGGCCGTACGCACCCTCGCCGACGTCGTCGGCGGCTCGTTCGCCCGGCTCCAGTTCACTCCGGACCTGATGCCCTCCGACATCGTCGGCACCCGGGTCTGGCGACCGTCGGCGGAGCAGTTCGACACCGAGCTGGGACCGGTCTTCGCCAACCTCGTCCTCGCCGACGAGATCAACCGGGCCCCGGCCAAGGTGCAGTCGGCGCTGCTGGAGGCGATGGCGGAGCGCCAGGTCAGCATCGGAGGCAACAGCCACCGTCTGCCCGACCCCTTCCTCGTCCTCGCCACCCAGAACCCGATCGAGAACGACGGCGTCTACCGGCTGCCCGAGGCCCAGCGCGACCGGTTCCTGCTGAAGGTCGACGTCGGCCACGTCGACGAGCTCGAGGAGATGACCATCATCCAGCGGATGGGCACGCAGCCGCCGCGCGCCGAGCAGATCCTCGACGCCACCGCGCTGCGACACCTGCAGTCACGAGCGGACCAGGTCTTCGTCCATCACACCGTCGCGCAGTACGCCGTCAAGCTCGTCATGGCGACGCGTACGCCGCATGCCTACGGGCTCCGCCACCTCGAGGGGCTGCTGGCCTACGGCGTCAGCGCCCGCGGCAGCCTCGGCCTCATCACCGCAGGTCGTGCCCTGGCGCTGCTGCGCGGGCGCGACTACGTGCTGCCGGGCGATGTGGCCGACCTGGCCGGCGACATCCTGGCCCACCGGCTGGTGCTCACCTTCGACGCCGAGGCCGACGGGGTCGACCCCCGCGCCGTCGTGGACGCCGTCCTCGCCGTCGTCCCGCAACCGCGGGCGACGCCGAGCGACGACGACTCCGAGACCGCCGAGACGACGCCCGATGCGGAGCTGGCCTCGTGAACGCGACACGACGTTCGCCCGACGGCGCCTTCCGGAGGCTGGACCTGACCGTCCAGCGCCGGGTGAGCGGGCTGCTCCAGGGCGAGACGGCCGGGCTGCGGCTCGGGCCGGGCAGCGACGCCGAGGAGCTGGTCCCCTACTCCCCCGGCCACGACGTACGCCGCATCGATTGGAACGCCACCGCCCGCCTGGGCGATCCGCACGTCTGGCTCACCCAGGCCGAGCACGAGCTCGAGACCTGGGTCCTGGTCGACCGCACGCCCAGCATGGCCTTCGGGACCGCGCTCGCCGAGAAGGTGGAGGTCGCCGAGGCGACCGTCTCCGCGATCGGCATCGTGGCCGACGGTCCCGGCAACCGGGTCGGTCTCGGGATCCTCGATGCCGGTGGCGTACGTTGGCGCCCGCCGACCACCGGGCGCCGGGTCGCCCGCCGGCTGCTGACCACGGAGCCACCCTCGCCGCGTACGTCCGAGGCGGCGACCGCCGGCCCCACCTTCGCCGCAGCGCTGGTCGAGCTCGGCCGGCGCGCCCGGATCCCGGGGCTGCGGGTGATCGTGTCCGACCTGCTGCCCGCGGACGGGATCTGGGAGCGGTCCTTCGACTGGGAGCCGCCGCTGCGGCGGCTCACCGCGCGCCACGACGTGATCGTCGTCGAGATCGTCGACCCTCGCGAGCTCGACCTGCCCGCCGTCGGTCACGTCACGATCCTCGACCCAGAGACCGGCCGTCAGCACGAGGTCGACACCTCCGACCCGCGGCTGCGGGCGGCGTACGCGGAGGCGATGAGGTCGCTGCGCGAGCACAACGCGGAGGCTCTCCGGGCCGCCGGTGCGGACCACCTCCGGGTCTCCACCGACGACGACTGGGCACGCCTGCTCATCCGCCTGCTGCGCCGCCGGGCACGGCATCCCCGACCGGCCCGCTCACGCGCGGCCACGGCCACCCACTGATCGGAAGGAGCCCTCGATGAGACTCACCCAGCCCCTGTTCCTGCTCGCGCTGGTCCCGGTCGCCCTGCTCGCCATCGGCTACCTGGTGATGCAGCGCCGCCGGATCAAGTACGCCCTCCGGTTCGCCACCGCGCCCATGCTCGAGCGCCTCGTCCCCCACCGTCCACGCTGGCGCCGCCACCTCGCCGCCGGCCTGGTCGTCGGTGCCCTGGCCCTGCTGGCGGTCGCCACCACCCAGCCGCAGGTCCGGGCACAGGTGCCGTACGAACGCGCCACGATCCTGGTCGCCATCGACACCTCCGCCTCGATGTCGGCCGAGGACATGCCACCCAACCGTCTCGAGGCCGCCAAGGCAGCCGCCGTCGACTTCATCGAGCAGCTGCCACCGCGCTACAACGTCGGGCTCGTCAGCTTCTCGAGCAGTGCCCGCGTCGTCTCCAGCCCGACCACCGACCATGCCCTGGTCACCCGGAGCGTCGAAGGTCTCGGCCCACCCGACGGAGGCACCGCCATCGGCGAGGCCGTCTACTCCTCGGTCAACGACCTGCGGCAGATCCTGGACGAGGCCGCCGCAGGCGGTCCGTCCGCCTCACCCTCGCCCGACGGCTCCGAGGACTCCGAGGACGGCACCGACGAGAGCGGGTCCCCGGCCCACCTCGTACTCCTCTCCGACGGCGGCAACTCCGCAGGTCGCAACCCGGTGGCCGCGGCCGAGGCCGCCAGTGAGGCGGGGCTGCCGGTCTCGACGATCGCCTACGGGACGGAGGGATCCAGCGCCGCACTGCCCGGCGGACAGTCGGTCGAGGTCCGCGAAGACACGCTGCGCGAGCTCGCCGACACCACCGGCGGCGAGTTCTACCGCGCCTCCAGTGCCGACGAGCTGCGCGAGGTCTACGACGACATCGGCACCCTCGTCGGCTACCACCTCGAATACCGCGAGATCACGGTCTGGATCGTCATCGGCGCCATGGTCCTCGCCTTCGTCGCCGCCGCGCTCTCCCTGCGCTGGTTCGCCCGGCTCATCTAGCCACCCCGAAATCCAGGACTGGAAGGCACTCTCGTGAACGACACCGCATCGCCGGGGCCCGGCCTCGGCCGACCCACCGGACCCCAGCAGTGGACCGTCTCGGCGCCGCCCGCCCGCGCCCTCCGCCCGCTCCAGCCCCCGCCACCACCCCCGATCCGACCAGTCGCACCCCCGCCGGCACCACCGTCCGCGCCGAGCCCGACCCCCCTGTCGGCGCCCCCTCCGGCGCGACGTGTGGTGCGTGACCGCTACGGCAGGGTGCGGCTGGTCGCCCCACCACGCTCCCCCGACGATGCCCCTCCACAGGGCCGGTCGACCGGTGCTCACCCGGAGCCGCCCGCCGCGCTGGCCAAGCGACCGCGACGTACCCGCACCGTTACGCTTACCCTCGCGGCGGCCGTCGTCGCGGGCGCGGCGACCAGCGGCGCGATCACCCTCATCGCTCCCGACCGCGAGCCCGGCGCAGGCACCATCGCCGCGCCGGCCCCAGACCCCCAGGGAGGGGCGCCGACCAACGCCACCGAGGCCGCCGCCCAGCGCATCCTGCCCAGCGTGGTGCAGGTCCGGGCCGGCCGCGGCACCGGGTCCGGGGTCGCCATCGACGGCGTCGGCCACGTGGTCACCAACGCCCACGTGGTCCAGGGCTCCGACTCGGTGAGCCTCGTGCTCGCCGACGGCAGCACCACCTCGGGCCGCGTCATCGGCAGCGACGAGCGCAACGACATCGCGGTGATCGCCACCAGCCCCAATGCCGTACGCGCCGCCACCATCGGTCAGAGCGGCAACCTCCGGATCGGACAGCCCGTGATCGCCGTCGGCTCACCGCTCGGCCTCAACGGCACCGTCACCTCCGGCATCGTCAGCTCACCCCACCGCTCCTCCGGATCGAGGCCCGAGATGATCCAGACCGACGCCGCCATCAACCCCGGCAACTCCGGCGGCCCGCTGGTCGACCTCCAGGGCCGCGTCGTCGGGATCAACACCTCCATCGCCACCCTCGGCGGCCCCAGCGGCAACATCGGCATCGGCTTCGCCGTCCCCATCGACCGCGTACGCACCGTCGCCCAGGACCTGATCAGCCAGGGCTAAGCGCGAAGGCGGGACTAACCGCACAGGAGCGTCGTCTCCGCGGCGCTGTGTGGAGTCTCATCAGCCGGGCCAGACGGACTGCGGCCTCCGGCACGCTCTGCTCCGACGCCGGCCGCGACCACGAGCCCGATCCCGAATACCGCGATGAGGTTGGGCACCTGATGGAGAGCGACGAACCCGATCACCAGCGCGAGCGCCGGCTCGAGCGCCATGAGCGTGCCGAAGGCACCGGCGGTGAGGCGACGTAGCGCCAGCATCTCCAGGGCGAAAGGCACCACCGGCACCAGAAGGGCCAGCCCCAGGCCGGCGAGCACCAGCTCCGGGGTGAGCTTTCCCACGATGCCAGGTCCGACCACGACGGTGGCGACCACCGCCGCGACCGGCATGGAGATCGCGAGCCCACCGATGCCGCTGACCGCATCGCCGATTCGCTGGGTCAGCAAGATGTAGGACGCCCAGCACGCGGCCGCACCCAGGGCGAAGGCGACACCCACCACGTCCACGGCGCCATCCCACGGCTGGGTCAGGCACAGCACGCCACCGGCGGCCACAAGGGCCCACGCCCGGGCGATGCCGCGGCTGCGGAGGACGGCCACCCCGAGCGGCCCCAGGAACTCCAGCGCGGCGGCCGTGCCGAGCGGTAGCCGGGTCAGAGCCGCCATGAACAGCAGGGTCAGGCCGGAGGTAACCACGCCGAGAGCGACACCGGCCAGGAGCGTCTCGCGTCCGAACGACGAGAGACGCGGCCGGACGAGGACGAGAAGCAGCAGAGCCGCCCAGGACAGGCGCAGCCAGGCGACGCCCGTCGGGCCGAGCTGGTCGATCAGGCCCACAGATGCCGCGAGCCCCAGTTGTACGCAGAGCATTGCCGCCATTGCCATGGAGGTGCCGGTACGAGCGGAGCGTGGAGCTGTGGTGGTCATGCCGTCCAGTCGACCCGATGAGATACGTTCGTGTCCACGTGACATTGCTGGACATTACGTTCATGAATCCGAAACGATAGGTCCTGTGGACGTACGTCGGCTCCGGATGTTGCTCGAACTCTCTCGCCTCGGCTCGATGCACGAGGTCGCCGCCGAGATCGGCACCAGTACGTCCAGCGTGTCCCAGGCCATCGCGGCGCTCGCACGGGACGTCGGCACAGACCTCATCGAGCCGGATGGCCGGCGCGTACGCCTCACTCCGGCGGGCCATCGTCTTGCCGAACACGCCGTCACCATCCTGGCGGCAGTCGATGCCGCTCGTCTCGACCTCGACCCGGACGCGGAGCCGGTCGGCGTGCTCAGGGTGGCTGGCTTCGCGACCGCGATCCGGCGCTCCCTCATGCCCGCGATCGACGGTCTCCGGCACGCTCACCCCGGACTCGAGGTGCGGGTGCACGAGCACGAGCCGCCCGAGGCACTGGCACTGCTCGCGCGCGACGACATCGATCTCGCTCTTGTCTATGACTACAACGTCGCCCCGGCCTCCTGGCGCAGCGACCACGACACGGTGGCGCTGTGGGAGGTCGAGTGGGGCCTTGGAGTGCCGGCGCACGAGCCGCGTGCTCCGCTTGCGACCTACGCCGACCGAGACTGGATCGTGAACTCGCGCCACACCGCCGACGAGGAGGTGCTGCGCACGCTGGCGTCGATGGCGGGATTCACGCCCCGAGTCGTCCACCGAGTCGACGCCCTCGAGCTCGTGGACGACCTCATCCTCGCCGGTCACGGACTCGCGTTGTTGCCGCGCGGACGCACCTCCCGGCGGGGCGTCACGGTGCGGCCCTTGACCGACCCCAGAGTGCGACTGCGCGCTTATGCCGTGACTCGCCGAGGTCGCGACCGGTGGCCACCTCTACGTGCGGTCCTGAATCGACTGCCCCACGTCTGACCGGATCTGGCAACGCCACGCCTCATCTCAGCCACACCCGGTTGCCGATCACCGCGGCCAGCTCGTCGGTGCGCTCATCTGTCCATCCCTGGGGCGGCAGGATCTCCGCCCAGGCATGCACCGGTGCGGTGCCGAACTGATGGCCCTGCCCGCGCGGCACCGAGTTGGCCGAGAACTGGTCGACTCCGAGCTGCAGCATCGTCACGCCAGGGATCCAGCGTACGTTCGGGGAGACGCCGCGGCCGCGTTCCTCCTCCAGCCAGTCGGGGCGGTCCAGCGCCAGCGACGGCGACCACCAGGTGATGGGGTCGTTCGCGTGCTGGAGATACCCGATCCGGGTGCCGTCCCAGGCCCCGGGCAGGTCCCACTCCTCGGGCTGGTCGGCGAAGCGTACGATCTCGCCGTCGTCCAGGATCGGCAGCACCTGCGGGGTGCCCGGCTCGCGTTCCTCGGTGAACCGGCTCCAGAGCCGGTTGTCGGCGGTCGGGCCCACGAACAGGGCGCCATCGGTGCGGGTCGCGAGATCCTGCGCTCCGCTGAAGGCGGCCTCGCCGCCGAAGCTGCCCAGGCTCTCCCCGCTCACCACCAGCAGCGGACGTTCTGCCTCGGGGATCTCCAGCCAGCGACCGTAGACGGCGTCGAAGAGCGCCAGGCCGGCATCCTGCGCACGCTGGCGGTCCAGGACGAAGGACATCCAGCTCGGGAGGTAGGAGTACTGCAGGCTGACCGTCGCCGTGTCGCCACCCCACATGAACTCCAGCGCCTGGGCCTGGTTCTCGTTGACCCAGCCTCTGCCCGTGCCGGTCACCACATTGATCACCGCGCGGTCGAAGCCACCGAGCGCGTCGAGCTCGGCCACCGCGGCCTGAGCCTCGTCGCGGATGTCGACGCCTTCAGGACCGGCCCCGATGTAGGCGCGCACCGGCTGCCGGGCAGGCTCCCGGGTGAACGCGCCGATGTCCGCGGCGGTCGGCGCGCTCGCGATGAAGACCCGTCCCTGGCGGCCCAGGTCATCCCATGCCTGGGACGAGGCCGGGCCGGCCGTGAGCTCGGGCTCCGTGGGCGCGGGTACGTCGGTCCTGAACTCCTCGTTGATCGTGGCGAAGCTCGAGTCGAGCGCTCCCAACAGCCGGCTGCCGCCGACCCCGATGGCCAGCTCGTAGATCAGGACTGCAGCGATCAGGCCGCCGATCACGGTCGATGCGGCGGCGGGAAGGAAGCGGCCGACGAACCGGCCGATCGAGCCGCCCAGCGCCCTGATCCCCCGTGACAGTCCGAGCAGCAGCGCGAACAGGACCGCGGTGATCAGCACGGTGAGCACGAGGTGCCAGAAGCCCACCCGGTCTACACCGACCAGGTCGCGTACCTCGTTCTCCCACCGCAACGACAGCCCCAGCACGATCAGGGTGCCGACGACGGCGATGCCGGCGAGAACCCGCCAGGCGATCACCCGTGCCCGGCCGGTCAACCGGCCACCGCAACTGCGGACCAGCCATCCCGCCAATGCGCCCGCGCCGTAGCCGGCCAGCATGCACAGCGCGGTGAGCAGCGCCTGGAAGAGCGCTGTCCGCGGCATCAGTGACGGCGTCAGCGACGCCCAGGAAAGCACCACCGTGCCGGCCGTCGCCGCGAACGGCGCTCGCAGCTGCCTTCGCAACCGCTTCCGCAGCACGTCGACCGCGTCACTTCTCGGGATGAACCATCGCATCGACCGCGACGGTCACGGCCAGGATGAGGGCTGCGTCCTCGCCGGGTGCGACCTCGACACCGTAGGTGTCCCGGACGCGGAACCACTTCTTGGACACCTCGGCGATCTTGCGTCCGTCGGCCTCGATGTCGTACTCGTGGTCGACGATGTTGCCCTGCACCGTCCAGTCCTCACCCTGCTCGCGGTCGACCTTCCAGCGGTCACGCAGGGGCGAGATGAGCGCCTTGTGCACGAGGGCGAGCTTCTCGCCGTCGGCGTCCTCGATCGCCATCGAGTCCCGGATGTGCAGGACCCTGGTCTGGATGCGGCAGATCTTGTTGCCGTGGGCATCCTCGAGATCGAACGTGTCGCGCAGCCTCAACGCCTTGCCGTCGACGCGGAAAATGCGGTCGCCGTCCTCGTTCTCGATCCAGTAGTCGTCACCGATGGAGATCATCTTCTGGCGCATCTGGAAGCGGTGGGCGCTCCCGCCGCGCCCGAAGGCCTCGCGTTCCTCTTGGCGCTTCTCGCGTCGGTCTCGAAAGCCCATCATTGTCTCCCTTCACAGGACCATCCCAGCGTCGTCGCAGGCGAAGCGGGGCGGATCACACGTTCCGGGTGAGGTGGCCGGATCGGATCGGACATCAGATCAAGGGCATGAGTTCTGACTCTGCCACCACCGAGGCCCCCGCTGCAGCGAAGATGAGTCTCCCCACCCTGACCGCGATGGTCGTGGGTGGGATGGTCGGCGCCGGGGTCTTCTCCCTGCCGGCCCGGTTCGGGGTCGCCACCGGCATCCTCGGCTCGCTGATCGCCTGGGCGATCGCGGGCGCCGGGATGCTCATGCTGGCCTTCGTCTTCCAGAGCCTCGCGATCCGCAAGCCCGAGCTCGACTCCGGTGTCTTCATCTACGCCAAGGCCGGCTTCGGCGACTACGCGGGCTTCAACTCCGCGATCGGCTTCTGGGCGAGCTCCATCGCCGGCAACACCTTCTACTGGGTCTTCATCGGCGCCACCATCGGCGCCTTCTTCGACGGGTTCGGTGACGGCGACACGGTGCTCGCGGTTGCGCTCTCGACCGTGGGCGTGTGGCTCTTCCACTATCTGATCGCGCGCGGCGTCCGGGACGCAGCGGTGATCAACCGGATCGTCACGATCTTCAAGGTCCTGCCGATCCTGGTGTTCATCGTGGTCCTCTTCATCTCCTTCGACGCCGGAGTCTTCGCCGACAACTGGGTCGCCACCGGCTACGGCGATCTCGGTAGCCTCGACGAGCAGATCCGCAACACGATGCTGATCACCACCTTCGTCTTCATCGGCATCGAAGGGGCCAGCGTCTACTCCCGGTACGCCAAGAAGCGCGAGGACGTCGGGAAGGCGACCGTGCTGGGCTTCCTCAGCGTGCTGTCGATCTTCGCGCTGGTCACCCTCTCCAGCTACTCCGTCGTCCCACAGCCGGAGCTGGCCGCCACCCGGCAGCCGTCGATGGTCGGGGTCTTCGAGTCGGTGGTCGGCGACTGGGGCGAGGTGTTCATCAGCGTCGCGGTGATCGTGTCCGTCCTGGGCGCCTACCTCGCCTGGACGCTGATGGCCGCGGAGGTCATGTTCGTCCCGGCCCGCGCCGACGACATGCCCGCCTTCCTGGGCCAGGAGAACCGCAACGGCACCCCGATCACCGCGCTCGTGGTGACGTCGCTGGGCGTCCAGGCGCTCCTCGCCCTCACACTGTTCGTCAACGACGCGCTCAACTTCATGCTCGATCTCGCCACCAGCCTGGCGATCCTGCCCTACCTGCTCGCCGCGGCGTACGCACTCAAGCTCGGCCTGACCGGCGAGGCGTACGAAGGGGTGCCGGCGCGCGTACGTCGCAAGGAGACGATCGTGGCCGGCATCGCGACGGCGTACACGTTCTTCCTCTTCGACGCCGCTGGGCTGAAGTTCGTGCTGCTGATGACGCTGATCCTCGCGCCGGCGTCGCTGCTGTACATCAAGGCACGCAGCGAGCATGGCAAGCGGATCTTCAGTCCCACCGAGATCGCGCTGTTCGGCGCGATCCTCATCGGAGCGGCGCTCGCCGTCTTCGGCCTGTGGTCCGGCCGGATCTCCCTCTGACCTCCCGTCCCCAACAGAAAGGCATCTCATGTCCGAGCAGGAGCCCGCGTACGGCGTCCACTCCGAGGTCGGCAGGCTCAGGAAGGTGCTCGTCTGCGCACCCGGCCTGGCCCACCGCCGGCTCACCCCCAGCAACAACGACGAACTGCTCTTCGACGACGTGATGTGGGTCGAGAACGCCCAACGCGACCACGCCGACTTCGTGAACAAGCTGACCCAGCGTGGTGTCGAGGTCGTCGAGCTGCACGACCTGCTGGCGCAGACGCTCGCGGTCGCCGGCGCCAAGGACTGGATCCTCGACCGCAAGATCGTGCCGAACCAGGTCGGTCTCGGACTGGTCGACGACACCCGCACCTACCTCGAGTCGGTCTCGGACCGGCAGCTGGCGGAGTTCCTCATCGGCGGTCTCGCGACCAACGACCTGCCCGGCGACTTCCGCTCCGACTACGTCGGCCTCGCCCGGGAGTCGACCGGTGCCCGCGAGTACCTGATGCCGCCGCTGCCGAACACGCTCTACACCCGGGACACGACCTGCTGGCTGTACGGCGGACTGACCATGAACCCGCTCTACTGGCCGGCGCGCAAGGACGAGACGCTCCTCTACAAGGCGATCTACCAGCACCATCCCGACTACGTCGGCTCGACCGTGTGGTGGGGCGACCCCGAGCAGGAGTGGAAGCAGGCCAGCTTCGAGGGCGGCGACGTGATGCCGGTCGGCAACGGGGTGGTGCTCGTCGGCATGAGCGAGCGCACCTCCCGCCAGGCGATCACCCAGGTCGCCAAGGCCCTCTTCGAGCAGGGAGCCGCGGAGAAGGTGATCGTCGCCGGGATGCCGAAGCTGCGCGCCGCGATGCACCTCGACACCGTGTTCACGTTCGTCGATCGCGACATCGTCACGCTCTATCCGACGATCATGGACGCCGTACACACCTTCACCCTGGTGCCGTCCGACAAGGCGCCCGGGGTCGAGGTGATCGACCACGGCGACGCGGCCTTCGTCGACGTCGTGGCGCAGGCGCTCGGGCTGCCCGAGATCCGGGTGATCGACACCGGCGGGGACGTCTACCAGTCCGAGCGACAGCAGTGGGACAGCGGCAACAACGCGGTCGCGCTCGAGCCCGGCGTGGTGTTCACCTACGACCGCAACACGCTCACCAACACGCTGCTGCGCAAGGCCGGGGTCGAGGTCATCACCATCGTGGGCGCCGAGCTCGGCCGGGGCCGCGGTGGCGGACACTGCATGACCTGCCCGATCAGCCGCGATCCCGTCGAGTTCTGAGTCATCGCGGCCGCGCAGTGAGCACACCGGAAGACCCCGACGTCAGCGACGCCCGCCCCGGACGTCGCGCCTGGATCACCCGAATCGTCCTGCTGGTCGTGGCCGCGCTCAGCACCGTCACCGTCGTACGCCTGGTCGGTCGGGTGGACTGGGAGGCTGCCCGGGACGCGCTGACGCACCTCAGCTGGTGGCATGCCATCGTGCTGTTTGTCGTCGTACTGGCTCGTCAGATCCTGCTGGCGATGCCACTGAGGTTCTTCATCCGCGGCGTGACCTTCTACCGGGCCACCATCAACGACCTCGGCGCGACGCTCATGTATCTCATCGCACCACCACCGGCCGACATCGCGCTCCGGGTCGCGATGTTCAAGTCGTGGGGCGTCAGCCCCGCCAAAGGCCTCGCCGGCACGGTGATGAACTCGCTGACGTTCTACGTTGCGAGATTCTCCGCCCCGCTCGTCGGGTTCGTCCTGCTGCTCGCCATCGGCGAGTCCCCGTCGTTCCGGTGGCTCGAGCTGCTCAGCATCGCGATCGCGGTCGCCGTCCTCGTGACCGTTCTCATGGTCGTACGCAGCGACGGGCTCGCGCGCGCCGTCGGAACCCGCGCCGGACGGATCGTCCGCCGGTTCCGGAAGTCGGTCGACCCCGATCGCTGGGCCGACGTGTGTCAGAACTTCCGTGCCGACATCGCCGAGCGGTTCCACAGCGGGTTCCCCCTGGCGGTGCTCTCTCAGGCCGGCATGATGGTCGTCGACCTCGCGGCGCTCGTACTGTGCCTGCGCTTCGTCGGGGTCACGGCGAACGAGGTGGGCGTCGTCTGGATCGCGATCGCCTACCTGTTCGCCTTTCCGTTCACCGTGTTCCCCCTCTGGGGGATCGGCATCGTCGACGCCCTCATCCTCGCCGCCCTGGTCGAAGCCGGTGGCCTCGAGGTCGAGGCGGCGGCCGTGGCCGGGCTGATGGTGTGGCGGGTGTTCACCGTGGCCGTGCCGGTGCTGCTCGGTGCCGTCGCCGTCGGGGTGTGGCGGCGCGAGGTCGCCGTGGCCGATGCCTCCCCGGGTGCCCCCACGCGTTCCGGGTGAGGCGGAGAGACTGCTACTTCTTGAACTTGTCCTTGACGTCCTCGACGGTGTTCTTGGCCGAGGCCTTGGTCTGATCCATCTTCCCCTCGGCCTGGAGGGAGTGGTCGTTCGTCGTCTTCCCAGCAACCACCTTGGCCTTGCCGAGAGCCTGCTTGGCGGCGTTCTTGGCCTTGTTGATCATGCTCATCGTCGGTCTCCTTCGGTTGTGTCGTAATAGATGGTGAGGGGTTCAGGGGCGCGGTCAGCGCACGCGCACGTTGTACTGTCGCCGAGGTTTGCCGCGCCGGGGCAGATCGCGGCGGCGTCGGTGATCGACGCGGTCGAGACGACGGGGTCGATCCGTCCACGCAGCAGGATCACCGGTCGTGACCGGATGGTGACGACCGCTCCGGTGACGCCGGTGAGGGCAGTCATGTTCCCGAGCCTACCCCCGGAGGTATCGGCGATCGAGCTCTCCTGGGCGATGGCGGTTGCCTCTCCCCCTGGGGGAGGCCCGAGGATGGCCGCATGAGCGACCCACTGATGTCCATCGGGACGTTCTCGCGCGCCGCCAGCCTGTCCATCAAGACGCTGCGCGCCTATCACGCCCAAGGCCTGCTCACCCCGGCCGCCGTGGATCCGGAGACCGGCTTCCGTCGGTACGCCGCCGGGCAGCTCGCGGACGCAGCCGTGATCCGTCGGCTCCGCGCGCTGGAGGTTCCGCTGGCCGACGTCGCCACGATCCTGAGAGCGCGTGACCCGGAGGTCACCGCGGCGACCCTCGCCCGCCATGCCGACCAGATGCGCGAGCGCGCGCGACGGGTCGAGCAGATCGTCCACGACCTGCACGCGGCGCCGCCGGAGTCCTGGACCCCGCCGCGTCTCGCCGAGCTCCCCGCGATGCGCGCGGTCGCGGTGACCGGCGTCGTCCACGACGGCGCCTACGACGACTTCCTGGAGGCGGCGTACGCGCGCCTGGAGCAGGCCTGCCGGGACGCGGGTGTCGAGGTCACCGGCCCGTCGTCAGCCTTGTACGACGCGGAGTTCCTCGACGACGCCGAGCAAGAGGTCACCGCGTACTTCCCCGTGGACGTGGACGTCGCCCCCGCTGGCACGACCCTGCTGCACCTGCCCCCGGTCACCGCCGCGGTCGTCACCCACGCCGGGGACCACGAGACCCTCCCCGACACCTACGGGCTCCTCGGCGCCTGGGTCGCCCACCACGGCACCCCGACCGGGCAGCCGCTCCGGGAGGCGTACGTCGCCAACGTCTCCGACGGCGTACCGCCGTCGGCCTATCGGACCGACATCGTCTGGCCGCTCACCCCTCGAAAGGACACTCCATGACACTGACCCTTGCCGCGATCAGCTTCGACTGCTCCGACGCGCTGCGTACCGCCACGTTCTGGGCCGCCGCGCTGGACCGGAGGCTCGACGAGGGCAGCACCGACGAGTTCAGCTCCATCGGCCTGAAGCAGCCCACGCCCGGCGCAGCGGCATGGCTGTTCGCACGCGTTCCCGAACCGCGCCGGGCGAAGAACCGCGCTCACCCCGACCTCATCGCAGAGGATCGGCCCTCGGAGGTCGCTCGCCTGGTCGAGCTCGGCGCCACGGTCGTCGACGAGCACGACGAGTTCGGCATCCAGTGGACGGTTCTGCGCGACGTCGAGGGCAACGAGTTCTGCGTCGCCACCGCGCACTGAATACCACCCCTCGTATCAGGGCCTGCTGCTACCGCTCCTCGATAGTGAGGCTTCGGCTGTCGTTCTGGAAGGTCCGGAACCTGGAGCCCACAGGGGGAATGATCATGAACAACGAAGATCTGTTCATGGCACAGTCAGAGGCGGTGCCGGACGAGCTCTCGGCCGTGGCCGACTCGAAGGCATCGGCCGAGGAGGACTTGCTCGGCCGGGAGAACGTGGTCGGCGTCGGGGTCGGCCTCAAGATCACGAACGGCGAGCAGACAGAGACACCGAGCGTGATGGTGCTGGTCAGCCAGAAGATGCCGACCGAGCTGATCAGCAGTGCGGACACCATCCCGGACACGGTCGACGGCAAGCCGACCGACGTCATCGAGGTCGGGCACCTGTTCGCCGGCGGGAGCCAGCAGCTCATGGAGACCCAGGAGGTCGACGCCCAGACCTTGGCGACCCGGATCCGTCCGGCTCGACCGGGATTCAGCGTCGGGCACTACAAGATCACCGCGGGGACGATCGGCGCGGGCGCGTACGACCTGCGTACGTTTCCGGGGATCCCGCCGCGCTACTACATCCTGAGCAACAACCACGTGCTCGCGAACTCCAACGACGCCAGTATCGGCGACCCGATCCTGCAGCCCGGCCCGTTCGACGGTGGAACGGCGCCGGCGGACGTGATCGGCCGGCTGGCCCGGTTCGTGCCGATCAGGTTCGACGGCACCTGCAACTCCGTGGACGCCGCGGTCGCGGAGGTTCCGTTCCACGTGATCGACCGCGACATCTACTGGAACGGCTACCCGGCCACGGCTGCCAAGGCGGCGACCGTCGGGATGCTCCTCAAGAAGACCGGCCGCACCACGAACTTCACCACCGGCCGGGTCACCGCCATCGCGGCGACCGTGAACGTCAACTACGGCGGCGGCAAGGTCGCGAAGTTCTGCAACCAGATCATCACCACCAACATGTCGGCCGGCGGCGACTCCGGCTCGATGGTGCTCGACCTGCAGAACAACCCGGTCGGGCTGCTCTTCGCGGGATCGAGCGTGGCGACGATCCTCAACCCGATCGCGCTGGTCCAGCTCGCCCTTCAGGTGCGTGTCTGGCCGTGATCGGCTGAAGGGCCCCGGAGATGCCGTCAGCCCTCGGTTCTGAAGGCGTCTCCGGTCTCCACCCGCACCGGCAGGCCCTCGCACTCCTGCGGCAAGGACCGCACCGCGGCCGAGGCCGGGTCGAGGGCGTAGACCACCACCGCCGGTCCCCCATCCTCGGCGGCACCGATCGCGACACCCGCGATGCCCTCCCCGATCCACTTCTCGGCAACCGTCAGCGCTCGCCGTGACCGCTCATCGAGGGATGGGATCTCGGCATACAGGTCGTCGTCGGCGCTCATACGCCCAGGCTACGCCGCTATCCGGCGCCGCATCGGCAAGGGCGGATACCGCCCGTCCTGGTCCCAATCCGGGTCGGGCAACGCAGGGTCGAAGGTCCCGTCTACCCCAATATGGGGTAGGTGAAGAGAATTCCCTCAACCCGCTGAGACAGCCCCGGGAGACGCTCCTCTCACAGGCCTCGCCGGGGCGGCCCACGCGCCGCACTTGCTCCTCGGTTTCAAGAGGTCCGCACAATCCACCCGAGATCGGCCCAGGCCGACCGCGACAGGCATCTCTGTCCGCCCGCCCGGTCTCGGGTACCTCAGCCCTGCCTGCTCACCCCTGGCACGGACCACAGCGCCCCATGAAGGAACCAACCCATGAACATGCACAACTCCACCAAGATCGGCCTCGCGGCTGTAGCCGTTGCCGGAGTCGCCACGGTCGCGGCAGCCTCTGGGGCTCAGGCCGCGCAGGACTGCAAGACGACCACCGTGACCTCCCAGGTCAAGGTCGCCGACGAGAAGGAGACCACCACCGTCACGCCTGCGGTCACGCACGTGGAGCACACCGATGCGCTGTCCCACGAGGAGTCCCGCTTCTCGAAGATGGTCAAGGGTGAGAGCCACGAGGCTGTCACCGAGGACCAGTTCCGCAACTCGGTCTACGCCCGGACCTACACGCCCGGCACCGACGCGGTGACCAACACCATCGAGCACCCGGCCGAGACCCACACGGTCGTGCACCCGGCCCAGACGCACACGGTCGAGCACCCGGCCCAGACGCACACGGTCGAGCACCCGGCCGAGACCCACACGGTTGTGCACCCGGCCGAGACCCACACGGTCGAGCACCCGGCCGAGACGCACGTCGTCCACCACGAAGCGGTCACCCACGAGGAGACTCGCGTCCAGAACCGTGGCTACGCCTACAGGCAGAAGGAGACCGGCAAGGTCCGCTACCTGAACACGCCTGACTGGAACGGCGAGGACGAGCACGGCGACAAGGGCTGGGTCCGCTTCGCCGGGGGCGACCTGACCGAGACCGTCACCGTCGTGGACCAGGAGGCGTGGGACGAGACGGTCGTCGACAAGGAGGCCTGGACCGAGACCGTCGTCGACAAGGCGGCCTGGACCGAGACCATCGTCGACAAGGAGGCCTGGACCGAGACCATCGTCGACAAGGAGGCCTGGACCGAGACCATCGTGGACAAGGAGGCCTGGACCGAGACCGTCGTCGACAAGGCGGCCTGGACCGAGACCATCGTGGTCGAAGAGGCCACTCCTGCCGTCTTCGGCGCGTGGCAGTGGGACCACTTCACCACCTGGACCACCACGTCGGGCACCCCGGCCGATGAGGACGCTCAGGATGGCGACGACAACCCGCTGAACCTGTCCCAGATCGGCGAGCAGTACGAGCAGACCGTGATCACGAAGGAGGCCTACACCGACCCCGACGTCACGCTCTACTTCGTCGAGGACGGTGAGCCGACCACGAACCTGGCCGACGCATCCTGGACCGCCGAGGAGCCTGAGGGTTGGGACCTGGTCGACACCCGCACGGTGGAGGACAGCCCGGCATCGGACGTCACCGTGGTGGACTCGCCTGCCTCTTCGGTCACGGTCGTCATCCCGCCTGTCTACGAGACCAAGACCAACAAGTCGGAGAAGTGCGCGGCGGTCGTCAAGGACGCCAGCACCAAGGGCGCCAGCACCAAGGCCGCCAGCACCAAGGCCGACTCCGAGGTCCCGACCCGGATCGATGCCGGTCTGGCTGGAAACCTGCCGAACACGGGCGGTCCGAACGGAGTGCTCCTCGCCGTCGGCGGGCTGCTCGCCGGCATCGGCGGCATCGGGGCCTTCCTCACCCGTCGCCGGAAGAACGCCTGACATCGCTCGCCGTTCCGACCCGGCGGGGACCGGGTGGTGGTCACATTCGATGGAAAGTTCCTCGACTACCACTGGTGAGGACCCCTCGCGGCCGGGTGGCCGCTGTTCCGGGCGAACGAATTTTCGTTCGCCTGGAACACCCTTCGGACGCGTACGTCGAAGAGATCAGTGCGCGCCGGCCATCAGCCGCCGGATGGGCCGGTTGCCGATGAGCAGGACGCCGACGACGACCGATGCGAGTCCGATCAGCGGCACCGTGTGCTCACCGCTCGGCATCAGCAGGAAGACCCAGAACGCGATGCGTCAAGATCACCCCGTGCCCGCAATCGCCGACCTCGTGTCGAGGATCACCTCCGTCACCACTCGCCGCCGGCGGGATCTCTGCTGTCCGGACCTCGCCGAGCACCTCGAGTTCGACTGTCACCTCCACCGGGACCCACTCGATTGCGCCGATGCCGTCGTCTTCCGCGACGACAGCGGCAGGATCGGCCTCCCAATCCATGACGGCGGATCCAGCTATATCGCCATTCAGCACTGTCCTTGGTGCGGGAGCCGGCTCTTGAGGCAGCCGGTGGCAAGACCGTCCACCTCAGATCGACGGCATGTCCGCGAGATCAGCTGCCGTGTTCACAGTCCCGAACAACTGCGCCAGATTCTGGAACGGGTCTCAGACTGGGACGGCAGCGACTTCACGGAGATCGAATGGCGCTCCTTCCTTGAAGGCATGGAAGGAGCGGACAATGATCGGGAGTTCAAATACCCGATGGGCGGCTGGTTCGACCTCACGGCGTACGTCGCCACGCCGCCCGATGCTGGACACAGCCGGCTTCGATTCGTCGGCGAGATCGACGACATCCTTGCCGCTCGAATCGAGACGCTGATCGAAGTCCTGGGATGACTCCCCCACTTCGGCATCTCCTGGAAACGATCGGGACCGAAGTTGCGTACCGCTGGACTTCGACCCGCTGGACGTTGCGCGCGTTCCGCCTGCGTGCGACAGGCCGCCATGGCGCGTTCCAGCACCCAGCCCGCACTCCAGTTGCACGAGTACGCCGAAATCCTTCAGCGCCACCACATGGTCATCAACGAGATCTCCGGCAACACTCCGGTCGACGAACTCATCGTGATCGCGACAGACTGGGGGCCCACGTGATCTCGCCGCAGGATGGACGAGGCGACGGCTACCTTCCTCATGGCCTTGGAAGAAGTTCAGCGACCCTGACGATGGCTTCACCAACTACTTCTGGGTCGCATCCCGACTCAGCCGTGCGCAGTTAGATGCCGTCCTCATCGCGGTCACCGACGACGAGGGCCGAGCAATCGTGATCGACATGACGACCACCTGGCTCTACGCCCCTTACGACGGCGGAGCTGATGCGCATCTTCCGACGACTCGTGCGCGCGACGCACTGCAGGATCTACATCCCGACTGGCTCCCTCCAGCGTTCTGAGGCATGCGCTCACGACCACACATCTCGCCCGGACTGCATCGACGGCATGCAACGAAGCCTGGCCTGTGAGCACATTGAGATTGTGGCGCTGGGCCGGGGACAAGCATCATCGGCTCATGCCGGATCTTCGCTGGGACGAGGTCAAGGACGTCTTTGATCCAAAGCTGATGGGAGCTCTCCCAGACCTCTTCGTTCCTGACACGACTGTCGATGATTGGCAGGCCCTCTTGAACTTGGTGACCACGAGCGGTTGGACGTGGAAGTACGAATCGGGCGACACAGAAGAGCCGTTGCCCTCTGCCGATATCGTGCTCGCGCGACCGTCTGACGCAGAGGCGGCCTACCTCAGGGTCTGGCCAGTCCCCGGTGTGCTTGCGATCTTCCGGTTCACGTCTGTGCACGAGATAGATTTCGACGTCGACCTCCGCGAACTCGAAGGCCAGGACGGGGTCGACAGCCTCTGTTCGTTCATCCGTGTAATCGGGCGCGGCCTCGGCAAACCGGTTCTGATGACGAACGAGGGAGGTAGCGAAGAGCATCCGGTTCTTGGCTATGACCCGGTGAAGGACAAAGTGACAATGCTCGCCGACGACTCGGCGGTCGACCCATGAGGCGTTTGACACAGCCAGAGGCCATCGTTCAACTGGAGTGGCTCGCAGATCAGCCGGAAGACGAGCGCATGACGGGCTATTCTCCCGCCAGCTGGGAAGCCGAGACCTGGGTCCTACATTCGATGTACGAGAGTCCCGATCTGCACGGCCTCGGCACTCACGACGACGTACGTCGACGTGCCCTTGAAGGTGGCGAGGCGACACCGGACATCGTCGGGGGCATCAATCTGGATGACGTCACCACGTCGACTGGCACGCCACTTGGTTTCAGCACAAAACCGGGACCTCCTTGGCAGCGGCTGACGTGGTCTTCTTACCTCTCCCGATTCCCAGAGTTCGGCCCGAACCGCTCGTATCCGCCATGCTTCCGATGGTTCCCCGCTGGAAGTTGGCCTGCCGCTATCGAGCCCCCGACGGAAGGATCGCTGGACGAGGACGCACTCCACGCCCTGATAGCGATCCTGGCCGATGCACCTAGCATCACCCCCGAACCTTGGTGTTTCGCGTTCTACGCGGCACTGCCGGCGAGTGACTTCGACGACCTGCACATCTGGCAAGTCCGTATCAACGAGATTCCTTCTTTGCTCAGCGTGTACGGCGGCGACTACGAGTTCACTCCAACGAATCTTTGGTCCCCGGATCGGTCGTGGTTCATCTGGACGGACTACGACCTTCAGGCGACCAGGATCAGTGGCCGCCGAGAACTCGTTGAGCAGGTCGAACAGCACCCGACGCTCGAGTCGACAACCTGGCCCTAATGGCACGTTGACTTTGGGATCTAACCGATATCGCGATAGCGAATGCGGCTGATTCCTTGGAGCTCTCGGGAGAGGCCATCAGCCAGTAGCATGCCGTCGGCAGCGAAACCTTGCGGATCGGACATCTTGGAACGCGACGGATCGCTCCTGTTCAGGCTTGCGTCGTATCGCGCAGCCCACGCATTCAGTTGCTGGACCAAGCGCCTCGTGATCGGGAGCGACTCAGGATCGATGTTCCGCCCTGTCTCGTCATCCCAGGTCGGCCAGCAGTCGTAGTCGGACATCACGCGGATTGCGGCTGGGACATCGAGCGGGTGGTGCCGGTGCCAGACGGTCAGGATCTTCTGAGCGAGCGCCGTGTACTTGGAGGGGCTGCCGGCCAGGTCAGCGTCGAACCAGCGCACGAACTCTTGGTGGACCAACTCACGGAGTTGGTCGAGGTCGTTGACCTCTGGAAGCCGTAGCGCGATCGACTGCGCCTCCGCTGCGTACTCGTCGGTGTTGGTCTCGAAGTTGAGACCGATCGGATCTGCCTCGAAGAGCACAGCCGTGAGTTCATCGACGAGAAGTTCCCGACCGTCGAGTGCAGCAAGTCGGTGCTCCCGTGCCGCTCGCACCTCCGCGGCCACCCGTTCCCATTCCGCGTCTCCGTTGGGCGATGCCTCCGGTCTCCGCCACCAACGCGCCATGAAGAAGCAGCCTGCCATCCAAGGCCCATCGCCGCACGCCGGCCGCGGAAACCGACCCCGCAGATCTCAGGGCAGTCCAGCGGCCGGCGGCGCGCAGGCGAACAGGATCAGTGCACGCCCGCCATCAGCCGCCGGATGGGCCGGTTGCCGATGAGCAGCAGGACGCCGACGACGACGGAGGCGAGCCCGACCCACCAGAAGAAGCCGGTGTCGTCGTTGACGTCGTAGAACTCGGCGAGCCGGCCGGACATGGCGGTGCCGAGGGCGACGGAGAGGAAGAACAGCGCCATCATCTGGGTGCGGAAGCGCTCGGGGGCGAGCTTGGTAGCAAGCGAGAGACCGACCGGGGAGAGCAGCAGCTCGGCGAGGGTGAAGAGCAGCAGGATGAACGCGAGGCCGATCAGCGGCACGGTGTGCTCACCGCTCGGCATCAGCAGGAAGACCCAGAAGGCGATTCCCATCAGGATCGTGCCGATGGCGAACTTCACCGGCGTCGACGGCTGACGGGAGCCGAGCTTGGTCCACAGAGCCGCGAAGACGCCGGAGAGCAGGATGATGAAGACCGGGTTGATCGAGTTGACCCAGGAGACCGGCATCTCCCAGCCGAAGATGTCTCGGTCCAGGCGCTGGTCGGAGTAGACCACCATGACCGTGAACTGCTGCTGGTAGAGCGACCAGAAGACCGCGGAGGCGACGAAGAGGGGCACCATCGCCCACACCCGGCTCCGCTCGATGGCGGTGACCTGGCTGCTGAGCAGGATGACGGCGAAGAGCGCGACCGCAGCAACAGCGCTGATGCCGATCACGATGTTGGCCAGTCGAGGCGCGGTGATGACACCGGTCACGCAGAGCACGACGATCGCCGCCACGGCGGCGACGGCGATGGCGATCCAGCGCCCACGCTCGGCCGCGGGAAGCGGGTTGGGGACCACGCGGCTCTCGGCGGGAAGCCTGCTGCGGCCCAGGGCGTACTGAATCAGACCGAAGATCATGCCGATCGCGGCCAGCCCGAAGCCGACGTGGAAGCCCCACTGCTTCTGCAGCAGCCCGGTCAGCAGCGGACCGACCAGCGCGCCCAGGTTGATGCCCAGGTAGAAGAGAGAGAAGCCGGCGTCGCGGCGCTCATCGTCGGCGGCGTACAGGGTGCCGACCAGGGACGAGGCGTTCGCCTTCACCCCGCCCGAGCCGAGCGCGATCAGCACCAGCCCGACCCCGACTCCGGCGATGCCGGGGATCAGGGCGAGGCCGAGGTGACCGAAGACGACCAGCCAGGCGGAGGCGAAGAGCGTACGCTCCGCGCCGAGCAGGCGGTCGGCGATCCAGGCCGCGATGATCGTGGACAGGTAGACCGCACCGCCGTACGCACCGACGATCCCGAGCGCGACCGTCTCGCTGATCCCGAGGCCGCCCTCGGCCACGGAGTAGTAGAGGTATATCGCCAGGATGCCCTGCATGCCGTAGAAGCTGAACCGCTCCCACAGCTCGACACCGAACAGGTTGGCCAGTACGCGCGGCTGGCCCAGGAAAGACCGGTCGCCGGCTTCGCCCGCGACGGTCTCACTTTTAGCTTGACTCATTACTTCAGGTTCACAAGTCTCCGCTCCCCCGCCCAAATCGCGAACGGCCGATAACCGCCGGATGTGACCACTACCACGCGAGCTGACCGTCCTTGTCCTGGAGCGTTCCGGTGGGGACGTCGAGATCCAGGGTGGCGAGGCGTACGACGGTCTTGGCGCTCTCCGCGGGCGACTGGGCGATGTCCTCGATGCCGAAGCCGGCGGTCATGTCGGTGGCCGTGGGGCCAGGCTCGACGGCGTTGAACCTGATGTCGGTGTTCGACTTGGCGTACTGGACGGTCAGCATGGTCGCGGCGGCCTTGGACGCGGCGTACAGCGGCAGGAACATCCCGTGCTCGACCCGGCCGGGGGTGGTGTTGGCCCAGAACGAGCCGAGGCTGCTGGACACGTTGACCACCCGCGGGTTCTCCGAGCGGCGCAGCAGCGGCAGAGCGGCCTCGGTGACTCGGACGATCCCGACCGCGTTGATGTCGAAGACCCGCAGTGCGGTCGGGCCGTCGAGCGGGTCGGCGACGAGGACGCCGGCGTTGTTCACGAGTACGTCGAGGCGACCCTCGGCCGCCTCGATGGTGGCCAGCGCGGCGGTGACCGAGGCGTCGTCGGTGACATCGAGCTGTACGAAGCGCGCGCCGATCTCGGCGGCCGCCTTCTCGCCTCGCTCGGCGTCTCGTGCGCCGAGGTAGACGTCGTAGCCGGCCTCGGTGAGCTGGCGGGCGGTCTCGAAGCCGATGCCCTTGTTGGCGCCGGTGATGAGTGCGACGGTCATTCCCGTTGTTCCTTTCGTAGGACGGCCCGATCGGACCGTCTTCGACGCTAGGCGCGCCGGCGACCGCCGCCCAGAGTCCTGGTCAGACCGGGGTCTGACAGGACCCCCGCTGTCCGCTCGGGGCCGACCTAGGCTGGAGACATGAGGCTGCACCCATGAGTGAGGTGACGAACCCGCTGGGCGCTTTCCTGCAGGCCAGGCGGGCGCTGGTGACGCCGGAGTCGGCGGGGATCCCGGCCGCGGGCGTACGTCGCGTCCCCGGGCTGCGCCGCGAGGAGGTCGCGATGCTGGCCGGTATCAGCGCGGACTACTACCTGCGCCTGGAGCGCGGCCGCGACCGCAACCCGTCGGCGCAGGTGCTCGGTTCGATCGCACGCGTGCTCCAGCTGGACGACGACCACACCGCCCACATGATGTCGTTGGTCGCCGAGGCACCCCGCCGCCAGCGCCGGCGCCGGCGCAAGGAGACCGTCCCGCCCGGCGCGCTGAAGCTGCTCGACTCGATGGTGCAGCCCGCGTTCATCGAGGGGCACTACTTCGACATCCTGGCGGCCAACGCTCTTGCTCGTGCGCTCTCGCCGCGGCTCGCGGCCGGCGGCAACCAGCTGCGGGACCAGTTCCTCGACCCGGACCAGCAGTCGTTCCACCCGGAGTGGGAGTCGATGACGGAGTGCTTCGTCGGCAACCTGCGCCAGGCGGTGGGCACCGACATCGACGATCCTCGTTTCATCGAGCTGATCGGCGAGCTCTCCCTGGCCAGCCCACGATTTCGACAGCTCTGGGCACGCCATGACGTACGCGCCCAGACCGGCGCCCCGATCAAGATGCTCCACCCGCAGGTCGGCGAGCTCACCCTCAACCGGGAGCGGCTGGCGATCAGCGGCACCGACGACCTGATGCTCGTCGTCTACCACCCCGACGCCGGTTCATCGGACGCGGACAAGCTGGCTCTGCTGGCGTCCGCGGGACTGCCCACACGGCCCGTTGCGTCGGAGGCTCGACTGGCCTGACCGGCTATGACGGTCGGGGCAGCAAACCGGCGTCGCGATGCTCGACCAGCTCGGTGCGCTCGCGGGCGATGCGGTCCATGCCCCAGCGGCCGAGCGGCCCGAGCGCGGCGTTGAGGGTGCGGCCGTGCTCGGTCAGCGAGTACTCCACCCGCGGCGGCACCTCGGCATAGACCTCGCGGTGCACCAGGCCGTCCTGCTCCATCTCACGCAGGTGCTGGGTCAGCATCTTCTCGCTGACCCCGGGCAGGCCGCGGCGCAACTCGGCGAAGCGGCGTACGCCATAGTTGTCGAGCTCCCACAGGATCAGCCCCTTCCACTTGCCGCTGACCACGTCGAGCGCGGCGTCGATGCCGCAGATGTAGGGACCGCTTCGGGCCGGCTTCGTCACGGGAATGCTCCTCACTCACCTTTTGGTAAGTACCCCAGTAAATAGTGGGTACTCCCGCCATCGTACGTAAAGGCCGAGGATTGTCTTCATGAATCAACCTCTCACCGCCGTCACCGTCATCGGCCTCGGCCCCATGGGTCAGGCGATGGTCCACAGCCTGCTCGCGGCCGGGCATCCTGTCACCGTATGGAACCGCACGGCTTCGCGAGCCGACGATGTCGTCGCCGCGGGCGCACAGCTTGCCGACTCGCCGGCGAAGGCCGTCGCCGCCAGCGACCTGGTCATCCTCAGCCTGACCGACTATCAGGCGATGTACGACGTGCTCGGCCCAGCCACCGACGAGCTGAAGGGCCGTACGGTCGTCAACCTCAGCTCGGAGTCGCCGGACGGGACGCGTCGCGGTGCTACGTGGGCCGCCTCGCATGGAGCCGGGTTCCTCACCGGTGGCGTGATGGTCCCGGCCCCGATGGTCGGGACGCCCGATGCGTACATCTATGTCAGTGGTCCGGCCGATGTCCTGTCGCAGCACGAAGATGCGCTGGGTCGGATCGGCTCCGTCCGCTACCTGGGCGAGGATCCGGGGCTCGCGCAGCTGATGTACCAGGCCAACCTGGACATCTTCCTGACCTCCCTCTCCTCCCTGCTCCACGCCGTGGCGCTGCTCGAGACGGGTGGCATCAAGCCGTCCGCCGCTATCCCGGAGCTGATGCAGACCCTCGCCGGCATCCCGCCGATGCTGGCCGCCGGCGAGGACCTCGGCGCCCAACTCGAGGCCGGCCAGCACCCCGGCCACCTGAGCACCGTCACGATGATGGGCGCCACCGCCGACCACCTCGTCGAGGCCAGCGAGGCAGCTGGCATCGACGTCGACCTCCCCCGCGCCGTCCAGGCCCACTACACCTGGGCCCGCTCCCGCGGCCACGGCGGGGAGAACTGGTCGCGCATCATCGACGCCATCAGGCCGTACGCCTGAGGTGAGCTGTCGCCGGGGCGGCCTACCGCAAGGAGGCCGCCCCGGCACAAGCCTGCCGAGAAGTCACGTACGTCGGCCGAGACGTCACACCCGGTCACTCCTCCACCGCGAGTGTCGTCGGCCGGGGCCGCAGGCGGCCTCAGCCCGTGAGGATACGGAGCGCGGCTTGACCGTCGGTCTGTCGATCTGCGGGAAGGGCTCTCCATGCTCGCGCGTTGTCAGGCATCGCTTTCGCGAGCGCCGCCAGGCGCGCCCGGTCCGACCCGGCGAAGTGTTCTCGCTCTGCGTAGGGATCCTCGATCACCGACAACAGGAGCGCCGCATCCTGGAGATGGCGCTCCTTGTCACGTGGGTCGGCCTGGTACGCGGCCGCCTTGAGGATCAGCGCACCGAATGGGGACGGCACGCTTACCGTCGTCGTTCGCCCTGGTGTGATCTGCAGGCGCGCGTTGATGGTTCGCCGCAGTGCTTGTGTCCCGCCTTGGATCGCCATCATGTTCTTGCCGCGCAGTTTCTCAATCACGCGGGGTGCGGCATGGTCGGCCACCAGAACGTCGACGACATCCGTTGCGCTGGCGACGAGATCCACCCGCGACGTGCCTCGGACAAAGCGGTGGGCAATGGTGCTTCGCTCATCGATCGACGGAGCGAACGCGTAGCCGATCGACTCCAACGCGTTCGCCGCTTCGGCAGCGATGCCACGGGTCGTCTCCACATGCAGCACGAGGTCCACGTCGTTCGTCGGCCGTAGCGCGTCGACACCTCGGTGGATGGCGTGGAGCTGCGCCATCAGACCGCCGACGAGCGTCCACTTCTCGTGCGTCAGCACCGCCTCGATCTCGGCGACGTTAGGCCACGGTGCGCCCCAACCACCACCGGGACTCGGCACCTCGATGGTGGTGCGTTCAGCCATGGAAGTCCTCCAGCGCACGGTCGAGCGTGTCAAGGCCGGCCCGCCGTTCGCGTACGTCGAGGGACTCAGCCAGATCCATTGCCGCGAGCAGGATGCCCCGCCCCGAAAGGTCGCGCACCATGTCGAGGCTCATGGTTGTAGCGCGGAGCGTGACACGACCGTCCTCGTCCCGAATCAAACCATGCCGCGACACCACGCCAGCGACGTCTTCGGCCGAGAGGTAGCCATCAATGTCGTTTGTGTCCGCGAGACCAAGCCGGCCCGCCACATCGACCGGATAAACCAGTTCCGCCAGGAGGTACTTCCCGGCGCTGGAATGAGCACGGTATCGAGTTACAACAGCCCTCTCACGGGCGCGCTCGACCAGCTCAACGGCGGAGAGCTCGCGAAGTCGCGCCCTGAGGCGGGACCGCTGCCGCTCCCCCATCCATTCGGCGCCCGCTCCAGACAAGATCGCCACCGCGCCCCATGCCGTGGCCTCCGACCATGCGCGACGCGAGCCACCCCGAACGGTGGCGACCCGTTCAACCGAGGTTTCGTCCACGAGACCGCGCGCGACCTGGCGAAGAGCTCCGCTCGCGACGAGCTGCTGCACCCGCCGCGTGGACACGCCCAGCCGCTCAGCGGCATCGGACACACCCAGGAAGCTCATGACAGATAGTTTCGCATATGCGAAGCTATCTGACCATCTTCCCGCGAGGAGGCCGCCCCGGCGGCAGTTAGGAATGAGCCGTGAGCCAGTCGATCACGTCGGCGGTGATCGCATCGCGGTTGGTCTCGTTGAAGATCTCGTGGCGCGCCCCGGGGTAGAGAGTCACCGTCACATCCTTCACTCCGGCCTCGCGATAACGCTCCCCCAGCAGCTCGACCAGGGCGCCACCTCCGGCTAGCGGGTCGGCGTCGCCGGAGACGACGAGAATCGGCAGATCGGAGCGGATCCCACTGATGGCTGACGGGTCGGCCAGACGCTCGGCGCCGGCGAACAGCTGAGGCACGGCGGTGTCGGGCAGATCGAACCCGGACAGCGGGTCTGCGACGTACGCATCGACCTCGGCCTCATCGCGCGAGAGCCACTCATACCCGGTCCGGTGCTCGAACCCGGCGTTGAACGCCTCCAGCCCGACCGGACCCTCGGCGCTCGAGAGCGCACCAGCGAGTACGTCGAGGGCGGTCGAGCCTGACAGCACCACACCGTCGTACAGGTCGGACCGGTCCAAGAGCACCGTCTGCGCCGCAAAGGACCCCATCGAGTGCGCAACCAGGAACACCGGGATCCCGGAGAAGTCATCGCGCAGCGAGGCACCCATGCCCGCGACGTCGGCCACCAGCGCCTCGAAGTCGAAGTGACCGAGCTGGTCGGCCGACACGACGGACCCGCCGTGACCGCGGTGGTCGACCGCCCGCACGACGAACCCAGCCGCGACGAGAGCCCGAGCGAGCCGGTCGTAACGCTGCCCGTGCTCGGCGATGCCGTGGGCGATCTGGACAACGCCCCGCGGCGCGGACAGCTCCTCTCCCCACGTCCGGATTGCGAGCGCAGTGCCGTCGGTCGGCGAGACGAATGTGGCTGTGGTGGGCATGGAGCCTCCTGATGACGGGGGGCCTATGTTGCCAGTCCTACGGCGATCCCGGCAGGTCATCAGGAGACAGGCGCCGGGCATGGCGTTGCTCGCCCCGTGCGAACGACGTCTCACAGATCCAGTCCTCGACATCCGAGCCCAGCTGCCCGAGCGCATCGAGCAGCGCGGACGGATCCTGAAGGTCCTCCGAGCGCCCCAACCGCCACGCTGCTCCCTCGTTCGTAGGCTGGTACTCGACGTGCACCCACACGTACTCGTGCCCATCGTCGGGGTAGGACCAGGGCGGCTCTCCCGGTTCCCAGAGCGAGCTCTCGAACTCCGTGCCGATCAAGACGTGCACGATGACCGCGGGGATCTCGTGTTCGACCAGCGCGCTCTGAACGAGCGGCCGAACGACCTGGTCACGAAGCTTGCTCACGAACGAAGTCCGGCTCATCCGCGATCAGCGCGATCGCTCGACAACAGCCGCGTGAAACGTGCCGCCGCCTTGTTTCCAGCCCCGACACCGATCGAGATCCGCCCCTCGTCGGCTTCCGATGTTCACCCGAAGGCGTACGAAGCCAGCTCACCGCGCGAGCCGACGAACTCCCCGAACATCCGGCGGTCCGTACCGTGCTCGGTCTCCCGCTCGACGAACCGGCCCTCTTCTACTCTCACCTTCACGCCGCAAGCCTAGTGATCGCGCGCCTGGCCGACGGGCGATCACCCCGTGCCCGTCGATCTCATCTAGGAGGGACTCCGTATGCGACACCCATCCCCAACAGAGGGGATGTACATCCCCAATTCGACGCAAGGTAAACACGCCGTCGATCTGCTGAGCGCGTGACTTTCTTGGAGGAACCTGAGCCAAGCGCCGGGCAGGAGAGGCTCTACGCCGAGGATCTCGCCGACGACGGCTATGTATGGGACCTCACGCGGGTATGGGCACATCAGCCGGAGGCGAAGGAACAGCTCATGAGGCTGTTCGATGCCACGGCCGATGCCGCGGCGCTGACACCGCGCGACAAGGCTGTGATCGTGCTCGCCCAGGCGGCGGAGATCGGCGACTCCTACTGTGCCGTCGCCTGGGGCAAACGTCTGACCGACTGGGCCGACCCGCAGACCGTGATCGCCGCACTCACCGCCAACGACGAACCGTTCAGCGAACGCGAACAGGCACTGGCCGCCTGGGCACGCACCGTCGCCCGCTCCCCCGGCAGCAGCACACCGCAAGACATCCAACGCCTGCGCGACATGGGTTTCAGCGAGCCACAGATCGTGGCCCTGACCATTTACGCAGGGTTGCGCACCGCCTTTTCCAGCATCGACAGCGCCCTAGGCGCCCGCCCAGATATCGCCCTCGCGGAGGCCCTCGATCCGGCCGTGCGCACGGTCATCACCTGGGGACGTGCGCCAGGGTGACGGGGATGGTCAGGCCGCTCCACACCGCCCAGATAGACACGGCATCCGCTCAAGACACGTCCTCGCCACAAAGTTGTCGCAGCACATCGGACTGGTATAGGCATCCATGGCTCGGAAGACCCGCTGACGTGGCATCGCCCCGCAACTTGGCTGACGGGGCACAGGCAATCTACGCAGCCCCGACTCGGGCTTCGAGGTGGCCTGCTTCGCTGTCTGTCAGTGGCCGTCGTTGGCGCACCAGTCGCGGACGTACGGCGACGGGTCGCGCTCGACTCCGAGCCAGCTAGTCGAAGACGTGTGACCCAGCCGGACGACGCGGACACCGGGGCCGTCGTACTTCTTACTTATTCGCCGAAGACCCATCGTGGAGGTGAACGACGTGCTGGTCGGCCTGTGCTTGCTGAACGCGTCACGACCCAAAACGAAGTCGGCAGTGGCCTTGCCGATGCACATGACGACTTCGATACCGAGGCTCTTGATGACGTGCTCGTGGAACGGCCAGCACTCCTCCTTCCACTGCTGCATCAGTTCTGCGCGGTGGTGATCGGCGCGCAGACTGCGAGCGAAGAACAAGTTCGACGCCGGAACCAGATTCGGGTCATACCCGAGGTTGCCGAGGACGTGCCGAACGCTGGCCTGCATGGATGTTCCCCAGCGGGGCTCGTTGACCGGATTGCCCTCCGTCACGTATGCCGAGTACCGGTCGTGCTGAAGAATCGTCTCGGTGTCATCCATGACGGTGCCGGGATCGTTTGCGTCGCCACCTGGGTTGTAGCCGATCAGATAAATGCGCGACGGCTTGGCCCACGCCGCGCGTCCTGAGTAGAATGCGCGGCCGCTGCGTTCGCGCTGCGACTCCGGAATCAGGTCGATCAACTCGGAAAGCAATTGGTCGGACAAGGTAACTCCTTCGGTTGGTTCAGCCGGAGACACGTCAACTTCGCCCAGATTGTCGCTGGATGGCCTGCACGGCGATCACTTCGCGGCTACCCCGCTTCCACGAGGCGAACTCGCTTCGCCCGGGCGCCTTTCGACGTTTGGCCGGGTTCAAAAACGCACATCGCGCCCTCGAACATGGCCTCCCAATCTGCGCGATCACGGAGGTCACTGACGTGGAAAAAGTACCTCGCTGCATCGGCGGCCTTCACGAAGCCGAAGCCCTTCTCAACGACAAGCGCATCAATCACGCCCGTCTTTCGTTTCGATGGGGTAGCACCGCCCTGGCTCAGCACTGAATCGATCCGGATAGAGAACTGTGCGGCCTGCTTGGCCGCATAGTCGACGCTGAGTTCCGCGAGGTTGCGAGCAGTGTCCGCCAAGGCGACCAACCGATCAGCCGCCTCACCGTCGACCAACCGCTTGTCAACGCTCTCGGCAAGCTCGACTGCTGGCTCCACGAACTCGACGGCCTCGTCGAACTGCTGCGCAACTATCAGTTGCGCGACGGCCGATTGCGTAGCTCGGAACGCGAGAACGCATGCCGCCTTCCGGTGAAAACTGCTGGCCGTCCTCATCGATGCAACGCTGGAACTCGCTGAAACAGCGGCACCTTCGTCTCCGAGGCAGTGATGCGCCCATGCGATTTGAGCAGCGACCTCCGGGCTTTTCGGCTCGATCCGTGCGGCGCGCTGTAACAAGTCCAGAGCTCCCTGCGGGTCCCCAACGTCGTTCAGTAGGAACTCTCCGAAATGAAACAACATCACCGGCGAATCCGGCGCAAGTTCAAGTGCTCGATCATATGCCGCGTGAGCTGCACCTTGATCGCGACTAAGCGTTCGGACAAAGGCCTCAACTCGCCAGGCCTCGTAGTAACTCGGCGCAAGCAACTGCGCCTCGACACACTGGTCTAGGGCAGCGCCAGGGTCACTAAAGGCCACCGCGATGGCAGTTCGCAATAGCCCCGCAGCATGGAAGTCTCCCGAACCCCGCACGTGGACACTGGTCGAGGCGAAAGGCGAAGCCGTGTTTGCGGCTGCCATCTCAATCCCGAGGTCGCGAAGTTCCTCGCTTCTGTTGAGGAGCCAGGTGCGTTCCTCAACAGCCACAGGATGGTGCTTGTCAAGATACTGTCGAGCAAACTCGGATAGTTCGTATCCGGTGTCAAGTGTATCGCCGGACATCTGGTTAGACATCCGGGTGAAGTTTGTCGTCAAGAGTTCAAGCAGCGCGGACTGGGTCTGTGATGCAGTGAAGTCGTTTAGGAAAGCCAGTTCTGCTTGATTCTTTGCTCCAGCAAGAACCTGCATCGACCGCAGAGCAGACGTGGCGTCGTCCGAGAGGTAGTCATAGACGTTCGACATGCAATAGTCGAGCAGTAGTTCATTGTTGCCGAGAAGATCCTCCGGACGCTTTCCCGCTTGCACCCCTGCCACAAACCATCGAATGTAGGCTGGATGTCCTGCCATCTTTCGGGCCAGTGACTCGATTGAGGATTGCCCGAGAGAGACCAACTGACGGACATCGCGAATCCGTGCAAGCGCACGTAGGAGACGAGTCGATTCATCGTCAGTCAGCGGCGCGAGTTGCACGGGATTTTCAATTCCCAAACCGATTCGGCTGGTCACTATTACCTTGCTGCCCATCGGTAGTTCGAGCAGGAACTCGCGCAGTCGACCGTCCAGCACTGTCTCAAGGTTGTCGAGCAGTAGGAGAATTCGAAAATTCTCCATGTAGGCAAGCACTTCAGCGATCGGATCCATCGCCTCGACACCTGACAACTCAAGCGCAGCAGTCCCAATGAGGCCTAACGACGTTTCGATCGCGCCGTTGATCCGTCGGATTTCGTTCGGCGTCAGAATAGTCGCTTTGGCGGTGACCCATACGAAGGCGTCGAAGGGCTGGGTAGGATCCTCCAGCAGTTCGTATGCAGCCTTGAGCGCGATCGAGGTCTTTCCGATTCCGCCATCACCGAGGATCGAGACGACGGGGTATGCCCCCTTGATCGCCTTCATGATCCGTCGAAGTTCCGCTTGCCTGCCAAAGAACCCCGTCTCGTCGAAGTCAGGAACCGGGAGGTTGTGCTGCGGACCGGTCTCGGGGTCCGCTGGCAGGTCGATGGTCAACCCAAGCACAAACGATGGATCCGAATTCAAGCGATCGAGGACGGACGACAACTCCTCCCAAAGTCCGCCGGATGAGGCGGCAAGCGCCTTCGTTGCGTCCACGAGGAAGGACGAGTCGTCAATCTCCATCGGCCTCGTGTGAGCGACACGATTGCGGATGGCGATCGTACGCCCCACCGATGGACCAAGACCCTTGAGGCTGGCCTGAAATGCTGGGGGCAGTTCCTTTGAAGCGGAAGCCAGCAGCTCGAAACTCTCGCCGAAATCCAAGTACGCCAGCAATCCTGGGAGGTCTGCCGTCTCCGGGAGACCGTCCTTGACTCGGCGACCGTTCGCTCTCGTGACCCGGTCTGCTGGTATCAGATCCTCTGCTGCCCGGTCACCTAGGTAATCCTGAATCGCGGAACGCATGTCCTGCTCCATGGCGGCGAGCAGAGCGAAGCAGGTCAGCCTCGTGGCGCTAAAGCTCATCATCTACTCCATCTCAACGGAGCAAGGCCCGCCCAAGGCAACCGAGGACGGTGGTCTGGGGCCTCGAGACGGAGGCGGTCCGCCGTTATTCTTTACCATGGCGCGAACCGTAGGTTTCGGCACATCAAGCAACCTTCGAATCCGGGGGTCTGTCCCCTAGATCAGGTACGTCATTGCACCGACGTTCGACTCCGAGCGCAATGGGATGTTTAACCTTTGAATGCACCCGCGTCACTGCGCCGCCTATGACACAGGTGGTGTGGAAGGATCCCGATGCATGATTCGGGCGGTGGTGTTCGATGTCGGCGAGTGCCTGGTTGACGAGACCCGCGAGTACGGGACTTGGGCGGACTGGTTGGGGGTGCCGCGGCATACGTTCTCGGCGGTGTTCGGTGCGGTGATCGCTTGCGGGATGGACTACCGCGAGGCGTTCCAGGTGTTCCAGCCTGGGTTCGATCTGACTGAGGAGCGACGGAGGCGGGAGGAAGCGGGAAAGGCCGAGCGGTTCGGAGAGGATGACATCTATCCCGATGTCCGACCTGCTTTGAAGGCCTTGGCCAACGACGGGTTGTGGTTGGCATTGGCCGGGAACCAAACGGTGAGCGCGGGGCGGACCCTGCGGAGGCTGGACTTTCCGGTGGACATGGTCGCAACCTCCGACGACTGGGGCGTGAGCAAGCCGGATCTGAGGTTCTTCGAGCACGTCATCGAGGCCGTTCCGTACGCAGCGGAGGAGATCCTCTACGTCGGTGACCGGCTCGACAACGACATCCGGCCGGCCGCTGAGTCCGGGCTGGCGACGGCGCTGATCCGACGAGGGCCGTGGGGCGTGATCCAGGAACACGACCCGGAGGCGGACGACATCGCAACGCTCCGGATCTCCTCGCTCACCGAGCTTCCCAAGTGGATCGCGACCCTCAACGAGGGTTGACTAGAGGGCCGCTAAGTTAATCGTCATGGCCGAGCGCAGCGCGACCCAGTGGATCATCCATGGCGAAGAGATCGTCGACGACAAGCTGAAAATGGTGCTCAGCCGGGCGAGCATTGAACTCCCGGACGGGACTCTCTTCGATCAGTGGGTGATGCGGATCCCCGCGGCAGTTCTGGTGCTCATGGTCGATGACTCCGAGCGCGTGCTGATGATGTGGCGGCATCGGTTCATCCAGGACCAGTGGGTGTGGGAGCTGCCGGGTGGCTACCTCGACGACGGCGAAGAGCTGCACGTCGCTGCGCTGCGTGAGGCCGAGGAAGAGACCGGTTGGAGGCCACGCACGATCGAGAAGTTCCTCGAGTTCCAGCCGTTGGTCGGGACCGTGGACCAGCCGAACATCATCTACCTCGCGCGAGGAGCCACGGACACCGGCGGGGCTCCCGATGTGAACGAGACCGACACGGTCCGCTGGATCCCCCTGGACGAGATCGAGGGGTTGATCGCCGAGGGCAAGATCATCGGGGCTGGCTCGGTCGCGCCGTTGTACAAGTTGCTGCTGGCTCGCGCCGAGGGGAAGCTTCGGGCTCAGGAGGCCTGAGCAGGCGCCAGGAGATGCATGAACTCCTGAACCGTCGTCAGCCCCGCGTGAGGTGCGAGCCTGCTGGCGAGGTCGCGCAGGTAGTCGCGCGACCGCTCTGACTTCAGATCGACCGCTGCCTTCGCGGCGTCGACGGCGATCTCGGCGGCTTGCTCGACCTCGCCTGCCTGATGGTGAGCGCGGGCCAGGAGCGCCAGGTTGAACTGGCGGCCCCTGGCATAGGCACTGTCCATGTCCAAGGAGCGTTGCGCGAACGGTAGCGCGAGGTCTCCGCGGCCAAGCGCTGTGAAGCATTGGCCGAACTTCGCCGCCAGGTACGACTGGTCGAAGTAGCCCAGCCACTGAGGCGTGGCACTGTTCTCAGCCTTGTCGAAGGCACGTTCGGCACGGTCGAGAGCGACGGCACTCGCCGCCTGGTCACCGAGAACGGCATGTCCCTGCGCCTCCAAGACCGCCGCCTCCGCAGCGAGGGCTCCGATACTCGAATCTGTAGCAGCGCGTTCGGCAGCACGGGCAAGGTCGACCGCTTCCATCCCGTTTCGGAGATAGGCCGCCTGATGGCTCATCGCGGCGAGGATCTCCGCCCCGAGCGGACGGTCGTCCGCGGCAGCTGCCATCCGAAGCGCCTGGATGAGATAGCGCTGCGCCGTAGCGTGCCGGCCGATGTCGTAGGAGGTCCACGCCGCCAGCTGTGTCACTTGGGCCGCGACCGAGAGGAGGCGACTGCCCACCGCACGGTCGTAGCGTCCTTGGAGCAGGGCAGCGACGTCGGTGCTGAGGAAGCGTACGACGGCATCACGGACCTGGCCGCCACCGAACCTGTTGTCCACCTCGCGGAAGGCTCGCAGCATCTGGTGCACAAGCTCGACATCCGGTGTGCCGACGACTCGGGCGCCTGTGCCGACGGGGTCTGCGGCTGGCGGGGCGGTGAGCCATCTGAACGCTGGGATCGTGTACGCCGAGGCGCTGAAGCCTGCTCCCAGGAGGAAGTCACGGCGGTTCACGTCTTGCTGCCACATCGTCATCGCCTCGCCCAAGCTCAAGGACCAGTCGGGGTGGAAGTCGAGACCGTTGGTGGCGTGCCCGACCAAGGCGGGCGAGGTCGCCGACGCTCCAGGTCGAGCGAAGAGAGCCTGCTCGGCTCGGGACAGGTGGGTGAGGTCCAGGGCGTCGACCAGGTCCGCAGGAACACAGCCGTGACCGAAGGCGACCGCGAGACCGGCGAGCGCCTCGGGTGTCGGCTTGGTGCCGCCATAGGGCCAGTTCTCCCATTCGGAGATGCGGCTCTCGGTGACCGCGAGGCCCGGGTTGGCGACGCGGAACTCCTGGGCCAGACGCCATTGCGGCCAATCCAACGCGTATCGCCACGCGAGGCGTGGCCGCAGCCCGAACCGGTCCGCCATCCCAGCAGCCACCGCTGGCACCGAGAGTCCGGCGGCGAGCAACTCGTCGCGCACCCGGTCCCGCGATGCCTTCGCGCTTCGCGCAGCCATGTCCACCTCCCGAGCGCTGGCCGCCACCACTTCGTCCCTTGCACCTGGATGGAGGCTACCCGGGGTCAGCTCCATCGGGCGGCCCCAGAAGTCGCGGAAGGCAGATCTTCCATCGCCTGGAAGTTTCTGCGGAAGGTTCCGGAGAGAGCAGGGTCTTTAGGCCCGGTCCGAGTCAAGACTCGACTCATCCGGGCGGACGGATGGCCCTCGAAGCCACTTTCCGCCCGGACTCCAGCCACATCGGAAGCGACAGAGAGACTCGGATGTCATCGCTCAGCAAGGTCCGACCAGGCAGACCACGACTCATCCCGGACATCGGCGTGGGTACACCGCGCGAGCAAGTCTTGGAGGCGGCCGCACGCTTGTTCACGAGCAAGGGGTTCGCCGCGACCTCGACCCGTGAGATCGCCGAGACGGTCGGCATCCGGCAGGCATCGCTCTACTACCACTTCGCAGGCAAGGACGAGATCCTCGAAGCGCTGCTTGCCACGACGGTGAGGCCGACCCAGATGGTGGTCGAGGAGATCGTTGCCCTTGTCCCACCCGAACGCGTCGAGACCGCTCTGTGTCTGCTCGCACTGATCGACATCGACACCCTCGCGCAGGTGCCGCACAACGTGGGCGTTCTGTACCAACTGCCTGACGTCGTTTCGGCGACCAACCTCGACTACGCCAGCTTCCGTCAGGCCCACGGCGAGCTTGCTGAGGCGTACGCCGATCTCGGGTCCCGGGTTGCTGCCCGACACGGAGTGACCACCTCTCCCCCGGTGCTTGGCTCGATGTTGATCCAGCAGGTGGAGGGCGTCATCACCCTGCGTACTGACGGCAACGACGTCGACGGCGACCGCGCCATCGAGATCGCTGCCGGCTGCCTTCGTCTGTGCGGCTGCGATCCGACTGAGGTCAACGACGCCGTACGACGAGCGGCAGACATCCAGTCCCGCAACTCGCTGCATGATCGACGATCAGGCACGTGGCCGGAGTTGGACTGACAACTCCTGGAGAGTGCGGTCGAGGTCCTCGAGGATCTCGGGCCAGGTGGTCTCGCTCGATGGGTCGCTGTGGGCGAAGGTGCCGGCGAGCTCGAGGGTGATGTAGCCATGGATGAGGCTGGACATCAGGCGGACGGCGTACGTCTCGTTGGTCTTGGCGATGCCGTAGCTGCGGACGACGGCGAGGGCGAGGTCGGCGTTGCGGCGGCCGGCGGTGATGGCGGCAGTGACCGAGTTCGGGTCGTCTGCTGCCGGATCGGAGACGGGTGGGATGCGCTGGCGGGTGGTGGCGTCGTAGCGGCCGGGTGAGCGGCGGGCGAAGTCGCGGATGGCGTCGGCGTACGCGACGAGGAGGTCGCGGCCCTCCCCCGCGGCCATCGCGGTGCTCGTGGTGTCGGCGAGCTCGTCGAGGACGCACGCGGTGACGGCGGTGCGGAGGTCGGTGGCTCCGGAGATGTGGGAGTAGAGCGTCGGCGACCTGACTCCGAGATGCCGCGCGAGGACCGAGATCGTGACGGCGTCGAAGCCCAGCTCGTCGGCCAGGTCGGCGGCGGCCGCGATCACGGCGCTCCGGTTCAGCCCCGGACGGCCCATCAACAATCTCCCCAATAACGAATTGCCTAACTGTTGTAGGAAACCTAGCATGGTTGGCATGAAGCCGCTGACCGAGACCGACGTACGCGCATCGTTCGTCAACCTCACCAAGGGTGCGACCAAGCGTCTCAACCTCCCCGCTGACCTGGCCGAACGGCCGTGGGAAGACCTCGACTACCTCGGCTGGCAGGACCCGAAGGCGCCGCAGAACCACTACCTCGTCACCGAGCACGAGGGCCGGCTCTGCGGCATTGCCCTCCGCGCCTCGCGAGAGTCGCGAGGGCCGCGGAAGACGATGTGCGCGCTGTGTGCAACGGTCGGTGACGTCGCGCTGCTGGTCGCCTCCCGCGCCGGCCGCTCCGGGCAGGATGGCAACTCCGTCGGCACCTACATCTGCGCCGACCTCGACTGCTCCCTCAAGGCGCGCAACAAGCGCAAGCTCGACACCCCGGTCATCCACGAGACCCTCAGCGCCGAGCAGAAGGTCGATCGGCTGGTCGGCAACCTCGACTCGTTCGTCGCGCGGGTGCTCCGGCCTGCCTGACAGGCTCACCCCGAGCGTGTTCAGCTCTTTGGGTGTCGAGTGGCCCTGCTGGTCGAGCCGCCGGAGCCGCTAGGCGTAGGCGTGTCGAGCGTTGTATCGAGCTTGTCGAGATGACCAACACAGTCCCCTGTCGCGCTGGATGGGACTGTGTTGGTCTCGACACGCTCGGCCGCGGGCGGCCTCGCGGCTCGACCAGCGGGGCGATCAAGGCCGCGCGGTTCGACCACCGAGGGGCTCAGCACTCGATGACGTTGACCGCGAGACCGCCGCGGGAGGTCTCCTTGTACTTGACCTTCATGTCGGCGCCGGTCTCGCGCATGGTCTTCAGCGCCTTGTCGAGGCTGACCTTGTGGGAGCCGTTGCCGTTGAGGGCGAGGCGGGCGGCGTTGATGGCCTTCACGCTGGCTATGGCGTTGCGTTCGATGCACGGGATCTGCACCAGCCCGCCGACCGGGTCGCAGGTGAGGCCGAGGTTGTGCTCGATGCCGACCTCGGCGGCGTTCTCCACCTGCTCCGGGGTGCCGCCCAGCACCTCGCAGAGCGCACCGGCGGCCATCGCGCAGGCCGAGCCGACCTCGCCCTGACAGCCGACCTCGGCGCCGGAGATCGAGGCGTTCGTCTTGCACAGGATCCCGATGGCGGCCGCGGTGAGCAGGAACCGGACGATGCCGTCCTCGATCGCGGCCTCGTCGAGCCCGGCGGCCGGCGCCACGAAACGTACCCAGTAGTGCAGGACGGCGGGCACGATGCCAGCCGCGCCGTTGGTGGGAGCGGTGACGACCCGGCCGCCCGAGGCGTTCTCCTCGTTCACCGCCAGGGCGAACAGGTTGACCCAGTCCATGACCCGGAACGGGTCCTGGGCGCCGGCTCCGGACGCCAGGTCGCGGTAGAGCAGCGGTGCCCGGCGCGGGACCCGCAGACCCCCAGGAAGTACGCCGTCGCTGACCGGATCACGGTCGCAGCCGGCCTGCACGCAGTCGGCCATGACCCGCCAGATCTCCAGGAGACCGGCGCGGACCTCGTCGTGCGTACGCCAGGTCAGCTCGTTGGCGCGCATGAGGTCGGAGACCCGGAACCCTTCGCGCTCGCAGGTGCTGAGCAGGTCGGCACCGGTGGTGAAGGGGAACCGGACGCTCGAGTGGTCGGGCACGATCCGGGCTGCGCCGGACGCGTGCTCGTCGATGACGAAGCCGCCACCGACGGAGTAGTAGGTCCGCTCTCGGCTCACCTGCCCTGAGGCGTCGTAGGCGCTGAACACCATGCCGTTGGGGTGGCCCGGCAGGCTCTTGCGTCGATGCATCACCAGGTCGGTCTGGCTATCGAAGCGGATCGGCCGGTGACCGCCCAGCGACAGCTCCCCGCGCTCGCGGATGGCCGCCACCCGCCCGGACGAGGCCCGCGTGTCGACGGTCGCCGGCTCCTCCCCCTCGAGGCCGAGCAGCACCGCGCCCTCCGAGCCGTGCCCGTGCCCAGTCGCGCCGAGCGACCCGAACAGCTCGGCCTTCACCCGCGTGACCGCCTCCAGATGTCCGTCCTCGACCAGGCCGTCGACGAAGATCTTCGCGGCCCGCATCGGTCCGACGGTGTGCGAGGAGGACGGCCCGATCCCGATCGAATACAGGTCGAAGGTGCTCAAGGTCATCGCCACGACCTGGGTCGAGACGCCGCTGAGGTCAGCGGTCACGACGGTTCACTCCTCGATCAGAGCGTCGTACGCCGCGGCGTCGAGCAGCTCGGGAGCGCCCGAGACACGCATCTCGAAGAGCCAGCCGGCGCCGAACGGGTCGCTGTTGATCAGCGCGGGATCCTCGACGACGGCCGAGTTGATCTCGAGGATCTCGCCGTCGGCGGGCGCGAAGAGGTCGCTGACGGACTTCGTCGACTCCAGCTCACCGCAGCTCTCTCCCTCGGTGATCTTGCTGCCCACCTCGGGCAGCTCGACGAAGACGATGTCGCCCAGCGCCTCGGTGGCGAAGGCGGTGACACCGACGCGCGCGAGGTCGCCGCGGGTCTCGATCCACTCGTGCTCGGCGGTGTACGACAGGTGGGACGGGTTGCTCATGGCGGTGCTCATTTCTTGGAGTAGAAGGGAAGGTCGACGATCTCGGCGTCCTCGCGGCTGCCGCGCACGTCGACGTGGACCTTGGTGCCGGCAGCAGCGAGGTCAGGCCTGACGTACGCCATCGCGATGGGACGTCCGAGAGTCGGCGACGGGGATCCGCTGGTGACGGTGCCGATCTCGTCGCCGGTGGCAGGGTCCACGACGGCGTAGCCGGCGCGCGGGGAGCGGCGCCCGGCGGCGACCAGGCCGACGAGTACGCTGCGCGGGCCCTCGTCGCGGCGTACGGCCAGGGCTGCATCGCCGACGAAGCCGTCGGGCTTGTCGAAGGAGACGACCCGGCCGAGGCCGGCCTCGAAGGGCGTCGTCTCGCGGCTCAGCTCGTGACCGTAGAGCGGCATGCCGGCCTCGAGCCGGAGGGTGTCGCGACAGGCGAGCCCGGCAGGCACCAGCCCGAGCGGCGTACCGGCCTCGGTGATCGCCGCCCAGACAGCAGCGGCCAACGAGGGCGAACAGTAGATCTCGAAGCCGTCCTCCCCGGTGTAGCCGGTGCGCGCGAGCAGGACCTCGACCCCGGCGACCGTGCCGGCGTCGATGGCGTAGTACTTCAGGGAAGGTACGTCCAGGTCGGTCAGGGCCGCGACGATCGCCGCCGAGGCGGGCCCCTGGACCGCGATCAGCGCCCAGTCCGCGGAGGCGTCGCGGACCACGGCGTCGTACCCCTCGGCACGCTCGACCAGAGCCGGAGCGACCACATGGACGTTGCTCGCGTTGGCGACGACCAGGTAGCGCTCCTGCTCGAGACGGTAGACGACCAGGTCGTCGATGATGCCGCCGTCCTCGGCGCAGACCATCGAGTAGCGGGCACGGCCGATGCCGATCTTCGACGGCCGACCGACCAGGGCGCGGTCGAGTGCGCGTCCCGCCTCGGGGCCGGTCACCTCGATCTCGCCCATGTGGGACAGGTCGAAGAGGCCCGCGGTGGTGCGTACGGCATGGTGCTCGGCGGTCTCCGAGCCGTAGCGGACCGGCATGTTCCAGCCGGCGAAGTCGGTGAACGAGGCGCCGAGCGCCTGGTGGATCTCATGCAGAGGGGTAGGGACGGGTGAGGTCATTGTGCGGGAGGCTCCCTGCTGATGGGTGCCGTCAACCGCGGCACCCGTGGACGGGTGACCTCCCCGCTCTGTCATCGCTACCTGAGAGCTTCACCGCCCGAAGGCGATTTGCACCGTGGGTGCAGGATCCAGCGGATCCTGTCTTTCCAGAGGTCGCCTCACCACAGCGGTCATTGGGCCTGAGAGATTCTGGGGAGGTTTGCTCCTTCGGCGCCTCACCCGGGATGGGCAAGGACTCTCCCGCTGCGGTTCAAGTGGCGGATGTGAAGTTGTGCGGCAAACCTAGGTCTGCCCACCTCGGCCGTCAAGATCTGACGACCTACGATGGCCCGATGCCACCGACCAGCGCCAGCACCCGGGTCCCCGTGGTCATCCTCACCGGCCATCTCGGGTCGGGCAAGACCACGCTGCTCAACCATCTGCTGCGCCAGCCCGGCGCACGGGTGGGCGTGGTCGTCAACGACTTCGGTGACATCAACGTCGACGCCGGCCTCGTCACCGGGCAGGTCGACGAGCCGGCCTCGATCGCGGGCGGCTGCCTCTGCTGCCTGCCCGACGCCGGCGGCCTCGACGACGCGCTGGAGAAGCTGACCCACCCGCGGCTCGCGCTCGACGTCGTCATCGTCGAGGCCAGCGGGATCGCCGAGCCCGGGACGCTGGCCCGGCTGGTTCGGTTCAGCGGCGTCGAGCGGGTACGCCGCGGTGGGCTCATCGAGGTCGTCGACGCCTCGGCGTACTTCGACACTCTCGATGACGGCCGGGGCCCCGCGCCGGTCCGGTTCGCGGCCGCCTCCCTGGTCGTGATCAACAAGACCGACCTGGTGCCGGCTGATGACCGGGACGCGGTCCTGGCGCGCATCGAGCAGCGCGTGCGGGAGCACAACCCCGAGGTCCATGTGGCGTACGCCGTGGGTGGCCGGATCGACCCCCGGCTCGTCTACGACGCCGCGGTGCCCGAGGACCCGCCCGACGAGCTCCCGATCGCCGCGCTGCTGCGCGAGGCGGCCGCCTCGCACGAGGCTCATCAGCACGCCCGGGCGGTCACCGTGACGACCCCGGGCACCATCGAGCCGGCTCGACTGGTCGACCTGCTCGAGGAGCCTCCGGCGACGGCGTACCGGGTCAAGGGGACCATCGCGGTCGCGACCGGCCAGGGACCGCGCAGCTACCACGTGAACCTGGTCGGCCGCAGCGCCCATGTCGCCGCGGCCAGGCAGACACAAGACGCGACGAGCGAGCTCGTTGCCATCGGCCTCGATCTCGAGACCGACTCAGTCCGGCTGGACCTCACCCACGCCCTCGCCCCGGCCGAACGACCGAGCACCGAAGGTCTTCGCCGGCTACGCCAGCTGGTCCGGGTCAGTCTCTGACACCGAGCTCCATCCTCGGACCCGGTGGACGATCGCCGTCTTCGGGTGGAATCCGGAGGGCGGCCCGATCTCGAAGAGGTCGATCATCAGGAACAGCGGGTAGGTCGGAGCCTGGGGAAGACGTCGTACGACGAGGCCTTCGCAGCCGATGACGGTCTCCTGCCCGTCCCAGATCGCCGTCCAGGTGTGGGCCCGGGTCACATCGAACGGGACGGTGACCTCTGCCATGTCGGTGGTCAGGCGTGGGTCGTGGTGCGCCTTGACCCCGGAACGGGCGACCGTGGTCGCGCCGATCGCGTCCGCATCGATCTCGAAGATGCAGATCTCTCCGGAATCCTCACCGGCGAGATGCTCGGTGCCGATCAGCCATGCCGCGAGCATGCAGCCGTCGTCCCGGCCGGCGGCGACGGTCACGTCGACGCGACCGCGAGCAGGCGCGAACAGGAGCCGTTGCGGCGTCTCGGTCCGGACCAGGAGTCCGTCCTCCCGGTGACGGTGCGTTCCGCGTGCGGAGCCGACCGGACCGGAGTACGCGCCGGTCTGCAGGTTCGAGACCCTCAGGGGCGCGTCCTCGGGTCGCCAGTCGAGCTGGTCGGCCTCGATCCGCAGCTCGAGCGCACCCTGGACAAGCCGGTAGCGAGCCTCGGACCGCTCCGGCGTCGTCCAGTGCGGCAGATAGTGCGGGATCCACCACTGCTCGGACAGTCCGCCGGAGAAGTCTTCGTCGAGATCCGGCCGCCGGGCCGGCTGCAGAGGCAGCTCATCGTGCGGCGAGACCATGCTCGATGGTCTCACCCCGACGAGCAGAGCTCACCCGGCTCGGCGGACGATCCGTTCCATGTCGGTGATGATCACCGAACGAGACTCCAGCCGTACCCATCCCTTGGCCGCGAAGTCGGCGAGCGCCTTGTTGACCGTCTCCCGAGCCGCGCCGACGAGCTGCGCGAGCTCCTCCTGGGTCAGGTCGTGGCGTACGTGGAGGCCCTCCTCGGTCTGCTCCCCGAACCTCTCGGCGAGGTCGAGCAGAGCCTTCGCCACCCGGCGGGGCGCGTCAGCGAAGACCAGGTCACCGATCACGTCGTTGGCCCGGCGCAGGCGACCCGACAGCAGGGCGAGCAGCCCACGGGTCACGCTCGGGCGCCCGTCGAGCAGGCGCAGCAGGTCGTCGTGCGACAGCGAGGCGAGCTCGACCTGGTCGGTGACGGCCGTGACCGTGGAGGAGCGCCTACCGGGGTCGAAGAGCGACAGCTCGCCGAACACCTGGCCCGGCCCGAGGATCGCCAGCAGGCTGTCCTGCCCGTTGGCCGCGGCACGGCTCAGCTTCACCTTGCCGTCCACGACCGCGTAGAGCCGGTCGGCGGCGTCGCCCTCGTGGAACAACACCTCGCCGCGCCTGAGGCGTGTCTGATCCATCATCGCGAGCATCGCCGTCATCGACTCGTCGTCCAGCTCGCTGAAAAGCGGTGCGTGCCGAAGCACGTCTTGATCCATTACCCAGCCGCTCCTGTCATCCTTTTACCGAAGACATCAGCCTAGCCAGATCCGGGCCTTTGACAGCGGATGTGTGTCCCGCATCGCAGGCGCTTGGAGTGCGTTCTTCGCCACACTCGGCTCCCTCACACATGAGCATGCGATCAGGCGGGCCGCGGAGCGGCGGTGGTTCGACGTACCACCAGCTGGGTGTCCACCGTGACAGACAGCGCAGTGTCTTCCTCCTGCCGAAGCAGGCCGAGGAGCATCTGGGCGGTCAGCACGCCCTGCAGACGGGCGTCCTGCTTGATCGTGGTCAGGTGCAGGAGGGCGGCGTGTGGATGGTCGTCGATGCCGATGATGGAGATGTCTTCGGGAATCCGCAGACCGGCGTCCCGGATGGTGCGCATCGCACCGAAGGCGACTTCGTCGGAGTGGGCATAGACGGCGGTCGGGAGCTCAGCCACAGAGAGCAGCTGGGCCATCGCCGCAGCGCCCTGCTCGCCGCCCCAATCGGTGGTGACCACCAGCGATGGGTCGGGCTTGATCCCCGCGTCGGCCAGAGCGAGATGGTAGGCACGGCTTCGCCCGGAGGGTTGGCGGGGCTGGTCGGGGTCGATCGCCTCGATCATCGCGACCCGCTTGTGGCCGAGCCCGAGGAGATGTCCCATCGCCTGCCCGCCGGCTCTGAGGTCGTCGATGCAGACGTGCGGATACACCTCGTGCTGGCCGCCTGCGGCGACGACCTGGACGCCGAGCATCAGCTCGAGGCTTCGGCGCTCAGCCTCCTCGACGGGGAAGCCCACGACGATGACGGCGTCGACCTTCCGCCGGGCGGGCAGGCGCTCGAAGAAGGACGTGCGGTCCTCCAGGTTGCCGACGTGATAGAGCAGCACATCGAACTGGGACTCGCGCAGCACCGACTCGATGCCTTCGAGGATCGCACCGAAGAACCAGCGCGAGAGATGCGGCGCCACGACCGCGACCCGACCCGTGGAGCCCTTCTTGAGCCTCGAGGCGTCGGGGGAAACGACGTAGGCATGCTTCTTCGCGACGTCCAGCACCTTCTGCCGCGTCGCAGGAGAGACGTTGGGCATGCCGCTGAGCGCTCGTGAGGCGGTCCCGAGGCCCACCCCCGCTATCCGGGCGATGTCGGCCAACGTCAGCTCGCGTGGCTGCTCAGAGTCCATGTCGAGCATGGTACGTGATCCGCTGGCAACGTTTCCACCCAACTGGGCGGGTTGCGTTCACGCTCCGCACTCGGGCCTTGACAAGTCCTGGTGACCGGGATCACAGTTGTGACTGGAAACGATTCCAGGCCATGCAGACAGGAGTAGACATGAGGCTGATGCGCAGACTTAGAGCCCTGGGGGCGACAGCTGCGATCGTCGCGGTGGCGTCGGTGTCGGCGTGCGCCGGGCCAGGTGGCGAGGCGCCTGCGACGGATGCGAGTCCGACGAACGTACGAACCGACGTCGGCGAGCAGGAAGCGACAGTCACGCTCTTCACCGCGGCCGGGCTCGAGGACTACCAGCAGGCGCTGGCCGACGCCTTCATGAAGAAGCATCCGGCCATCACGGTGGAACTCCAGGTCGAGGCCGACAACAACTACAACACCGTGCTGCCCAGACTGCTCGCGTCGGACAGCCCGCCGGACCTCGCTCTCGTCGGCGACCTGAGCGGCGCGGTCCGTGACGGGCTCGTCACCAACCTGGATGCCTACGACGCCGCGTACGGGTGGAGCGAGAAGGTGCCGGCCAGCGTGCTGGACGCCGGACGCGTCCAGGGTGGCGAGATCGGCTCGGGCTCCCTCTATGTCGGTGGCGGTGCCGCCGGTCCGCTGGCCGGGGTGTTCTACAACCGGGATCTTGCCGAGAAGGTGGGGATGACGAAGATCCCGCAGACCCTCGACGAGTGGGAGGCCGTGATGGCGACGGCCAAGTCGATGGGAATCACGCCGATCGTCGCGTCCAACGCCGACGGTCTCATCGGGCACCTGTACAACCTGCTGCTGGGCGACTACATGGGGGCGCAGTCGGTTCTCGACGTAGCGTGGCGCAAGCCCGGTGCCTCTCTCGACACCACGGAGGCGACCGAGGCCACCGCCCGCCTGCAGAAGTGGGCGGACGCCGGCTACTTCAACACCGACGCCAACGCGATCAACCAGGACGCCTCCTACGGCCGGTTCGCCGCTGGCGAGGGACTGTTCATGGTCCAGGGCACCTGGATGACGCAGTCGCTGCCGAAATCCTTCGATGGCAAGTACGGCGTCTTCCCGATCCCGCCCGTCGAGGCCGGCGGTCCGCCCATCAGCATGACCGCCAACACGCTGGCGTTCTCCATCGCGGCCCGCTCGGACCACAAGGACTCGGCCGCCCTGTTCCTGGACTTCCTCACCTCGCCCGAGGCCGCCGCGGTCGCAACCGACAACGGTTACCCGGCAGCGAACGCGACCGATCAGGACCCGCTGACGCTGGACGCCGACGTCGAGAGCCAGGTCCAGGCCGGGTACGCCGCCGTCACCGCGTCCGACGGGTTCTTCACCTGGATCCAGAACTCCGTCCCTGCGGTGAACACCGACCTGCCAGCGCAGCTACAGCTGCTGATCAGCGGCAAGGCCGAGCCCGAGGACGTGGTCGAGCACCTTCAGAAGTCCTACCAGAGCGGCTTGTAGGAATGATGATGACCGACGTCAGCACATCCATCCCGCCAACGCCGTCGCCGACGATCTCCGAGCCGGGAAGACGGCCCCTCTCCCGCCGGCGGATCCGGTCAGCGGCCCGGCGCTGGAGCGGCTGGCTCTTCGCGCTGCCCGCCCTGGCCTTCTACGGATTCTTCAATCTCCGCGCGGTCGCCCAGTCGGTCTGGTACTCGCTCTACGACTGGAACGGCATCGGTCCGTCCACCTGGGTCGGCCTGGACAACTACGTCGCCATCCTCACCGACCCCGAGCTGCTCGAACCGTTGCTCCACGCGCTCGTGCTGATCCTGTTCTTCACGGTCCTCCCGGTGTGCTTCGGCCTGGTGGCGGCCGCGACGATGCAGTCGATCCAGGGCCGGTTCACCGGGGCGTTGGCGCGCACCGTGTTGTTCCTCCCCCAGATCATCCCCGGTGCCGCGGCGGGCGTGGCCTGGACCTGGATGTACGCCGACAACGGCGTCGTCAACCAGGTCCTGCGCCTGATCGGCCTCGGCGGATTCACCCGTGCCTGGCTGGGCGACTTCGACTGGGCACTGGTGGCGGTCGGGTTCATCGGCACCTGGCTGTCGACCGGTTTCTGCACGCTGCTGCTGATGTCGGGCGTGGGCAAGATCGGATCCCACCTGTACGAAGCAGCACGTCTGGACGGAGCCGGCGCGGTCGCACGCTTCCGCCACATCACCGTGCCCGGTCTCAAGCAGGAGATCGGGGTGTGCACGACGGTGACGATCATCAGCGCGCTCGCCAGCTTCGACGTGGTCTACCTGGCAACCCATGGCGGCCCCGGCGGCGCCACCATGGTCCCGGGGGTCAAGGTCTACGACCTCGCCTTCAGCGAGAGCCGGCTCGGTGACGCCTCCGCCCTCGCCGTGGTCCTGGCGCTGCTCATCATCGCCATCATCCTGCCGCTCCAACGTCTCTTCCGAGAGGACTGACCCGTGGCCGTCGTATCGCCGTCCGTAGTCCGCGCACCTGCCCTGCGTCGCCGGGGACCCGGAATCGCACTGATCCTCATCGCAGGCGTCTACTCCATCGTCCCGCTGGTCAGCATGCTCTCGGCGGCTCTGGCGCCGCAGGGAACGATCCCCGACGGTCTGTCCTGGCCGACCGATCCGCAGTGGCACAACTTCATCGATGCCTGGACCGTCGCCAACGTCACCACGCTGCTGAAGTCCAGTGTTCTCATCGTTCTCGGCGTGGTCCCGCTCTCCGTGCTCATCGCGACCATGGCGGCGTACGCCATCGCCGTGCTCAGGATCCCGTTGGGCCGGGCGTTCTACCTCCTCCTGCTGCTCACGCTCACCCTCCCCTACGAGATCGTGATCGTGCCGCTCTACCAACAGGTCAACCAGCTGGGTCTGCTCGACAGTCAGCTCGGCCTCATCCTGCCTCTGGTAGGTCTCAACATGCCGTTCGCCGTGTTCTGGATGCGCGCGCACTTCGTGAACGCCCCGGCGGAGCTGACCGAGGCCGCCTCGCTCGACGGCGCCGGGCCGTGGCGAGCACTGACACATGTCCACCTGCCACTGGCCACGCCGGCCGTGACCTCACTGGTGCTGCTGATGTTCCTGTCGACCTGGAACACCTTCCTGCTCGCTCTGGTCCTGGTCAACGACCCCGAAAAGCGCACGATGGCCGGCGCCCTGCAGGCGTTCCAGTCGAAGTACAGCACCGACATCGTGCTGCTCAACGCCGGCGCCCTGCTCCTGATGGCGCCCACGATCATCGTCTTCCTGCTGCTCCAGGGCCAGTTCACCAAGGCCCTCCTCCAGGGAGCCACCAAGGGATGACGTTCCACCACCTCAACCACGCAAGGACCACTGCCATGACCTCCGACTGGTGGGCTGATGCCGCCGTGTACCAGATCTATCCCCGAAGCTTCGCCGACTCCGGCGACGACGGCCTCGGCGACCTCCGTGGCGTCACGTCCCGCGTCCCCTACCTGAGCTCGCTCGGCATCGACGCGGTCTGGCTGAGCCCGTTCTACCCCTCGGCTCTTGCCGACGGCGGCTACGACGTGGACGACTACCGCGACGTGGATCCGCGACTGGGCACCCTGGACGACTTCGACGAGATGGTGGCCGCGCTCCACAGCGCGGGCATCAGGGTGATCGTCGACCTCGTCCCCAACCACACCTCCGACAGGCATGCCTGGTTCACCGAGGCCCTGGCCGCACCCAAGGGCTCGCCGGCTCGTGACCGGTACGTCTTCCGCGACGGCACTGGCCCGGACGGGGCCAGCCCGCCGTCGGACTGGCAGTCGATCTTCGGCGGGTCCGCCTGGGCTCAGGCCCCGGACGGGCAGTGGTACCTGCACATGTTCGCGCCCGAACAGCCCGACCTGAACTGGGACAACCCCGAGGTCCGTGCCGACTTCCTCACCACGCTGCGGTTCTGGGCCGACCGTGGGGTCGACGGGTTCCGTATCGACGTCGCTCATGGCCTCACGAAAGACCTGACCGAGCCGTACACGCCCACGGCGGAGCTCCCCGACCTGGCCGATGCTGACGGCTCCCACCCGCTGTGGGACCGCGACGAGGTCCACGACATCTACGCCGAGTGGCGCCGCGTCTTCGACGAGTACGACCCGCCGCGGATGGCTGTGGCCGAGGCCTGCGTGGCGCCGTCGCGTAGGCACCGGTATGTAGGCGTCGACGGGCTCCACCAGGCCTTCAACTTCGATCTCCTCGAGGCCGCCTGGGACGCCGAGGAGTTCCGCGCCCGCATCGACCGGCAGGTCGCCGACACCGAGAGCGCCGGCACCTCCGCCACCTGGGTCCTGTCCAACCACGACGTCGTACGGCACGCGACTCGTTACGGCCTGCCCGGGGCCGAGGACAACCCGCGAGAGACGGCCGCCGCTTGGTTGCTCAGCGACGGCACCGAGCCTGCGCTCGACCGTGATCTCGGGCTCCGGCGCGCCAGGGCTGCCACCCTGCTCACCTTGGCCCTGCCCGGCTCCGTCTACCTCTACCAGGGCGAAGAGCTCGGGCTCCACGAGGTCGGCGACCTCCCGACGGAGCTCATCCACGATCCCGAGTTCCGCAGGTCAGGTGGCACACGGAAGGGTCGGGACGGCTGCCGTGTGCCGATTCCTTGGACCAGCGATGGGCCGTCGTTCGGGTTCTCGCGCGGGACTCCACATCTGCCACAGCCCGAGTGGTTCGCCGACTACTCGGTCGCCGCCGAGGAGGCCGACCCCCACTCCACCCTCGAGATATACCGACGCGCGTTGGCGCTCCGGTCGAAGCTGCGAGGTCGTGGCTTCGCGTGGCACGACGAGACCCGACCTCAGGTGCTCCACTTCGTCCGGCCCGAAGGCTGGGACTGCATCACCAACTTCGGTTCAGAGCCGGTGCAGCTGCCCGAAGGAACGATCCTCTTCGCCAGCGCACCGATCGACGCTCACCAGCTGCCGCCGAACACGACCGTGTGGTTCCTCAGCGGCGAGACACCGACCTGATCGATACGGGCCGGGAAGTGTCGGGGGTCCGGCGTGGTTGAGGCTGTTGTGAAGCTCTCCATGCTGGACCGGTCCCGCACGCGGGTGGGGTACGCCGAGGGCGCTGCGCTGACCCACACGATCGAGCGCGCGGTGGCTGCCGAGCGGCTCGGCTACCACCGGTTCTGGGTCGCCGAGCACCACGCGGTGCCCGGGATCGCGTCGGGGTCCCCGCCGGTGCTGATCGGTGCGCTCGGCGCGCACACCTCCACGATCAGGCTCGGGTCGGGCGGGGTAATGCTGCCGCACCACCAGCCGCTGGTCGTCGCCGAGCAGTTCCTCATGCTCGACGCGCTCTATCCCGGCCGGATCGACCTCGGCCTGGGACGTACGTTGGGCTTCACCGCGCCCGTACGCCGCGCCCTGCGGCAGGATCTCGACGATCCGGACACGTTCGCCGAGGACATCGCGGAACTCCGCGACTATCTCGACCGCACCGCGGCCGTCACCGCCCGGCCGGCCGCCGCCCACCAGATCCCGATGTTCGTGCTCGCGACTGGGAAGGGCGTCGCGCTCGCTGCTCGGCTCGGGCTGCCGGTCGTCGTGGGCGGTCCGGTGCTCTACAGCCCGCGGCTGAACGAGGTCTTGGGGGCGTACCGGAAAGACTTCCGGCCCTCCCCACGGGCGCAGGAGCCTTCAGTGATCGTCTCCGTCGACGTGCTGGTCGCCGACACCGACGCCGAGGCCGCCGAGCTCGCTCTGCCGGAGGCGTGGGCGATGGCCAGGTCGCGGCAGACCGGTGAGTTCGGCCCGCTCGAGCCGGTCGCGGCGATCCGGGACCAGCCCTGGTCGAACCAGGTGCGCGAACGGGTCGAGGCGCATCTGGCGCGTACGACCGCGGGATCGGCCGAGACCGTCCGGCGTCGTCTCGACCAGCTGGCCGAGGCCACCGGAGCCGACGAGCTCCTCGCCTTCACCTCCACCTACGACCGCGACGCCCAGCTCGCGTCCGACGCGGCGCTCGGCGGGATCATGACCGGGACGACGAGCCGGAGCTAGTGGTCAGGGTGTGGGCCGTCTCCAGGAGGAGGCGGCCGAGCTCGGCCTGGCGCGGGGGTGCGAGGCGGGCCTCGATGCCGGTGATGCTGAGCGCTCCATAGGGCTGGCCATGGGCGTCGAAGACGGCGGCGCCGAGGCCCCAGCTGCCGACCACGATGAGGCCCGGGTTGACCGCGAAGCCGCGCTCGCGGGTCGCGGCGACGCGTTCGCGCAGGGCGCCGGCGGAGTGCTGCTCGCCGTAGGCGCCGACGAGGTCGGTGCGGGCCAGGTAGGCCTCGCGCCGCGACTCCGGGAGGAAGGCGAGGATCGCCAGGCCGGCCGAGGCGACGCCGAGCGGGAACCGGATGCCTTCGTGGAGCACGTGGGAGCGGATCGGGAAGCTGCCGTCCTCGCGGAGTACGCAGACGGTCTCGTCGCCACGGCGGATCGAGAAGAAGGCGCTCTCCCCCGTCTCCCGGGCGATGCGCAGCACGGCCGCCCGGGCTGCCGGGGTGATGTCGTGGCGGGTGGTCGCGGCGGCACCGAGCAGGAAGCACTCCGGGCCGAGGTGCCAGGTGCCGGTGTCGTTGTCGCGCTCGACCAGGCCCTCCTCCTGAAGCGCGCTGAGCAGCCGGTGGGCGGTCGGGCGCGGGATCGCGGCTGTCGTCGCGAGATGGGTGGTCGTCGCGCCCTCCGGCTCGCGCGCGGCGAGCAGTCGCAGCAGGTGCGCGCTGCGGCGGATCACGCTGGGCTGTCGCGCTCCGGGGCCGGGTTCCATGGGACGTACGATAGGCGACGTCCACTCAGTGAACGCATCTGCGGCAGCGGGGTCGGTCAACGAAAGATCGAGCGTGAACTCGCGCTCATCTATTGACCGGACGGCCGACCCACCCTTGACTGATCATCATGGACAAGGTCATCTCCTCAGCCGCCGAGGCGGTCGCGGACATCCCGAACGGAGCGACCCTCACGGTCGGCGGTTTCGGGCTGTGCGGCATCCCGTCGGTGCTCATCAATGCTCTGCTCGAGGCCGGTGTGACCGACCTCGAGGTCGTCTCCAACAACGCCGGCGTCGACGACTGGGGGCTGGGCCTGCTGCTCGGCGCCGGACGCCTGCGGCGGGTCGTCGCCTCGTACGTCGGTGAGAACAAGGAGTTCGCGCGGCAGTACCTCTCCGGCGACCTCGAGGTCGAACTGACCCCGCAGGGCACGCTCGCTGAGCGGATGCGCGCCGGCGGCTCCGGCATCGCCGCGTTCTACACCCGCACGGGCGTCGGCACGCAGGTGGCGCAGGGCGGGCTGCCGTGGAAGTACGACGACGCCGGCAACGTCATCAAGACCTCGCCCGAGAAGCCGGTGATGACCTTCGAGACACCTGACGGCGAGAAGGAGTTCGTCCTGGAGGAGGCCATCGTCGCCGACTTCGGCATCATTCGCGCGTGGAAGGGCGACCGCCACGGCAACCTGCTCTTCAAGGACTCCGCCCGCAACTTCAACCCGCTGGCCGCGATGGCCGGACAGATCACGATCGCGGAGGTCGAGGAGCTCGTCGAGCCCGGCGAGATCCCGCCGAACGACGTCCACCTCCCCGGGGTCTACGTCCACCGCGTGCTCCCCCTGACCCCCGAACAGGCCGCCGACAAGCGCATCGAGAAGAGGACGGTCCGCTGACATGGCATGGACACGTGAAGAGATGGCCGCCCGCGCCGCCGCGGAGCTTTCCGACGGCGACTACGTCAACCTCGGCATCGGGCTGCCGACGCTGGTGCCCAACTACGTCCCCGACGACGTCGAGCTGGTGCTGCAGAGCGAGAACGGCATCCTCGGAACCGGCGCCTACCCGACCGAGGACGCCGTCGACCCGGACCTGATCAACGCCGGCAAGGAGACGGTCACCGTACGCAAGGGGGCGAGCTTCTTCGACTCCGCCACCAGCTTCGGGATGATCCGCTCCGGCAAGATCGACGCCGCCATCCTCGGCGCCATGCAGGTCTCCGCGGCCGGCGACCTGGCGAACTGGATGATCCCCGGCAAGATGGTCAAGGGCATGGGCGGCGCGATGGACCTCGTGCACGGCGCCAAGAAGGTCGTCGTGCTGATGGAGCACGTCGCCCGCGACGGCTCCTACAAGATCGTCAACGAGTGCTCGCTGCCCTACACCGGCCTCGGCGTCGTACAGCGCATCATCACCGACCTCTGCGTCCTCGACATCACCCCCGAGGGCCTGCGCCTCGTAGAGCTCGCACCGGGCGTCACGCTCGGTGAGGTGGAAGAGAAGACCGAGCCGCCCGTCCTCCGCTGACGGCGAGAGGTCAGTTTCTGACTGCGAGAGGTCGAATTTTGACGCCGAGGCGTCGCGTACGTCGGTCGAGATGGCACTGGTGTGACATCTCGGGCGGCGGGCGTGACGCCTCGGCTGTCGTGCCTGACGCTTCGTCCGGCGTACGTGACGTCTCGACGCCAAAAACTGACTTCTCGCGCTCAATAACTGACGTCTCGGCGTCAGGTTCTGACTTCTCGGGGTGTCTGCGACAATGTGCGGCGTGGAATTGAGGGTGGTGCGGCCTACGCGTGGGAGCGTGTGGCTGGCGCTGCTCGCGGCCATCGAGATCACCACCGGATCGAGCCTGGCCCACTTGGCCGGCGGCGGGGAGCTGCCGGACGCGTTGTGGCTGGTGGCGACCGGGTTCGCCGCCTTCGGTGCCGGGGTCGTCGTGCTTCAGCGACGGGTCGGGATCGTCTTGGGGGCGCTGCTCGCCGGCGCGGCGCAACTGGGGATGCACGAGGCGTTCGAGGCGTACGCGGCCCCTGCCGCCCACATGCACAACAGCGGCTCGGGCGACACCTCGATGCTGGTCGCGCACACCGCGGCAGCCGTGCTCACCGTCGCAGTGTGGCTGCTGCACCGCCGGGCCTGGCAGGTCATCTCCCGGGCGCTCACCACGACCCGGAACCCGATCCCGTTCCGGCTGCCGGTCCAGGCGCAGCCGGTCGTGCCGCGCACCGGGCTGTGGACGTACGTCGCTGCCGGACGGGGTCCGCCGGTCCTCGCCTGAGGACCCGACCCCATCAGCAGACACTCCACAGAAAGCAACAACCCATGTCTCGACGTACCCTCACGCGCCTCGGCGCGCCCGCCGCCGCTGCTGCGGCCGTCATCTTCCTCGTCGCCGCTCCGGCCTCCGCGCACGTCACGGTCACCCCGACCGAGACGGCGGCCGGCGCGTACACCGTGCTGACCTTCAGCAACGGCCACGGCTGCGAAGGCTCGCCGACCAAGCAGGTCACGATCCAGGTTCCCGAGGGGATCAACGACGTGACGCCCACGCGGCAGCCGTTCTACGACGTCAAGGTCGTCACCGAGAAGCTCGCCGAGCCGATCGAGGACGCCCACGGCAACAAGATCACCGAGCGCGACTCCACCGTCGTCTATACCGCCAAGACGCCGCTGCCCGACGGTCAGCGCGACGCCTTCGAGGTCTCCCTGCAGCTGCCCGAGAAGGAGGGCACGCTCGCCTTCCCGGTCATCCAGACCTGCGTGAAGGGTGAGACCGCGTGGGTCGAGGAGGCTCCCGAGGGCGCCACCGAGGAGCCGGAGAACCCGGCGCCGTCCTTCGAGGTCACCGCGGCCGAGTCCGAGGACGGTCACGGTCACGGTGCCGAGGAGTCGGCCGAGAAGGCCGAGCCGGTCGCCGCGGATATCGAGGACGGCGATGACAGCAACCTGTGGGGTGCTGTCGGTGCCGGCGCCGGCATCCTCGGCCTGATCGCGGGCACGACCGCCCTCGCGCTGGGGCGTCGTAAGGCGTGAGTGCTCCCCTGACGCGCCGGCCGGGCCTCGACCGGCCGGGTCGGCGCGCCGTGGGGCGGTTGCTGGTGGTGCTCGCTGCCGCTGCGTACGCCGTCCTGCTCGGCATCTCCCCCGCCCAGGCGCACGCCAGCCTCATCGGGACCAATCCCGAGGAAGGTGCGGTCCTGGAGCAGGCGCCGGAGACGATCACCTTCACCTTCGACGAGGCGGTGACGCTGCCTCCGGCGGGCGTGACGGTCTACGACGCGAAGGGCGAGGAGGTCACCTCCGAGGCGACCGCGAGCGGCACTGAGATGGAGGTCGCGCTCGCGGAGGCGAGCAGCCTCGGCGACGGCACCTACGTGGTCGCCTGGCGCGCGGTGTCGGCCGACGGTCACCCGATCTCGGGCTCGCTGACCTTCGCGGTCGGCGCCCCGAGCCTCAGCGTCGCCCCGCCCCCGTCCACGGAGCCGTCCAGGGCGACGGCGGTGATCCACGGGGCGCTCCAGTTCCTCCAGTACGCAGCACTGCTGCTGGTCGTGGGGCTGGTCTGGTTCCGCGCGGTGATCGTAGGCGAGCACCGGATCCCGGACCGCGCCACTGCGCGCGTGCAGCGTGTCGAGGTCCTCGCCGGCATGGTCGCGGTGATCGCGCTGGTTGCGCTGGCCCCGGCCAGCGGCGCGCTGCAGAGCGAGAGCGGCCCAGGGGCGATCCTCACCTTCGACGCCTGGTCACCGGCCTCGGTCGGCAAGGAGTGGCTCAGCGCACTGGTGGGGATCGTGGGCATCGCGGCCGCGCTCGCACTGCGCGAACGGCCCCGGCTGGCCGCGGCCGCGGGACTGGTCGCGATCTGCTCCCCGGCGCTGGTGGGCCACTCCCGGGCGGTCGTACCCGCCTGGCTGGTCACCGCCACCGACGTCATCCACCTCATCGCCGGCGCGCTCTGGCTCGGCGGCCTCGTCGGGCTCGCGCTGACCCTGCCGCTGATCACCCGGCGCGGCACGGTCGCGGCCGAGATCGTCACCCGGTTCTCCACCCTCGCCGCCGCGTCCCTGGCCGCCCTCGCGGTCTCGGGCGTGCTGATGGGCTGGCGGATCCTGGGCTCGTGGGACAACCTGCTCAACAGCACGTACGGCACCCTGCTGATGACCAAGATCGCCCTGGTCGTCGCGGTGGCGGTGATGGCGGCCGGCAACCGGCTGCTGGTCCTCCCCCGCGTCCGTCAGGCGGCCGGCCACGACGACACCGTCGAGGCCGGCTCGATGCTGCGCCGGGCCGTACTGATGGAGACGGGCGTGCTCGTCGTCGTCCTCGGCGTCACCGGCTTCCTGGTCGACCAGCCGCCGCAGGCCGGCGCCGGCTCGACCGGGACCGGCACCGCCACGGTCGCGCAGACCAACACCCAGGCAGCGGAGCTCGGCGACGACCACCGCGTCTACGCGACGCTGACCCCGGCCGGTCCGGGTCCGAACGTGCTCCGGCTGCAGATCCAGGACGCCGCCGGCGAGCCCGTCGAGGCGGCGGCTGTCCCGACCGCCAAGATGAGGTCAGGCGACGTCGACCTGGGCAGCCTGGCCCTGAAGACGGTCGCTGCCGGCACCTGGGAGGCGGACGTCGTACTGCCCAAGGGCGGCGTCTGGGAGGCGACCGTCGGACTGCGTCTGGGTGAGTTCGAGAGCCCGCTGGGGCTGGTGAAGTTCACCGTCGGACAGTGACTCTCAGACGGTGACCGGGAGCCGGAGCGTGTGGATCATCCCGTCGACACGTACCTGCACGAAGAAGACGTAGTCACCCGCCTTCGGCGGCTTCACATGGATGCCGAGGCGGGTGCCGTCCTCGCCGTTCTCGGGTCCGCCGAGCGGGTGCAGGTGGATCACCTCGCCCGTCTCGCGGCTGAACGCGGTCACGTGCGCGTAGACCCCGAGATAGGTGCCGAGGTTGACCGGCTTGCCGGCCGGGTCGGAGATCAGGACACCGATCTCCTGGTCGATCCCGGGCTTCGGGGTCTCCTCCAGCGCAGCGATCACGGTGCCGTCGTCGGAGCCGGGTACGTCCACCTCGGATGCCCCCGCGACCTTCGCCGTCGTGCCGAGCATCGCCTGCTCCCCCTTGCCGTCTGGGGTCTTGGCGGCGAACTCGACGACCACCCGGTAGTTGCCGCCCGCAGGCAGCGTCAGGTCGCCCGACCACTCCCCGGGCTCGCCCTGGGTCGGGTGCAGGTGGCGGAAGACCTCCAGGTCGTCGCGTACGACGTAAAGGTGGAGGTCCTTGGTCTGCTCCTCGATGTAGTCCGTGACAGGGTCGCCGTCCTTGGTGATCGTGAAGCTCACCTTCCCCGGGGTGCCAGCCTCGGCGGGCAGGCGGACGTCACCGAGCGTGTAGCCGCCCGCGGTCGCGGAGGTGCCGTCGGCGCCCTTGATAGCGGTCACCACCGTCGCGACGTTGGCCGACCCGCTGGGGTTCGAGGTCGAGTCGGCGGCCTCCGGTTCACCGCCGCAGGCGATCAGGGTGATCGCGAGGCCGAGGGTCAGGACGACAGCAGCAATTCCGACACGCACGGAGCCAAGGGTGTCATGGTTCTGGTCAGAACCCGACACCAGGATTGAGAATCCCCAGCGGGTCCAGGGCCGCCTTGATCCGATGCTGCAAGTCGATGGAGTCGGCGCCGATCTCCGGCTCGAGCCACTTGCGCTTGAGCCGGCCGACACCGTGCTCGCCGGTCGTGGTGCCACCGAGCTCGATGGCGAGGGCGAAGATCTCGTCACCGGCGAGGGTCTCGGCCGGCGGCATCACCCCCGGGACGTCGTCCGGCGACGGGTCCCAGCCGATGACCGGGTGGAGGTTGCCGTCGCCGGCGTGGGCGAGCGTGTAGGTGCGTACGCCGTGCCGGTCGGAGATCTCGGAGATCCGGTCGACCGCCTCGGCGAGCCGGGACCGGGGCACGCAGATGTCCTCGATGAACCAGGACCCCTCCGCCTCGATCGCGGGCAGGACCTGGCGACGCGTCTCGACCAGCCGGTCGGAGGACTCCTCGTCGACGCCCTGCTCGATCCAGGTCGCCTCCTTGCCGAGGATCGCCGCGATGGCCTCGATCTCCGTCGCCGCCGCGGGCCCGTCGGCCTGGGCGATGACCAACGCATCGCCGCGTTCGGCATACCTGGTGCCTGCGAACCGGTCGACCGCCTCGAGACAGCGCCGGTCGATGAACTCCAGCATCGAGGGCAGTCGCCGGGCGGCGGCGATCTCGGCGCAGGCGCGAGCGGCCGCGGCCACCGAGGCGTACGCAGCCGACGCCGTCAGCGTGGAGACCGGCCGTGGCTTGAGCCGCAGGGTCGCGCCGACGACGATGCCAAGGGTGCCCTCGGAGCCGACGAAGAGGGCGGTGAGGTCGAGGCCAGCGACGCCCTTCATGGTGCGGCGGCCGGTGTGGATCAGGTTGCCGTCGGCGAGGACGACGTCGAGGCCGAGGACCGCCTCCCGGGTGACGCCGTACTTCACGCACCGCAGCCCGCCGGCGTTGGTCGCGACGTTGCCGCCGATCGAGCAGATCGCCGCCGAGGCCGGGTCGGGTGCGTACCGCAGCCCCACCTCCGCCGCCGCCGCGTCCAACCGCGCGTTGAGCACGCCCGGCTCGACGACCGCGATCTCGTCGACCGGGTCGAGCTCGAGGATCCGGTCCATCGCGGACAGATCGACGACGAGGTGGCCGGTGCCGGCCACCGCTCCCCCGGCCAGCCCGGTGCCCGCACCGCGCGGGACCACCGGCACCCGGTGCGCCGAGGCGACCCGCATCGCCGCCTGAACGTCAGCGATGCTGTGAGCCCTCACCACCGCCAGCGGCAGGCCGGCGGCGACCGATCCGGACCGGTCGGTCGAGGCCGCCAGCAGCGAGATGTCGTCGGTCACCACCTCCGGGACCTGGGAGGCGAGGTCGTTCACCAGGGAAATCTGTGCCGCCGTCGTCATCCCTCCATTGTGTCGCCTGGCCGACTCCTCTGGCGGCCGATTGCCAACCCCATCCACGATACCGATACGCTTCACCTCGAGGGGAGTACCTCACCAAGCTCATTCCGGTCAGTACGTCGGTGCCGACACCGTCCCGGAATGACACCTCGATCTCGGGGTGAGGGAGACCTCAGACGTTCATCGACACGCCTGAGGAACCTGCATGCTCGATACCATTGCCACGCCCACCCTGTGGGCCGTGACCATCGCCGCCGTCGTGGCGCTGATCGCCCTCGACTTCGTCCTGACCCGCAAGCCCCACGAGGTCTCCATGAAGGAGGCCATCGGCTGGTCGGCCTTCTACATCGCGCTTCCGCTCGCCTTCGGCGTCTGGGTCTGGAACGCCCACGGAAGCCAGACCGGCTTCGAGTACTACACCGGCTACATCGTCGAGAAGTCGCTCAGCGTCGACAACCTGTTCGTCTTCATGCTGCTGCTCGCGGCCTTCGCGGTACCACGCCACCTGCAGCAGAAGGTCCTGCTCTTCGGCATCGTCGGCGCGCTCGTGCTACGCGGCATCTTCATCGCGCTGGGCGCCGCGGCGCTCTCCCAGTGGGACATCGTCTTCCTGATCTTCGGCGCGATCCTGCTGATCACCGCCGCGAAGATCTTCTCCGAGGCGCTCCGGGGCCACGACCAGAAGGTCGACCCCGACGAGATGCTCGCCGTACGCATCGGCCGCAAGATCGGCCTGAAGCCGATGGCCATCGTGGTGCTCGCCATCTTCGCCACCGACATCGTCTTCGCCGTCGACTCGGTGCCGGCGGTCTACGGCATCACCGGCGACCCCTACCTGGTCTTCGCCACCAACGCGTTCGCTCTGCTCGGCCTGCGGGCCCTCTACTTCGTGCTCGAGGGTGCCCTGTCCAAGCTGGTCCACCTCTCCTACGGTCTGGCCGCGATCCTCGCCTTCATCGGCGTCAAGCTCGGCCTGCACTGGGCCCACGGCATCTGGGACAGCGTCCCCGTCGTCCCGACCTGGCTCTCGCTGGTGATCATCGTCGGCATCCTCGCCGTCACCGTCACCACCAGCCTGATCGCCTCCGCGCGGACGCAGGCCCGTGAGGAGAACGAGGCCCTGGAGGAGACGAACGCGTAAGCGACCGTGTTGGTCTCGACACGCTCGGCCGCGGGCGGCCTCACGGCTCGACCAGCGAAGGGACCGGCGGCTCGACCGACGGGGCGACCCCGTCGGTCGAGCCGGACTCGTGAGGAACGAACGAGTCCGTGTCGAGACCAACACATTCCTAGCCGCGGTCAGTCCAGCGCGAGTCCCTCCGCCGGGCTGACCTTGGTGGCCCGCTTGGACGGCGCCACGCAGGAGACCAGGCCGGCCAGGCCTGCGGCCGCGACCACCGCCACCAGCTGCAGCACCGGCAGCTGGAAGGTGGCGTCGGGCATGATGTCGCCGACCAGGATCTCGCTGCCGCCCCAGGCGAAGAAGACGCCCAGCGCGGTGCCGACGAGGGCTGCCACGGCCGAGAGCAGCACCGCTTCGGCGGCCAGCGTCCGCCGCAGCTGGCGCTTGGTCAGGCCCAGCGCGCGCAGCAGCGCGTGCTCGCGACCGCGTTCGAGCACCGAGAGGCCCAACGTGTTGGCGATGCCGGCCAGCGCGATCAGCACCGAGATCGCCAGGAGCCCGATCACCGCCCAGGTGAACACGTCCAGCTGCAGCTCGACCCACGCGCGCTGACCCTTGCCGTTGGTGAGCTCGGCGTCGGGGGCGATCACCCCGATCGCGCCCGCCAGGTCCTCCGGGTCGGCACCCGCGTCGGCACGGACCCAGACGGCGTACGTCTGCGGGTCCTCGGTCAGCGTCCGCAGCGTGGCCGCGGAGATCTGCGGGGCCCCGTCGATCTCGCGTACGTCCAGGGTCACCGTCGCGGTCCGGTCGCCGACGACCAGCGTGACCTTCTCCCCCGAAGCCTCGAACTCGTCCTCCACGAAGGCCGCGGCGGCCACCGGGGAGATCACCATCGTGCCGGGCTTGACGGTCATGTCCCGCAGGGCGATGTCTCCGCCCGGTGGTGCGATGACCGGCAGCGGAACGGGCTTGCCGTCGGTCTGCACCGATGCCATCGCCCCCGGTACGGCGACCGCGTCCGCGACGCCCGGGACCGCCTTCGCGTCCCCGGCCACCGAGTCCTCCAGCGGCTTGGACTCGGCCTGGAGCGCGATGTCGATCGGGTGCTGCTTCGCCATCTCGTCCAGGGTCGCGCCGCGGATGGTCGCCATCCCGGTGAGCACGCCGGTGGTGAGGGTGACGCCGACGAGCAGCGATGCCGCGGTGGCGGCGGTGCGCTTCGGGTTGCGCCCGGCGTTGGCCGCGGCGAGCTTCGCCGGAGAGCCAGCGACCACAGCCAGCGCAGACCCGGCCAGGCGCACCAGGCCCGGCACCAGCGCGGGGCCGAGGAGCATCACGCCGATGAAGGTGACCCCGCAGCCGAGCAGCACGATCAGCATCCCGGTCTGCGCGTCGTCCCAGCCGACGGCCACGAAGATCGTCGCGATGCCGGCGAGTGCCACGACCAGACCGAGCCCGATCCGGAACAGCCCGGCGCCGCGTACGTCGAAGCCCTCCTGCGGCCGCAGCGCGGCCAGCGGGCTCAGCCGCATCAGCCGGCGCGTCGGCAGCCAGGAAGCGACCAGCGTGGTGAGCACCCCGAGGACGAACGCGCCCACGAGCCACGGCCACTCGAACGAGACGTCACCCAGCGGCGCGGTCTCGGCGAGCTGACGCACCAGCGCGACGATCCCCCAGCCGAGCAGGACGCCGACCACCAGTCCGAGCAACGAGGCGAGAAGTCCGAGGGCGAGCGCCTCGCGGCGTACCGATCGCAGGACCTGACGCTTCGTCGCGCCCATCGCACGCAGCAGCGCGAAGTCGCGCATCCGCTGGGCGAACAGGATCGAGAAGGTGTTGGTGATGACCAGCACGGAGACGAACAGCGCGATGAAGGCGAAGATCAGGACCATGTACGCGACGATGTTGACCTCCTTGTTGAGCTGGGTCTGCAGCTCGGTGAGGTAGTCGTCGGTGTTCAGCCAGCCGTCGTCCGTGTCGCCGGTCCCGGCGGTCATGACGGCCTGGACGTACTGGTCCTCCCAGCCCTGCAGCTCGGGCCCGGTGACGTAGACCGGCGAGGACCACATCGACGGGGCGTCCACCAGGCCGACGACGGTCGTCTCCACCGCGGTCTTGCCGCTGCCGACCTTCAGCGTGTCGCCGATGGCGACCTTGTTGGTCTTGGCGGCGTTGGCGTCGACCACGGCCTCGCCTGCGCGGGTCGGGAACCGGCCCTCCTCGAGGTCCTGCCACTGCCAGCGCTTCTCGGTGGAGACCGCGCCGACCATGATGTCCTGGCCGAGCATGGTCTCGTCGGTGCGGACCGGCTGCATCGAGAGGGCCAGTGCCCAGCCGCCCTTCTCGACGTACTTGTCGGTGACCTCGTCGGACGGGAGGTCGACCGCGCCCACCGCGTTCTGGAACGGCGCGTCGATGCCCGCGAACAGGCCCGACTTCGTCGCCGAGGTGAGGGCGTTGGTCACCACGATCAGCGCGACCGCGGCGACGACCGCCACGACTGCCGCGGCGTACCGGCGGGCGTATGTCCGCAGAGATGCGAACAGCACCGTCCGCATCAGCGCGTCACCCCTTCGATGTGACCATCCATCACGGTGACGATCTCGTCGGCGTACGCCGCGGCGGAGGCCTCGTGGGTCACCATGACCACGGTCTGACCGAGCTCGCGGACGCTGCGGCGCAGGTGGTCGAGCACCTCAGCAGACGTCTCGGAGTCGAGGTTTCCGGTGGGCTCGTCGGCGAAGAGGATCGCGGGCTGGGTGACCAGCGCACGAGCGATGGCCACGCGCTGCTGCTGGCCGCCGGAGAGCTCGGAGGGCTTGTGGCCCAGGCGCTGGCCGATCCCGAGAGTGTCGGCGATCATCTGCGCGCGGGCGCGGGTCTCGTCGGTCACCCGCTTGCCGGCCAGCTCCAGCGGCAGCTGGATGTTCTGCCCGGCGGTGAGCATCGGCAGCAGGTTGAACGCCTGGAAGACGAAGCCGATGTTCTCCCGGCGGAAGATGGTCAGCTGGTCGTCGTTGAGGTTCTGCAGCGGCTGGCCCGCGACCGTCACCTCACCGCCGGTCGGACGGTCGAGCCCGGCCAGGCAGTGCATCAGCGTCGACTTGCCCGAGCCGCTCGGGCCCATGATCGCGGTGAACGCGCCGCTGCGGATCTCCAGGTCGACCCCGCGCAGGGCGTGCACCTCGGTCGCACCCTTGCCGTAGGTCTTGGTCAGGCCCACCGCTCGGGCGGCGGCCGTCATCGTGGGAACAGAGGTCTGTGTCATGCCACCGACCCTCTCGTCGCGAGGCGTCAGCCCGCATCGGGCTGGAGGCTGATCCCGGCGTACGACCTGGGGTGGATCGGCAAGGGTCGGCTCAGGGTCATCCCCGAATGAGGCTCACTCCATCGGCCAGCCGGTAGGGGTTGGTCGCGACCAGGGCGCCGATGGAGCGGCGGAGCCGGGAGACCTCGGCGCGCACGGTGACGATGTGCTCGGCGTCGCCGAAGACGGCCTCACTGAGCCCGCGGGCGGTGAGCCCGGCGGGGCCGGCCCGGTCGACGAGGGTGAGGATCTCGACGTGACGCCGGGTCAGGGTGGTGCGCCACCGGCCTGACTCCGAGACGACCTCGAGGGTGCCGTCGGGGTCGAGCCGGGCCGTCAGGGTGCCTGAGGAGCCGGAGGAGGTCGGCCGGACCAGCCAGCCGCGCTCGCCGACCCGCTCGGGCAGGCACAGCCCCAGGCCTGGGACGGTCAGCATCTTGTCCTGCCGGGGCGCCGCGATCCGGTCGCGGGCGGCCATCCCCGCGTGGTGGGCGACCCAGCCGTCGTCGTCGACGACCAGCAGCGGACCCTCGATGCCGGAGACGACGTGGTCGGTCTCGCGGCGCAGCCGCTCTAGCCACTCCTGATGACGGCGCCACAGCGACATCTCGGCCAGGCGCACCGCGCTCTCGACCAGGGCGCCGATCGCCGGGTGCAGGGTCAGGGCGGGCCCGCTGACGTCGACGACGCCGAGCAGGGCTCCGGTGCGGGGGTCGTGGATCGGGGCGGCCGTGCAGTACCACGGATGCTGGGCCTGCTCGAAGTGCTCCGCGGAGAAGAGCTCGACCGGCGCCGCCTCGGCCAGCGCGGTGCCGATGGCGTTGGTGCCGACCGCGCGCTCGGTCCACAGGGCGCCCTCGACGAAGCCGAGCTGGTCGGCGATCTTGAGCACCCGCGCCGAGCCCGCCCGCCACAGCACCACGCCCTCGGCGTCGGTGACCACCATCAGATACGTCGCCGCATCCGCGGCCGAGGTCAGCACCGCCCGCAGGTCGTCGATCACCATCGCCAGCGGCGAGCGGGCTCTCCTGGTCGCGCACTCGGCTGCCGACGGCGTACGCCTGCCGTTGCTGCTCCCGGGCTCCAGGCCCATGCTCATCACGCGGCGCCAGGAGCGCTCGACCAGGATCCGGGGTGTGCTCGGTGGGCGGGTGCCGGACAGGACGGCGTCGTGGACGCGTACGAGATCACGGGCGAGACGCGGCAGGTCGGCTCCCGCCGGGACTGCTCCGGTCGCTGTCATCTGGCGTCCACCTCCGACTCCGAGGGTAGGTCCTCGCTGTGACCGGCGCCACATGCAATCGGCTGCAACCCTTTCTCCGGCGCCCGCGCGGCGGTGTGCTGGAGGCATGACGCAGACACTCGAACCCCTGACCCCGGCCGTCCAGAGCGGCCCGGCGCAGACCTGGCTCGCCGACTTCGAGGCCGCCCTGAAGGAACGCGACATCCCCCGGGCCGCCGGCCTCTTCGCCACGAAGAGTTTCTGGCGCGACCTGGTCGCCTTCTCCTGGAACATCACCACCGTCGAGGACCCTGCCGGGGTCGCCGACCTGCTCGGGAGCACCCTGGACCGCGTCGACCCCTCCGGCTTCGCGCTCGAGGAGCCGGAGGCGACCGCGGACGGGGTGACCACCGCCTGGTTCACCTTCGAGACCGCGATCGGTCGCGGCCGCGGACTGCTCCGCCTCAAGGTCGAGGACAGCCCAGAAGGTGGGCAGAGCCCGAAGGCGTGGACGTTCCTGACCACGCTCTACGAGCTCAAGGGACACGAGGAGCCCCGCGGCGTACGTCGCCCGAAGGGTGCCGAGCACGGCGTCAACCGTGACCGGGTGACCTGGGCCGAGAAGCGGCAGGCCGAGGCGGAGACGCTCGGCCTGACCGAGCAGCCGTACGCGGTGGTCATCGGTGGCGGGCAGGGCGGCATCGCGCTCGGGGCGCGGCTGCGCCAGCTCGGGGTGCCGGCTCTCGTCATCGACCGCTACGAGCGGCCCGGGGACCAGTGGCGCGGCCGCTACAAGTCGCTGTGCCTGCACGACCCGGTCTGGTACGACCACCTGCCCTACCTGAAGTTCCCCGACAACTGGCCCGTCTTCGCGCCCAAGGACAAGATCGGCGACTGGCTGGAGTCGTACGTCAAGGTGATGGAGGTGCCCTACTGGTCCTCGACCACGGCCACCAGCGCCTCCTACGACGAGGCGGCCGGCGAGTGGACGGTCACCGTCTCGCGCGGCGGGGAGGAGATCACGCTCCACCCGAAGCAGCTCATCATGGCCACCGGGATGTCCGGGAAGCCGAACATCCCCGACCTGCCGGGCATGGACGTCTTCCAGGGCGAGCAGCACCACTCCTCCAAGCACCCGGGGCCGGACGCGTACGAGGGCAAGCGGGTCGTCGTGATCGGGTCCAACAACTCCGCCTTCGACATCTGCGGGGCGCTGTTCGAGCATGGCGCCGACGTCACGATGGTGCAGCGGTCCTCGACCCACATCGTGAAGAGCGACACGCTGATGGACATCGGCCTCGGCGACCTCTACTCCGAGCGCGCGCTCGCCTCCGGGATGACCACGGAGAAGGCCGACCTGGTCTTCGCCTCGCTTCCCTACCGGATCATGCACGAGTTCCAGATCCCGCTCTACCAGCAGATGGCCGAGCGCGACGCCGACTTCTATCAGCGTCTGGAGAACGCCGGGTTCCGGCACGACTGGGGCGACGACGGCTCCGGGCTGTTCATGAAGTACCTGCGCCGCGGCTCCGGCTACTACATCGACGTCGGCTCGGCCGAGCTGGTCGCCAACGGCGACGTGAAGCTCGCCCAAGGGCAGGTCTCCCACCTGACCTCGTCGGCCGTCGTACTCGAGGACGGCACCGAGCTCCCCGCCGAACTGGTCGTGTACGCCACCGGCTACGGCTCCATGAACGGTTGGGCCGCCGACCTGATCAGCCAGGAGGTCGCCGATCGCGTCGGCAAGTGCTGGGGCCTGGGCTCCGACACGACCAAGGACCCCGGCCCGTGGGAGGGGGAGCAGCGCAACATGTGGAAGCCGACCCAGCAGGAGGCGCTGTGGTTCCACGGCGGCAACCTGCACCAGTCGCGCCACTACTCGCTCTATCTCGCCCTGCAGCTCAAGGCGCGCTTCGAGGGGATCGAGACGCCGGTCTACAACCTGGCGCCGGTGCACCACCTCGCCTAAGGGCCTTCGGGGTCAGCGGCCGACCAGGCCGGTCTCGTAGGCCAGCACCACCAGCTGGACGCGGTCACGCGAGCCGGTCTTGGCCAGCAGCCGGCCGACGTGGGTCTTCACGGTGGCCTCGGCGACCACGAAGGTCTCGGCGATCTCGGTGTTGGACAGGCCGCGGCCGACCAGCGTGAGCACCTCGCGCTCCCGCTCGGTCAGCACCTCCAGCCGCCCCTCGATCGCCGGCCCGGCGGTGGCGGGCGCGGAGGCGGCGAAGTGCTCCAGCAGGCGCCGGGTGGTGCTGGGCGCGACGACCGAGTCGCCGGCGTGCACGGTGCGGATCGCGGTGAGCAGGTCCTCGGGGCGGGCGTCCTTGAGCAGGAACGCCGCGGCGCCCGCCCGGATCGCGGCGAAGGCGTACTCGTCGAGGTCGAAGGTGGTCAGCACGATCACCCGGGGTGCGCCCGCGCGCCCGGCGATCAGACCGGTCGCCTCGACGCCGTCCATGCGGGGCATGCGTACGTCCATCAGGACCACGTCGGCCTCGGTCCGGCCCAGCGCGGCGACGGCCTCCTGGCCGTCGCCCGCCTCGCCGACGACGCTGAGGTCGGGCTGGGAGTCGATGAGCATCTTGAAGCCGGCACGGACGAGCTCCTGGTCGTCCACGAGAAAGACTCTGATCGTCACAGGGGCATCCTCGCGTAGACACGGAAGCCGCCGCCGGATGCCGGGCCGGTCTCGAGGGTGCCGTTGTGGGCGGAGATGCGCTCTTGCATCCCGACCAGGCCGAGGCCGCCCGACTGCGCGGTGGCGTCCGCGGCCGCGCCACGGCCGTCGTCGGTGACCTCGATCGTGAGGCTGCCGTCGCCGGCCGTCACGGTGACTCTCGCCGCGGCGCCCGGACCGGCGTGCTTGCGTACGTTGCTGAGCGACTCCTGCACCACCCGGAAGGCGGTCAGCGCGACGCCCTCCGGCACGGCGAGACGGGGCTCGGGAAGGTTCGCGGCCAGCTCCATCCCGCCGGCCCGGGTCTCCTCGACGAGCGTCGCGATGTCGCCCAGCCGTGGCTGCGGACGGGTCAGCGTGTCCCCGTCGCGCAGCAGACCGAGCAGCTGCCGCATCTCGGCCAGCGCCTCACGGGCGGTCTGCGCGACGGTCTCCAGGGCCTTGGGGGCGAGGGCCGGGTCCTGCTCGGCGGCATAGCGCGCGCCGTCGGCCTGGACCACGATCACGCTCAGCCCATGAGCCACCACGTCGTGCATCTCGCGCGCGATCCGCGCCCGCTCCTGGGTCGCCCCGAGCTCGGCACGCTGCTCGGCCTCGCGGCGCAGCTGCTCGTTGCGCTGGATCAGCGAGTCGACGTACGCCGTTCGCGTGCGCGCCAGCGCGCCCAGCGCCCAGGCGGCCACGGGGAAGGTGGCGAGCGAGAGCACGACCGGGACGTAGGTGCTCCAGTTGATCTCGTCCTGGGGCTGGTTGTTGGAGGCGGCGTCGACGGCGCCCAGCCAGTCGTAGGCGCCGAGGACGGACCCGAAGAGGCCCACGGCGAGTGCGGCCAAGCCCCAGCGTGGCCTTGCATAGCGGGCCACTGAGTAGACCGCGATCGGGAAGGAGACCTGGGAGACGAGCGGGTAGTCGAGGAGGAGCACCTGCAGCGCGCACGCGGAGGCCACGACGGCGTAGACGATCACCGGATGCCGGCGGCGCCACAGCAGCGGCACCAGCTGGATCACCACGAGCACCAGGTCGACGACATGGTTGGCGCTGGAGACGTCCTGGGCCGCGCCGCCGCTCAGCAGGGCCTGGATCGCGTAGAACGGAATGATCAGGAACAGGGTGCCGGCCAGCAAGACGTCGAACCACCATCGCCCCCGCGGGCCGAGCCGCCAGGGCCGTACCAACTCCTCCACGCCCCCACCGTAGAGGAGCCGACGCGGCCACGACGTCAGCCCAGGGACGGATGTGCTCCTCAGACCCGGGGCGGACTAGAATCCAGAGGCTGGCGATGGATACTCGCCGTCTGAGGTGCTTGGGAGGGCTCGTGGAGGCAGTGCGCTACGTCGCGATCGGCGACTCGTTCACGGAAGGAGTCGGCGACGAGACTCCTGACGGTCACGTACGCGGCTGGGCCGATCTGGTCGCCCAGGGCTGGGCCGCTTCGGGCGTCCCGGTGGAGTATGCGAACCTCGCCATCCGCGGGCGTCTGATCCGCCCGATCGTCGAGGAGCAGCTCCCCGCCGCTCTCGCGCTCAAGCCGACCCACCTCTCCTTCAACGGCGGCGGCAACGACATGCTCCGCCCGAAGGCCGACGCGAACGCGATCGCGGACTTCCTCCGACCCGTGCTCGAGGCCTGCGACGCCAACGGGATCAAGCTGATCCTGCTCTCCGGCGCCAACCCCTCGGCCCGGCTCCCGCTCGGCAAGGTCTTCCAGCGTCGCGGCGACGAGCTCGTCGGGCTCGTCGAGCAGCGGATCGCCCACCGCGACGACGTCGTACGCGCCTACAACTGGCCCGACACCACCCTCACCGACGGCCGCTTCTGGTCCGAGGACCGCCTCCACATGAACGCTCGTGGCCACCACCGCGTCGCCGCCCGTGTCCTCGACTCGCTCGGCGTCGAGGTCCCCGAGGGCTGGTGGGACCTCGACTTCGAGGCCGCGGCCGGCAAGAAGGGTCTGGCCTACTACCGCGAGTTCGTCGGCCCCTGGATCCACCGCCGCCTCACCGGACGCTCCTCCGGCGACGGCCGTACCGCCAAGTTCCCCTCCTGGACCGCGATCACCAGCTGAAGCCGAAGCGTCACCCGCGCCGGCCGAAGCGTCACGTACGTCGGCCGAGTGTGCAGCGTCGTGCCAACTCGGCCGGCGCCGGTGACTTCTCGGCCGACAGAAGCGACGCTTCAGCGGGAGCGAGCCGTCAGGACCAGTGGCGGCGGATGACGGCGGTGACGTCGAAGGGGTCGGCGCCGCGTTGGGCGGCCAGTACGCCGGCGCCCTCGGGTGAGCCGGTGTAGAGCAGGCCGGAGCCGCCGACCCAGTGCTCCCAGGCGGCGAGGAACGACTTCGCGTCGGCGGCTCGACGGCCGAGGGCGGTGGGGACCGCGTGCCAGGCCTCGGCGTTCGCGGCGTGCCTGCCCGAGACGCCCAGCCACACCCTCTCGAGGGCGTTCAGGTCGCCCACGATCGGGCGGGAGACGAGGTAGCGGGGCGCGGCGATCGGCGCCAGCGCCTCCTCGAGCGAAGCGGCGAAGAGCGCCGACTCCTCCTCGGGGACCCCGGCCAGATGTACGCGGTAGCTGCCGTCGGTGTCCACCGCGATCTCGAGCCCGGCGGCACCGACCGAGGTCTGTCCGGTCGCGTTCAGTGCGTCGGCGACCGCTGCGCCGACCGCGCCGACGCTCGGGCGTCGGCGGAGCTGGGAGGCGATCCGGGTGCCGTCTCGATAGACGTACGCGGCCCACAGCGCCCACAATCCACCGGCCACGCCGCCGACCGCTCCCGCGATCCCGGCGCCGAGAACGAGCGTCAGGACGAGCCCGATGCTCAGCAGCACCGCGGGCGCGAGGACTGGCTTGGCCGGCAGCCGCCACTCCGGCACCCGTCCATCCAGCAGCCGGAACCCAGGTGGCCGGGGAGCGAGCACCATCCCCGACGGCACGCGCAACGCACCCGCCCGGCGCAGCCGGATCCTGACGGTGCGGCCGGCGACGTCGGCGTACGGCTCCCCGATCCGCCACCGCTCCCGGATCGCGGTGCGGTCCTCAGAACGCGCGACCATGCGGGCGTTGACCTCGTCGAAGTCGGACTCGGGCGGGGCGGCGTACGGGGAGAAGGACTCGTCGATGTGGCCGACGCCGTCGACGACGGAGCCGTCTTCGTCGGCGCCGAAGAAGCCGGTGTGCTTGCGGACCAGGCGCTTCCAGTCGTTGTCGCCGCGCGGGTGCTCCTCCTCGACGCAGACGACCGTCCAGTTGACCGCGACCTTGTCGGGCCGAGCGGGATCCGTACGCAGCGAGCGCCCGCGCAGCTGCACGACCGCGGTCGTGGTCGTGGCCGCGGTGAGGTCGACGATCCCGGTCACCGACCGGGCGTCCCAGCCCTCCCCGAGCAGCCCGCGCGTGCCGACCAAGACCCGGCAGCCGCCGGCCTCGAAGAACCGGGTCACGTGCCCCACCCACTGTCGGCTCCCCCAGCGCCCGGCGAGCGTGGCGTACGCCTCCCCCGGCTCGATCTCCAGGCCCTCGGCCAGAGCGGGGTCCGTCTCGGCGATGTGCGCGACCAGCGCGGCAAGGGTCGCCGCGGGTCCGGCAACGGTCGCGCCGGTGACCAGCAAGACGTCATCGTGGGACCCGCACAGCGTCGCGAGCACCGCCCGCGCGGAGCCGGACTGCTCGGCGATCACCCCACGCAGGTCGACCGGCAGCGTGGCCGAGGCCCGCTCGTGGTCGGTGATGACCAGCAGCCGCAGCGAGTCACCGTGCGCCAGACGCTCGTGGTCCACGATGGCCGCGGTCGCCGTCGTCTTCGCCTCCGAGCGCGCCAGCACCCGGTCGACGGGCGAGCGCCCGGCCCGGATGCCACGCCGGGTCAGCGAGTAGCCGACCGCCGGCAGCGCCTGCTTGATCGCGGCCAGCGCCTCCTGGTCGGCCTCCGCGTCGGAGGCGGCCAGATGTCCGCGTACCCAGTCACCGATCAGGGCCACCCAGTCCTCGGCCGACGGGTCGCGACGGTGCGCCTCGGTCAGGGTCGCCCCCTCGGGCAGCGCGAGCAGTCCACGATGATGAACCCGCAGGGCCGCCGTGGCCAGATCGGGCCACGCCTTCGCGAGCTCGGCCCAGGACGGAGCTCCGGCCGGCCGCGACACGTACCGCCGGTCCAGCCAGGTCAGGAACGGCACACTGCCCAGATCGGCCGAGGTCAGCGCGGTGAGCAGCTCCTCGAACCGCTCCGCGCTCCCCCGCAGCCATTCCCGCTCGGCGGGCGTGGGGGCGGTCAGCCAGACCAGGTCCGCGAACGGCGCCAGGTCGCCCTCGCGCACCACGGCCGGGATCGAGGTCGAGAAGACGATCTCCCCGAACAGCAGCCCGACCAGTGCGGACTCCTCCTTCGTCAGCGCCTCGGGCGGAGTCGCGGTCAGCCCCAGCACCCGCGCGTCCGGCAGCAGCAGCAGGATCTCGCCGAGCAGCTCGCCCCAGACCTCGAGCAGATGGTGGCACTCGTCCAGCACGAGCAGCAGCGGCCCGGCCGTACGCAGCGCGGAGACCAGCGCCCGGCCGTTGTCGTGCAGCCTGGCCAGATGGCTCTCCCCGGTCTCCGCCTCGTCGTCGGGGTCGCCGAAGACCGCGACCGACTGGTAGGTCAGCGAGGTCAGCGGCGCGTCCAGATCTCGCGACGAGGACGCCGTGAGACCCAGCGCAGCCGCCTGGCGCAGCCACTGCCCCTGGATGGCCGTGTTGGGGCTGAGTACGACGACCTTCGCCCCGTCCGCGATCGCATCGCGTGCGGTTTCCAGACCGACGAGCGTCTTCCCCGCCCCCGGCGGCAGCACGACCCACGCCCGCGAACGCCCCGCGTCCCAGGCCGCGCCCAGGGCGGAGAGCGCCCGCTGCTGATGGACACGGAGCTTCACTCCGCGAAGCCTAGTCAGCGCCGAGAAGTCGCCCGCGTCGGCCGAGGCGTCAGGTACGTCGGCCGAGCGGGCATCACCGTGCCCACTCGGCCGACCTGAGTGACGTCTCGGCCGACGTGAGTGAGGCCTCGACCGCTAGGCCGCGGTGGCGAAGGCCGCCTCGGACTCCGGGTTGCGGGCGACGGAACGCCGGGCGAGGGTGAACGCGACGGCGCCGAGGACAGAGGTGACCACCATGGTGATCGCCAGCGGGACCGCGGTGTGCTCACCGGCGACGGCGCCGAGCGGGGAGGCGAGACCGCCGCCGAGGAACATGATCCCGCCCATCAGCGCCGAGCCGGCGCCGACCGAGGGACGGGCCTGCTCGATGGCCAGGGCGCCGGTGTTGCCCATGATCAGGCCGACGCAGGTGGTGACGACCAGGATCGGCAGAAGGATGAGCGCCTTCGGCACCGGCAGCAGCGCGACGACGAGCACGAACATCGCGCCGATGGCGAGCACCGGCTGCGCCGAGCGGACGATCTGCGCCGGGTGCACCTGCCGCTTGGCCAGCCGCGCCGAGAAGAGCCCCGCGACCGTCAGGAAGGCGGCGTTGACCGCGAACCCGATGCCGTAGACCGCCGCCGACGTGCCGATCACCGACTGGTAGAGGAACGAGGAGGAGGAGACGTACGTCATCAGGGTGGCGAACGTGAGCGACTGCGTCAGCGTGTAGCCGAGGAAGGCGGGCTTGGCGAGGAGACGGCCGAGGTCGGCGTACTCGACCCGGCTGGTCCGGCGCTCGGCCGGCAGGCTCTCCCGGATCACCAGCAGCACGCAGACGACCTGCGCGACGGCGATCGCGGCCACGATGCCGAGCACCCCGCGCCACGGCACGAACCCGGCGATGGCGCCGCCGATCACCGGGGCCAAGATCGGCGCGATGCCGCTGATCGACATCATGATCGACATCGCCCGCGCGGCGGCGAAGCCGTGGAGTACGTCGGCCACGATCGCCCGCGCCATCACGATCCCCGCCGCGGCGGCGAGCGCCTGGAGGAAGCGGGCCGCGATCAACAGCTCCACGGTGGGCGCCAGGGCGGCCAGCACACCGGCCGCCGCGGCCACGACCGAACCGATCAGCAGCGGCTTGAGCCGCCCGAAGCGGTCGGAGATCGGCCCCCAGGCGATCTGTCCGAGCGCGAGCCCGATCAGGAAGGCGGTGAGGGTCAGCTGCACGTTGCTCGCCGCGGCACCGAGGTCGGTGCCGATCTGCGGGAAGGAGGGCAGGTAGAAGTCGATCGCAAGCGGCGCGGATGCCGAGAGCAGGGCGAGTGCGAGCAAGAGCCGCGGCGGGACTGACGTCACCGAGTGAACCTCCGGAGAGTTTGGTTGAAGAAGACAACCAACCGAACGTCGTAGTCCCGCCCGGCATTCCTCACCAGAGCGTGACGGACCTCTCGAAGATCCCGGTCAGGTCCTCCGCCGACGGCTGCTTCGGCGCGGTGGCGAGCAGCCGCTGCTGCTTGAGCGCACCCTCGACCAGGTCGGGGATGTCGCCGGCGACGTAGCCGACCTCGCCGATCCCGGCCGGGATCCCGATGTCCCGCATCAGGTCGCTGAGCACCCGGGGCAGTACGTCACGCGGCTCCTCCTTCGACTCGTCGAAGCCGGGCGCCAGCAGTCGGGCCGCACGCAGGTGCCGCTCGGGAGCGGCGTCGAAGGTGTAGCGGAAGGCCTCCGGAGCGGTCAGCGAGACGGCCATCCCGTGCGGCACCAGCGCCTCTTCGCCGGGGTAGTCCTTGGGGTGGAAGTCGCGCACCCGTCCGGCGATCGGGTAGGCGCAGGCGTGCGGGATGTGTACGCCGGCGTTCCCGAAGCCCAGACCCGCGAAGGTCGCCGCGAACGCCATGTCACCGCGCGCGAGGGTGTCGTCGCCGTGCGCGACCGCCTGCCGGAACGAGCCCGCCAGCAGCGACAGCCCCTTCTCCGACCACATGTCGGAGATCGGGTTGGCACCGCAGTAGGGCACCCGCTGGGCCGGCTCCTTGCGATCGTAGGACGTGTAGGGACGGGCCGTGTAACTCTCCAGCGCGTGGCACAGGATGTCCATCCCGGACGCGGCGGTCACCCCGGCGGGCTGGGTCATCATCAGGTCGGGGTCGACGACGGCCAGCGTCGGACGCAGGCGCGCGTGCGAGATCCCGGTCTTCACCTTGAGCGAGAGCACGTCGAGCACGCACACGGTCGTCGACTCCGCGCCGGTCCCGGTGGTGGTCGGCACCGCGACCAGCGGCAGCAGCGGGTTGGCCGGCGCGAGTCCGCGACCCACCGGCGCGTTGAGGTAGTCCATCAGGTCGCCGTCGTTGGTGGTCAGCAGGTTGACCGCCTTCGCGGTGTCGATGCTCGACCCGCCCCCGACCGCCACGATCGCGTCGAACGGCCCGTGCTCGCGGGCGAACTCGACCGCCTCGCGCATGCTCTCGTCGGTCGGCTCGACGTGGACGCCGTCGAAGACGACGGCAGTGACGTCGTACGCCTTCATCTGCTCGGCCACGCGCTGCGGCAGCCCGGTCGCGGAGATGCCGGGATCGGTCACCACAAGGGCGCGCCGGGCGCCCAGCGACGCCAGGTCGTAGCCGATCTCGGCCGATGCGCCGGTGCCGAACTTGAGCTGCGGGGAGCCATAGGTGAACACGGTCTCGGGTGTTGCGTGCGTCATGAGCGCACGATATCCACCGACTCCCATTCGCATCATTGTGCGGAGTGCCCAAACGTCTCGTGAGACTCCCGTGGTCTTAAGTCATGTATTTCACTAGACTTTATTCAGATCAAGCCGACGCTGTCAGAGGAGACCACGCATGACCATCACCGAAGCATCCCCCGTCAACGAGCTGACCGTCCACAAGGTCGGTGGCCGGATCGGCGCCCGCATCGACGGTGTCGCCCTCTCCGGCGACCTCCCCGCCGAGACGATCGCCGAGATCCGGTCCGCGATCCTGGAGAACAAGGTCGTCTTCTTCCGCGGCCAGGACCATCTAGGCGACCGCGCGCAGATCGCGTTCGGCGAGCGCCTGGGGCCGCTGACGACCGCCCATCCGACCGTGAACACCGGCAGCGCCCGCGTCCTGACCCTGAAGGCCAACCGCGGCATGGCCGCCAACTCCTGGCACACCGACGTCACCTTCGTCGACCGGCCTCCGGCGTTCTCGATCCTGCGCGGGGCGGAGATCCCCGAGTACGGCGGCAACACCGTCTGGGCCAACACCGTCACCGCCTACGAGCGGCTCCACCCCCAGCTCAAGGCGCTGGTCGACAACCTGTGGGCGGTCCACTCCAACGACTACGACTACGTACGCCCCGACACGCCTGCGTCCACCGACGACGTGGCGGCGCGCAGGCGCGAGGAGTTCGTCTCGACGCTCTACCGGACCGAGCACCCCGCGGTCCGGATCCACCCCGAGACCGGCGAGCGCGCGCTCGTCCTGGGCCACTTCGTCAAGCACTTCACCGGCCTGAACCAGAAGGAGAGCGCGATCCTCTTCAACCTCCTCCAAGACAGGGTCACCGCCCTGGAGAACACCGTCAGGTGGCACTGGCAGCAGGGCGACGTCGCGATCTGGGACAACCGCGCCACCCAGCACTACGCCGTCGCCGACTTCGACGAGCTGCCGCGCGAGGTGCGGCGTATCACCGTCCAGGGTGACGTGCCCGTCTCCATCGAGGGCGAGCACAGCCGGGTGATCGAGGGCTCCGCCGAGGTCTACAACCGCCTCGACGAGCTGATCTCCTGATCTTCGACCGACGTACGTCCGGGAGGTCAGTCGAGCGTGAAGCTGACCTTCCGGGCGACGACGTCGGCCGTCTCCAGCCGCACCTCGACCTCCTCGCCGAGCGGGAGGGCCGTCGCGCCGGTGACCCGGGCCTCGATGGCAGGCTCCTCGACGGTGATCGAGCCCTTCTGCTTGTCCTCGTCGTCGATCTCGACCACCACCGCGGTGAAGGTCTCTCCGACCCGCTTGGACAGCACCCCGGCCTCGACGAGGTCGACGACGCCGCGCTCGTAGGCACCGCTGTTGCGCGAGGAGGCACGCATCGTCTCCGGGAGGGTGGTGAACGCAGCAGTCACCCAGTCCGGGACCGGCTGGTCCGCGCAGAGCGCCAGGCAGACCTCGCCGGCGTAGCGGTCGATCAGCCGGCGCAGCGGCGCCGTCACGTGCATGTACTCGTTCGCCAGCGCCGAGTGCTCGGTCAGCGCGGGCAGCTCGCCGTTGAACGAGGCGTACCCGCTCCCGCGCAGCAGCCGGGTGCACGCGATCGCCATCGCGGCGTGCTTGCCGTTCTTGCCGTCGAGCGAGCGGATGAAGTCGGGGTAGAGCATCTCCGCGGGCCACTCCAGCCCGAGTGCCCGAGCGGTGCGGTGCAGCCGCTGGACGTCTCGGGGGTCGGGTTCGGGGAGGGTCCTGAGGAGCCCGATGCGGGCGTAGACCATCAGGTCTGCCGCCCCGAAGCCGGTGAGCAGCGAGATCTGGGCGTTCCAGTCCTCGACGGGGAGCAGGTCGCGGTACTCCAGCGACCACTGATCACCCTGGACCGAGATCTCCTGGTCGCGCAGCGGCAGGTTGACCCCGCCGCGGGCCGCCTCGAGAGCGATCCGCTTCTCGCCGATCTCCTTCAGCAGCTGGAGCGACTGGGCGTAGTCGGTGTCGCCGAACCCGTCACCGTCGAACATCTTCTGCACGCCCTCATAGGAGAGCTTGGCCCGCGACCTGACCAGCGCGCGCTCGACGAAAGTGTCGGTCCCCTCGCCGGTCGCATCGAGCTTGTGGGTCCACAGCAAGGCGGGACGTACCTGGTCCGGGAGCAGCGAGGCGGCGTCCTCGGAGAGCACCTTGGGGTGGAGCGGGATCTTCGCATCAGCGGCGTAGAGCGTCTCGCCGCGCTTGTTGGCCTCCAGGTCGACCGGGTCGCCAGGCGCCACGAAGGCGGCCACGTCGGCGATCGCGTAGTGCACCACGTAGGCGTCCCCGTCGCGCTCCAGGTGGAGCGCCTGGTCGAGGTCCATCGACGTCTCGGGATCGATCGTCACGAACGGCAGGTCGGTACGGTCCAGCTCCGGGAGTCTGGGGTTGGCCGCGGCGGCGGCCGCCGCTTCCTCGACCTCAGGCGGGAACTCGGCAGTCACCCCCAGCTCGGCCTGGAGCGCGGCGATCCCGTCACGGAGCGTGGTGGCGGCGACACCGTTGTCGGCACTGGCGACCCGGATGATGCGTGCGGAGCCCATGGCCAGAACTGTAGTGGCTACTTCTTCTTCGAGTCCTTGTACTTCCTGTGCAGCGCGGCGGCATCCTTGCCGAACGCCTTCGGGTTGCCCTTGAAGGCGCCGAACTGGTCCCACAGACGCTTCGTGGACCCGTTGTACGCCTTCGCCGACCGGTTGATCTTGGCCACGGCCCGGCGCTGGGAGGAGGTCAGGGACCGTCTCGCCCGGAGGTGCTCCGAGCGCGCCCGGGCCTTCTTCGAGACGTCCTGGATCAGCCAGAACAGCCCGACGATGATGATCACGACCAAGAAGCCGCCGAGGTTGGGCCCGGCGGTGGACTCGGCGGCCAGAACGATCATGACTGGAACGTAAGCTCGCGCGTTCCCCCAGGTCACGGGCGCTTTGAAAGATACCCAATCCTCGATTCGGCCATCCTGGTCCCGGGCGGCACGATAGTCCCGTGCTGATCCTGCTGCCGCCCTCGGAGGGCAAGACCGCGGCCGTACGCGGCAACCCGCTCGCGCTCGACGACCTCCGCCTCCCGGGGCTCAACCCGGCCCGCGCCAAGGTCATCGACGCGCTCGTCGAGCTCTGCACCACGCGCCCGGACGAGGCCGTCGACATCCTCGGCATCCCGAAGACCCAGCCTGAGCTCGTCACCCTGAACGCCGGGCTGAGCGATGCCCCCACTGCGCGCGCCGACCGGATCTACACCGGCGTCCTCTACGACGCCCTCTCCCCCGCGACCCTGTCCCCGGCCGCCAAGCGCCGCGCGACCAGCCGGGTCATGGTGACCAGCTCCGTGTTCGGCCTCGTCGGCCTCGCCGACCGCATCCCTGCGTACCGTCTTTCGGGCGACACCACCCTCCCCGGCATCGGCGGCGTCCAGGCCCACTGGCGCGCCCACCTCGGCGCCGGCATCGCCGAGGCCCTCGGCGACGGCCTGCTCGTGGACCTCCGGTCCGGGACGTACGCCGCCTTCTGGCGCCCCGACGAGGTCGCCGCCCGCACCGCCACCGTCCGCGTCCTCCACGAGCACAACGGCCAGCGCAAGGTCGTCAGCCACTTCAACAAGGCCACCAAGGGCCGCCTCGTCCGAGCCCTCCTGGAGTCCGGCGCCAACCCCCGCACCCCCGCCAAGCTCGCCGACGCCTTCCGCGACCTCGGCTGGACCGTCGAGACCGCCCCCGCCACCAAGACCGGCACCCAGCTCGACATCATCGTCGCCGAGATCTGACCCCGCGCCGAGTCGGCCGTGACCTCGCTCGCTGTCGCGGCAAGCGGTTGCGATAGCGACTGTGTTGGTCTCGACACGCCTCCGCCTAGCGGCTCCGGCGGCTCGACCAACGGTCGCCCCGCTGGTCGAGCCGCGAGCGCCAGCGAGCGTGTCGAGACCAACACAGTCGTCTCCGCGAAACTGTCGGTGGTCGCGCCCAGAATCGGGACATGCCTTACATGTACATTCTCCGCTGCCGCGATCACATGCTCTACGTCGGAAGCACCTTCGACCTGGAGAAACGCATCGCCGAGCACAACGCTGGCCTCGGCGCCGAGTTCACGGTTCGGCGTCTACCGGTCGCCCTTGCGTACGCCGAAGAACATCAGACGATGGTCGATGCCTACCGACGTGAGAAACAGGTCCAAGGCTGGAGCCGGGCCAAGCGCGAGGCCCTGATAGTCGGGGACCTCGACCGGCTGCACGACCTCGCTCGCCGTCGTGGCAAACGGTCGCCATAAGGACTGTGTTGGTCTCGACACGCCTCCGCCTAGCGGCTCCGGCGGCTCGACCAGCGGTTTCTTCGTCGGTCGAGCCGCGAGCGCCAGCGAGCGTGTCGAGACCAACACGGTCACCCGCCGCGTCAGAAGAGGCCAGAGGCGAAGGGGTCGCGGGAGACGGGGAGGCCGTTGAAGAGGCGCATGGAGGCGCGGTCGTCGGCGAAGAAGGAGACGACGGTGACGGAGGCGGGTGAGAGCTCCATGCTGAAGACTCCGCCGATCGGGGCGCCCAGGGCGTGGGCGACGATCAGCTTGATCGGCGAGACGTGCGAGGTGACCACGACGGTCTCGCCGGCGTGGGCCTCGAGGACCCGCGAGAGGCCGTCGAGCACGCGGGCCTGAGCGGAGTCGAAGGACTCACCGCCCGGGGGCGCGACCTCGGTGGCCCCCATCCACGCCTTCATGTCGTCGGGGAACCGTTGGGCGACCTCACCGAAGGTGAGCCCCTCCCACTCCCCGAACTCGATCTCGGCGAAGGCGGGCTCCTCGACCAGCCGGGCGCCGAGCGCACCGGCGACGAGCTCACCGGTCTCGACGGTGCGCAGGACCGGCGAGGTCACGACGGTCGAGACCGAGGACGCGAGCGGCTTGAGCCACTCCGAGGTGAGCATCACCTGCTCGCGACCCTCCTGGGTCAGCGGCGGGTTGTCACCGCCGAGGCCCCCGGAGAACGCCTTGGCGGCGGTGTGCTTGGTGACCCCGTGGCGTACGAGAACCAGCGTCGTCGCGGCCGCGCCGGCTCCCCAGCCCCGCGCGGTCTTCTCGCTCACAGCCCCGACTCAGCGGTGCGGACCAGGATGCGGGAGCACTCCTCGCAGCGGACGACCTCGTCGGCGGCGAGGCCGCGGATGCGGGAGATCTCGGCGGGGTCGAGCTGGAGGTTGCAGCCACCGCAGCGGCGGGCACGCAGCTCGGCGGCACCGACACCCATCTTCTCGCTCAGCCGCGAGTAGAGGGCGAGCAGGTCATCGGGGATGCCCTCGAGCGCGGGCGCCCGCTCCTCGGCGACCGCGGCGAGCTCGCCGTCGATCTTCGAGGTCTCGACGTCGACGGAGTCGACGGCGACCGCGAGCTTCTCGTTGATCTCGGCGAGCTCGGCCTCGAGCCGGGTCACGCTCGCCTGAGCCTCCTCGAGCTGCTCCATGACCTCGAGCTCCTCGTCCTCGAGCACCGAGATCCGGCGGTCGAGGGTGGCCAGCTCGTGCTGCATGCGCTCGAGGTCCTTGGCGCTGCTGATCGCCCCGGAGTCCATCCGCTCCTGGTCGCGCCGGCGGCGGGTCTTGACCGCCTCGACATCGGCGTCGGCCTTCTTCTGCACCCGCTCGAGGTCGTCGCGCGTGATCCGGGCGTCGCGTACGGCATCGTCGGTGGTCTTCTTCGATGCCTGCAGCTCCGCCACGACGGCGGTCTGCGGCAGATGCGCACGGCGGTGGCGCAGCTGGAGCGCACGCGAGTCCAGCTCACACACGTCGAGCAGCTTCACCTGGGCGAACGGGTCGGCTTTCAGCGGATTCTCCTCAGTTGTTCACACACGATTTTCTTACAGACGCAGCGTCCACGGGTCGGTGACGATCTGGCTGACCCGAGTCTCCACCGTATCTCCCAAAGCCTCGTTCAGTCGCCTCGCCAGGACAGGCAGCCAGGTCCACTCCGCCGCCCAGTGCGGGATGTCGATCAGCGCACCACCTTTCTCGAGGAACTCCGAGGCCGGATGGTGGCGCAGATCGCTGGTCACATAGACGTCGTACGCAGCCACCTGGTCGAGCAGGAAGTCGCCCGCGCCGCCGCACAACGCCACCGAGGAGACCGGCCGATCGAGGTCGCCGGCGACCCGGATCCCGGCCGCGGTCGCGGGCAGCGCCGCCGCCACGGACTCGGCGAAGTCACCGAGCGTGGTCGGTTCCACGGTCCCGGCCCGGCCCGTCCCGACATCGTCGGTGAGCCCCGGCACCAGCGGCCGCAGCGAGCTCAGCCCGAGCGCCAGCGCCAGCGACTCCGAGACGCCGCCGAGGGCCTGGTCGGCGTTGGTGTGCGCGGTGAGCAGCGCGCACCGCGCGGAGACCAGCGTCGAGAGCGTACGCCCTTTGGGGGTCGTCGCGGCGAAGCCGTGCACACCCTTCAGGAACAGCGGATGATGGACCACGACCAGGTCCGCACCCCACGCGGCCGCCTCCTCGGCGACCGGCAGGGTCGGGTCGACGGCGAGGAGCACCTTCGAGACGGGCTGCGAGGGCTCTCCCCAGACCAGCCCGACAGCATCCCATTCGTCGGCGGTCGCGGGCGGGTACCAGTCGTCCAGCAACGAGGTGACGGTGGACAGAGTGGGCGGGGTCGGCATGGGGTAAACCCTAGATCCCGAGACCGGGGCCGCACTCAGCGGCGGCGACGTACACGAAATCAAGTTCGTAACCGTTCTTTTACAACTGATTCCGTACTTTTCCCCGGATCCTGTGGTGGAATGCAGCGCTAAGTGAACAATCGACTGGAGCAGCGATGACCACGACAGCTACCCCGGACCAACCCTCCGGCTCGGTAACCATCACCGGCCTGACCAAGACCTATGGCCAGGCCACGGCGGTCGACGGCCTGGACCTGGAGATCCGGGCCGGCGAGTTCATCTCGCTGCTCGGCCCTTCGGGCTGCGGCAAGACCACGACGCTACGCATGATCGCCGGGTTCGAGAAGCCCGACTCCGGCAGCATCATCATCGGCGGCAAGGACGTGGTCAGGCTCGCGCCCTACCAGCGCGACGTGAACACGGTCTTCCAGGCGTACGCGCTGTTTCCGCACAAGTCCGTCGCGGAGAACGTCGCCTACGGCCTGCAGCAGCGCAAGACACCCAGGGCGGAGGTCCGCGAGCGGGTCGTCGAGGCGCTGCGGATGGTGCGCATGCTCGACTTCGCCGACCGCGGACCGGCCCAGCTCTCCGGCGGCCAGCAGCAGCGGGTGGCACTCGCCCGGGCGCTGGTCAACCGCCCTGGCGTCCTCCTCCTCGACGAGCCGCTGGGCGCCCTGGACCGCCAACTGCGCGAGGAGATGCAGCTCGAGCTCAAGCTCCTCCAGTCCCGCCTCGGGATCACCTTCGTCTTCGTCACCCACGACCAGCACGAGGCGCTCGCGATGAGCGACCGGATCGCGATCATGCGCGCCGGGCGGATCGAGCAGCTCGCCGACGCCGAGACCGTCTACAACCAGCCCGCCAGCGCGTACGTCGCCGGCTTCGTCGGGCAGCAGAACTTCCTGCGCGGCGAGGTCAGCGCCGACGGCACCACCGTCGAGACCCCCTTCGTGGTGATCGAGGGTCCCGCGAAGCCCGACGGGAAGCCCGGCGAGGCCCACCAGGCGGCGATCCGGCCCGAGATGATCTCGATCGAGCCCCGGGCCGAGTCCGGGACGGTGACGGCGGGCCTCAACTCCGTCTCCGGCGAGGTCCTCCAGGTCTCCCCCCTCGGCGAGGTGATCCAGTACCTCGTCAAGGTCACCGATGGGCTCAGCCTGCTGATCCGCCGCCCCACCCACGGCGCCGCCCGGCTCTCCCCCGGCGACCCGGTCCTCTGCGGCTGGGCCGCCGAGGACGTACGTCTCTTCCCCCTCGACACTCCGCTCGACCCGTCCACCGCTAGGAGCCCACAGTGAACAAGCCTGTCAACAAGAGTGGCAACGTACGCATCCTGGCCAGCCATGCCGGCGCGCGAGCGATCCGCCAAGAGCTCTCGCGGCGCCACTTCCTGAGCCTGGCCGCTCTCGCCGGTGCCGGCGTCGCGCTGAGCGCCTGTGGCTCGGACGGCGGTGGCGGGGCGTCCAGCGCGGTCGAGCCCGGCGGCGGCGCGACCGGCGGGCCGGTGGAGAAGTCGCTGTCGATCTACACCTGGGGCGACTACGACGCCCCCGAGGTGATCGACGCCTTCAGCAAGACCGGCCCGAAGGTGACCCTCGACTCCTACGGCTCCAACGAGGAGCTGATCTCGAAGCTGGTCGCGGCCGAGGGCACCAGCGGCTACGACATCGTCGTGCCGACCGGGGTCTACATCCCGCAGCTGATCGAGAACGAGATCATCGTCCCGCTCAACAAGGACCTGATCCCCAACATGGCCAAGGTGGACCCGCAGTTCCTCGGCCAGGACTGGGACCCGGAGAACGAGTACTCGGTGTGCAAGTGCTGGGGCACCACCGGGTTCGTCTACGACACCACCGTGATCAAGCGCGATCTGGCGACGTGGGACGACTTCATCGACGCGATGCAGAACGAGGCCTCGGGCAAGACCTCGCTGCTCGACGACCCGCAGGGTGTCGCGGGCCTCTACTTCTGGGCCAACGACATCGACTGGAACACCGAGGACATGGCCGACTACGACGCCTACGAGGCCGAGGCGGTCGAGAAGTGGGCACCGCACATCGCCGGCTTCGACTCCTACCCGGCCACCGGCGCGATGCAGCAGAACACCTTCGCGCTGATGCAGAACTGGAACGGCGACTCCCGCCTCGGGATCCTCGAGCACAAGCAGCCCGACCGCTGGAAGTGGGTCCTGCCCGGCCCGACGACCGAGCTGTGGATGGACAACTGGTGCATCGCGGCCGGTGCGCCCCACCCCGAGGCCGCGCACGCGTTCCTCGACTACGTGCTTGAGCCGGAGAACTCGTTCCTGGAGATGGACTACATCGGCTACAACACCGGCGCGCTGGGCATCGAGGAGATGGCCGCCGAGCGCGGTGTCGAGCTGCCCGAGATGATCTTCTTCACCGACGAGCAGCTCGCCACCATGAAGAACGGCGCCGTCAACGAGGCTCAGGACCGGCGTACGGAGGTCTACGACAAGCTGAAGGCCGCCGCCAGTGCGTAAGCATCTCCCCGGTTTCGTCCTCGCCGTCCCCGCGTGGCTGTGGCTGACGGTCTTCTTCGTGGTGCCGTTCCTGCAGATCGCCTGGTTCAGCTTCGGGGAGAAGCCCGGGATGTTCGGCACCCACAGCAACGCGGTGATGTCGCTGGACCGCTACGCCGAGGCGTTCAGCCCGACCTTCTTCACGATCTTCCGGGCGACGCTGTGGATGAGCGTGCTCGGCACCGTCGCCTGTCTGCTGATCGCGCTGCCGGCGGCGTACTTCATGGCGGTGAAGGTCCCCGCACACCGCCGCGGGCTGCTGGTCGCCCTGGTGATGGTCCCCTACTGGACCTCGTTCCTGATCCGGACGATCGGCTGGAAGGTGATCCTGTCGTCGGAGGGCGCCCTGGCCGGGTTCCTGACCGACGTCGGCCTGGTCGCGGACCCGCACGACCTGCTCAACACCCGCGGCGCGGTGCTGCTCGGGCTGATCTACAACTATCTGCCGCTGATGATCCTGCCGATGTACGTCGCCTTCGACCGCGTCGACAGCGCCCTCGGTGAGGCGTCCAAGGATCTCGGCGCCGACCGGATTCGGACGTTCTTCCAGGTCACCCTGCCGTTGGCGCGGCCCGGGATCATCGCCGGCATCGTCCTGGTCTTCATCCCGATGATGGGCGACTACGTCACCCCGGCGGTCCTCGGCGGCGCGAAGGGCACGATGGTCGGCTCCCTGATCGCCAGCCAGTTCCTGACCGCGCAGAACTGGGCGCTGGGCTCGGCCATGGCGGTCGTCCTCATCCTGCTCACCATGCTCATCGTCGTCCTGGCCATCACGCTGATGTGGGCCGTGGGATGGCTCCTGCACAGGCGCAGCAAGCTGGTCATCGGAACCGTCCCGCCTCCGGACACGAGGCTGCACACCAAGGAGGTGGTGACGGCATGAGCAGACCCTCCGGCACCAATCTCGCGCTCGGCGCGTGGACCACGCTCGTCTTCCTCTTCCTGTTCGCCCCGATCATCGTGATCGGCATCTACTCCTTCAACGGCGGCCGACTGCTCACGGCCTGGGACGGCTTCAGCCTGGAGCCGTTCACCGCGATCATCGAGCGCCCGACCGTACGCCACACCGTCGCCGTCTCGCTGCAGACCGCCGTGGTCGCCGCCCTCCTGGCGAGCGTGCTCGGCACCCTGGCCGGGATGGCGATGGCTCGGTTCCCGGGCCGCTGGGCAGGCCCGTTCACGCTGCTGTTGCTGCTGGTCTCGGTGACGCCCGAGATCGTCGACGGCATCGCGCTGCTCCCCTGGTTCGTGACGCTCGGGCAGGACTGGTCGCTGCTGCCGTTCAACAACGGCTACGTACGCCTCGTGGTCGGCCACTCGCTCTTCGCGACAGCGGTCGTCACCTACATCGTCCGGGCCCGCCTGGTCGGTCTGGACGCGTCGCTGGAGGAGGCCTCGGCGGACCTCTATGCGCGGCCGGTGGCGACGTTCTTCAAGGTCACGATCCCGCTCGTCGGGCCGGCGGTGCTCGCTGGTGGGCTGCTGGCCTTCACGCTGAGCCTCGACAACACGGTGATCTCCTCGTTCATCAACGTCTCCGGCACGACCTCATGGCCGGTCTACGTGCTCTCCTCGGTCCGCTCCGGTCTCAAGCCCGAGATCGCCGCGGTCTCCACGATCCTGCTGGTCCTCACGCTCCTGGTCCTCGGCCTGGTGGCGCTCGTGCTCAAGCGCTCGGGCTCCTCGGTCACCGACACCATGGCCGTCAACTGATGGGCGGTGACGCCCTCCCGGCGGACCTGCTGCTGCGCGGTGGTCGCGTGCTGCGCGAGGGCCGCTGGGAGGATACGGCTCTCGCCGTCCGGGACGGGCGGATCGTGGCCATCGGCGATGAGCTCGACGCTCTGGCCGGCCCTGAGACGGTGGTCGAGGAGCTCGACGGCCGGTGGGTCCTGCCCGCCTTCCACGACTCCCACGTGCACCCGATCCAGGCCGGGCTGGAGATGAACCAGTGCGACCTGACCGGTCTCTCGACCCTCGAGGGCTACCTGGACGCCATCGGGTCCTACGCCGCGGCCGACCCGGGGCGTGCGTGGGTCACCGGCGGTGGCTGGTCGATGGACTCCTTCCCGGGCGGGGTGCCGAGCGCCGAGCCCCTCGACCGGCTCCTTCCCGACCGGCCGGTCTTCCTGCCCAACCGCGACCACCACTCCGCCTGGGTGAACAGCCGCGCGCTCGAGCTCGCCGGCATCGATGCCAGCACGCCCGATCCCGCCGACGGGCGCATCGAGCGCGACTCCGCCGGCCGGCCCACCGGTGCGCTGCACGAGGGTGCGATGGCGCTGGTCGGCTCGCTGGTCCCCGCCCCGACCCCACGCGACCTGACCGAGGCGCTGCTCACCGCACAGCGTCACCTCCACTCCGTCGGCATCGTCGGCTGGCAGGACGCGCTGGTCGGCGCCGGCCTCGGCATGCCGGACTCGCTGCCGACCTACCTCGCGGCGCGCGACTCCGGAGCGCTCACCGCGAAGGTCGTCCTCGCCCAGTGGTGGGACCGCGACCGCGGCCTGGAGCAGCTGCCCGAGCTGATCTCGCGCCGCGCCCTTGCGGCTCAGGCCGGGCTGGACGCGGCCAGCGTGAAGCTGATGCAGGACGGCGTCTGCGAGACGCACACGGCCGCCATGCTCGACCCCTACCTCGACTCCCACGGCCATCTCACCGACAACCGTGGGCTCTCCTTCATCCCGGCCGAGGCACTGGCGACGTACGTCGCGGCGCTGGACGCCAACGGGTTCCAGGCGCACATCCACGCGCTCGGGGACCGCGCGGTCCGCGACAGCCTGGACGCGATCGAGCACGCGCGGGCGCTCAACGGGGCCAGCGGTCTGCGCCACCATCTGGCCCACGTCCAGGTCGTCGACGCGGCCGACGTCCCGCGGTTCGCCGAGCTCGAGGTCACCGCCAACATCCAGCCGCTGTGGGCGTGCCGGGACGAGGCGGTGGAGGTGCTGACCCTGCCGTTCCTGGCACCGGCCGCGCGCAAGCAGCAGTACGTGTTCGGGTCGCTGCTGCGTACGGGTGCCCGGATCGCGTGCGGCAGCGACTGGCCCGTCTCCGACCCGGCGCCGCTGCTCGGCATGCACGTCGCCGTCAACCGCCGCTCCCCCGACCAGCCCGCCGACGCCGTCCCGCTGCTGCCCGAGGAGGCGCTGACGGTCGCCGAGGCCCTCGCCGGCTACACCACCGGCACCGCCTACCTGAACCGTCTCGAGGGGTCCACGGGCCGGATCGAGACCGGGTACGCGGCCGACCTGGTCGTCGTCGACCACGACATCCTCGGCGAGGACACGACCGTGCTCGGCCGGACCCGGGTGACGAACACCTACGTCGACGGTCGCGAGGTCCATCGGCGCTGAGCGCGTGCAAGACTCGTCGGCATGATCATCTTCGGGCTCAAGACCTACACGCGACTGCTGGCCACGCTCTCGCTGGTCTGCCCCCACTGCCGCCAGCAGGCAGCCCAGCGCCTGTTCGAGGTCGTCAACAAGTTCACGCTCTTCTTCATCCCGCTCTTCCCCGTCAGCAAGTCGCGCCGGATGGACTGCACCTACTGCGGCTACGCCTCGAAGCTGTCCAAGGAGCAGGCGGACCAGCTCCAGTCCGCCCCGCGTCCGAGCCTCGGCTGATCCTCCGCGGCTTTCACAGGGACCCCACAGCCGGGGCAGGAGGTCCTCACGGATCCGGACGTCAGAGTCAGGTCAACGCATCAGACAGACGTCAAGGAGAACCGAATGAGCCGCGTACCCGAACCCGAGAACACCTCTGAAGGCCCCGCCTATGAGGGCCGCCTGCTGGCCCGCCCCGAGGAGGAGGTGGTCGACCAGGGTGTCGGCTTCGACATCTCGACGCTGCTGACCCGCCGCCGGGTCCTCGGGCTCGTCGGGGTCGGTGTCGGGGCGGCCGCCCTGGCCGCCTGCGGGGCGAGCTCGTCCGGCTCCTCCAGCACCTCCACGGGCGGCTCCGCCGCCAACACCTCCACGACCGCCGACGGCGAGATCCCGCAGGAGACCAACGGCCCCTACCCGGCCGACGGGACCAACGGCACCAACGTGCTGACCGAGTCCGGGATCGTACGCAGCGACATCACCTCCAGCCTCGACGGCGGCACCACGGTCGACGGTGTGCCGCTCGAGTTCACCTTCACGGTGACCGACATGGCCAACGACAACGTGCCCTTCGAGGGAGTCGCGGTCTACCTGTGGCAGTGCGACGCGCAGGGCCTCTACTCGATGTACTCCGAGGGTGTCGAGGACGAGACGTACCTCCGCGGTGTCCAGGTCGCCGACGCGAACGGCCAGGTGACCTTCAAGACGATCGTCCCGGGCTGCTACGACGGCCGCTGGACGCACATGCACTTCGAGGTCTACCCCGACGCCGACTCCGCCACGACCGGCGAGAACGCTATCGCGACCTCGCAGGTCGCCTTCCCGGAGAAGATGCTGAACAAGGTCTACCAGGACGACGCCTACGAGGGCTCGGCCGAGAACCTGACCAAGGTAAGCCTCGAGAACGACAACGTCTTCAGCGACGGCTACGACCTCGAGATGGGCACGTTCACCGGCAGCCCGAGCGCCGGCTACCAGGGCTCGCTCGCCGTCGCCGTCGACACCACCACCGAGGCCTCGATGGGCGGCGCGCCCGGTGGCGGCGGCGAGGGCGGCGCTCCGCCCGAGCCCCCGACCGAGTAACTCGTCCAGACGATCCCCGCCGAGTCGGCGCTACTGTCCCAGGCTCGCGTGACACCCACACCCGGGTGGCCACGCGGCCTGCGCCCTACCCTGATCGGGTGAACGACGCCCAGAAGCCGAAGGATCCGGCCGGCGACGCCGCGGCCCGCGGGACGCGTCGACGGGAGCGAACCCGCGCCCGGGTGATCGACGCCGCCGAGCAGTTGTTGTCGCGGCACGCCCCTGAGGAGATCCGGGTCGATGACGTCGCCGCCCTGGCGGGGATCTCTCCGGCCTCGGTCTATGTGCACTTCGGCACCAAGGACGGGCTGATGGCAGCCGTCACCGAGCGAGTGCTGACGGTGGCCACCGAGACCCTCCGCTCGGCCTACGCGGCGCGGACGACACCGCTCGAGCGCTTCGCCGGCGTCGGGTCGGCCTACCTGAAGCTGCTGCTGGAGCACCCGACGGTTGTGAAGTACCTGATGGTCACCGGCGAACGAGGCCCCCGGTCGGCGGTGGAGGACCAGGTCGTCGAGCGGTTCAGCGAGCTGCGGGGCGAGTTCGAGCAGAGCATCCGCGATGCGGTGGACTCCGGCGCGATCCGGAAGGTGGATCCGGAGCTGTTGTCCTACTTCCTCTTCGGATCCTGGAACGGGGTGGCCGCGCTGGCATTGCGCCGGGACGCATTGGCGCTGGAGCCCGAGCGCGTCGAGCTGGCCGTGATCGAAGCCGGCCTGGTCTTGCTCGAGGGTCTGATCCAGGCTCCGCCTCCGGCCTGACGGACAGCGGGTCTTGGCGGAACGGGTCGAAACGAGTTAACTGGAGTCCGACTCCAAATAACTGCTCCGAAAGCGACCGGTGATGACGCAGACTGCGACACCCCCCACTCCGGGCCACGAGGTCTACGTCGACACCTGGGACGCTGTGGTGGTGGGCGCCGGGCCGGGCGGCCTCACCTGCGGGGCCTACCTCGCAGCCAACGGCAAGCGGGTCCTGGTGCTCGAGGCCAACCAGGTCGTCGGCGGCAGCACCCAGGTCTTCCGTCGCGCAGGCAACAAGTTCGAGTTCGACGTCGGCACCCACTACGTCGGCGAGTGCGGCCCCGGCGGCCGGATGCAGACCGCGCTGTCCGGCCTCGCGCTGACCGAGCGGATCAAGTGGCTGCGCCAGCGACCCGAGGGCCACTGCCAGGTGATGATCCCTGGCACCACCTTCCAGACGCCGACCGGCTGGGACACGTACCTCGACCGGCTCATCGCGGCCTTCCCCAGCGAGGAGGCCGGGCTGCGCCGCTGCGTACGGATCATGCGGATCATCTCCGCCGGGGAGCAGCCGCGGCTGCACTTCTACCACCTGCTGCGCTGGGGTATCCGGCCGATCACGAAGCTGATGGACGCCTGCGGACTGAGCGCCGACGCGCAGGCCGTGATCCTCGCAGAGAACGGCGACTACACCTGGCCGCCCTACCGCACGCCCACCGCCATGCACGCCGGCTTCCTCCACCACTACCTCCAGGCCGGCGCCTACTACCCGCGCGGCGGCGGGCAGGTCATCGGCGCCCACCTCACCGACGTGATCAGCACGCACGGTGGCCGGGTGCGCACCAAGGCCCGCGTCGAGAGGATCCTCATCGAGGACGGACGGGCGGTCGGCGTACGCCTGGCCGACGGCGAGGAGATCCGCGCCGAGGTCGTCGTCTCCGCCGCGGACTTCAAGAAGACCTGGGCCGACCTGGTCGGCGACGAGCACCTGACCCGCCGCCTGCGGCGCCGGCTCAAGGACCTCGAGATGACGCTGCCGATGTTCGCGGTCTACGTCGCCCTCGACGTCGACCTGCGCGAACGCGGCACACCGCCGTTGGCGTGGGTGTGGCCCACCAACGACGTCGACGGCTACTACCGCGAGGTCGAGGCGGGCCGCTGTCCCGAGCAGATGCCCGTCGGGATCAGCTGCCCCACCGCCAAGGACCCCGAGGGTACGCACTCGGCGCCGGCGGGGTACTCCACGCTCGAGCTGGTCAGCTGGGCGCCGAAGGATCGCGAGTTCTGGAACGTCTCCGAGGACCCCGCCGACGGAGCGTCGTACGGCCGTGACGAGCGCTACCTCCAGCTCAAGGAGCAGCTCACCCAGCGGGTGCTCGACACCGCCGAGCTGATGATCCCGGACATCCGCGAGCGGATGGTCTTCTGCGAGGCCTCCACGCCGATCACCCAGGAGCGCTTCACGTCGACCAGCGACGGCTCCTGCTACGGCATCGCGCCGCTGATCAAGAACCTCGGCCCCTTCCGGCCGCGGGTCACCACCCACATCCCCGGGCTGTTCCTCACCGGCGGCAGCACCGAGCACATGTTCGGCATCAACGCCACGATCTGGGGCGGCATGGGCACCGCCGGTGCCGTGCTCGGTCGCGACCTCGTTACCGAGGTACGCGACGGCGCGGTCTTCGTGGACGAGGCCGACCTGACCCCGATCACCGACGACTTCGACCCGCTCCTGGCCTCGAAGCCGGGCTCGGTGATCCGTCGGGCCGCCCGACGTCGCCCCAGGGCGACGGCCTGAGCGACCCCCCAGATCCTCTAGTTGACCTTGCGCTCGCGGTCGCCCCAGTAGGGCTCGCGGAGCTTGAACTTCTGCAGCTTGCCGGTGGCCGTACGCGCCAGGGAGTCGCGGAACTCGACGACCGTCGGCGCCTTGTAGCCCGCGGCTCGTTCCTTGCTCCAGGCGATCAGCTCCTCCTGGGTCGCTTCCGCGCCCTCGGCGAGGACGACGAGGGCCAGGATGGTCTCACCCCACTTCTCGCTGGGGATGCCGATGACGGCGACCTCGGCGACAGAAGGGTGCAGGAAGAGCACGTCCTCCACCTCCGCGCTCGAGACGTTCTCGCCGCCGGTGATGATGACGTCCTTGATGCGGTCGGAGATGGTGAGGTAGCCGTCGTCGCCGAGGCTGCCGCCGTCGCCGGTGTGGAACCAGCCGTCGGCCAGCGCCTTCTCGGTCTCCTCCGGCTTCTCCCAGTAGCCCTCGAGCACGACGTTGGAGCGGGCCAGGACCTCCTTGTCGGGCGAGATGTCGAGGCTCACCCCGATCGCGGGCGCGCCGGCGCGGGTCAGCTTCGCGGCGCGCTCCATCGGGTCGAGATCGTCCCACTCGGCGCGGGTGCGGTTGATGGTCAGCAGCGGGGAGGTCTCGGTGAGGCCGTAGATCTGGATGAACTCCCAGCCGAGCTCCTCCTGGACGCGGACGACCGTCTTCGTGGGCGGCGGCGCACCGGCCATGATGATCCGGACCCTGTCCCGTCCGGGGATCTCGCCCTCGGTGGCCTGCCACTGCGGGAGCGCGTCGAGCACGGCGGCCGCCACCGCGGGGGCGGCGCACATGTAGGTGACTCCGTGGTCGCGTACGCGGCGCAGGATCTCCATCCCGTCGACCTTGCGCAGCACGATGTGCTTGATGCCGAGCCCGGTCGCCGCGAACGGCATCCCCCAGCCGTTGGCGTGGAACATCGGCAGCGTGTGCAGGTAGACGTCGCGGTCGTTGCAGCCCGCGTGCAGCGCGAAGGTCAGCGCGTTGGTCCAGATGTTGCGGTGGGTGATCTGGACGCCCTTGGGCCGGGCAGTGGTGCCGGAGGTGTAGTTGATCGCCGCGGTCGCGTTCTCGTCCGGCTCCCAAGCCTTGGGCTCGACACCCTCCGCGGCGTAGAGGTTGGCGTCGTCTCCGAGCACGAACCGATGCTTCGCGGTCACGTCCTTCAGCGCCTCGTCGACCTCGGGGTCGACCCAGAGCACCGAGGCACCGGACTGCTCCACGATGTAGGAGACCTCGTCGGGGCGGAGGCGGAAGTTGACGGGCACCAAGATGCGGCCGTAGCCGGAGACGCCGTAGAACGCGGTCAGCAGTCGCGCCGAGTTGTGGGAGACGATCGCGACCCGTTCCCCCACCCCGATGCCGAGCTCGTCGAGCCTCGCCGCCATCCGCTTCGCGAGCGACTTCATCTCGGCGTACGTCACCTCCCCGAGGGAGGCCGCCGGCTGGTCGGGCTCGTCGATGATGCCCACCCGCTCGCCGTAGACGGATGCGGCACGGTCGATGAAGTCGTTGACGCTGAACGGGACGAACACGGGCGTTACCTCCAGGTGCAAGTGGTGACCCGGATCACTGTATCGATGAGAGGTCTCTCATGGACCCCCACATCGGACAGGTGGTCAGGCACTATCGGAGGGTCATGTCCCGCACCCTGAAACTCGTCCTCCCCCTGGTCGTCCTGGTGGCGGTCGGCGTCTACCTCGCCGGCTCCTTCGCCGGAGCCTCCGACAACGACCCGCCGCCGCGCGAGCCCGTCGTGCTGCCCTCGGAGTCAGTCTCGCCCTCCTCGCCCGGATCTCCGGGATCCTCCTCGAGCACGGATCCCTCGGGTGTCCCGGTCGTCACCCCTGGTCCCGTCGACGATGATGATGACGACGACGATGACCGCGACGACCGCCATGACGACGACTGACCCTCAGCCACCCGGGGCCACACCGCCTCCGCGGCGCCGGGGGCTGTCCGTGCGCGCCCGGATCACCGCCTCGGTCGCTCTGCTGGTCACCCTCGCCCTGGCCGGCGCCGGGCTCATCGTCTACGCGGTCGAGCTCAGCCGGGTCGACGCCGCGACCACACGCGAGATGGAGCAGGAGCTCGACGAGTTCTCCAGGCTGCGCACCGAGGGCATCGACCCCGAGACCAGGGCGCCGTACGACGTGGAGGGCCTGCTGCGGACGTTCCTGAGCCGCAACGTGCCCGACGACGACGAGCTCCTCGTCGCCTGGGTCGACGGCCGGCCACGTGCGCAGTTCCCCGAGGACCCGCTGGTCACCTCGCCACGGTTCCACAGCGCCGTACGCGACGTGGTCCGCGACGGTGGGACGACCTATCTCGACACCGCGGACGGCGAGGTACGCATCACCAGCCAGCCGGTGCGGCAGGACAACGCCCGGGGCACCACCGAGGGCGCCCTGCTGGTCGTCTCCTACCTCGACGAGGACCGTGCCGAGCTGCGCAGCACGATGCGCACCTACACGATCGTGGCCGCCCTCCTCGCTCTGCTCGTCACCGTGGTCGCGGCCTGGCAGTCCGGACGGCTGCTGGCCCCGCTGACCAGGCTCCGGCAGGCGACCGGAGCGGTCAACGCCAGCGACCTCTCCGCCCGGCTGCCCGAGTCGGGCAACGACGACATCTCGGCCCTGACCAGGAACTTCAACGACATGTTGGCCCGTCTGGAGCAGGCGTTCACCGACCAGCGCCAGTTCCTCGACGACGCCGGCCACGAGCTGCGTACGCCGCTGACGATCATCGGCGGCCACCTCGAGCTCCTCGACGAGTCCGACCCGGCCGAGGTCGAGCAGACCCGGCGGCTGGCGCTCGACGAGGTCGACCGGATGAGCCGTCTGGTCGGCGACCTGATCCTGCTGGCCAAGCACGACCGGCCCGACTTCCTCACCCTCGAGCAGGTCGACGTCGACACCCTCACCGAGGACATCCTGGCCAAGGCCAGCGCCCTCGCCGACCGCGACTGGCACCTCGACGCGGCGACTCCCGGCACCTGGCGCCTGGACCCGCAGCGGGTCACCCAGGCGATGCTGCAGCTGTGCGACAACGCCGCCGGACACACCGCGCCCGGCGACCGGATCGCGGTCGGCTCGGCGACCGTCGACGGCACCCTGCGACTCTGGGTGCGCGACACCGGACCGGGAGTGCCCGCCGAGGACCGGGACCGGATCTTCGAGCGGTTCGCGCGCGGCGCCGAGACCGGATCCGGCGACCGGCCGGGACTCGGGCTCGGCCTCGCCATCGTCTCCGCCATCGCCACCGCCCACGGTGGCACCGTGGGCGTCGAGGACGCGACACCCTCCGGCGCCCACTTCACGATCACCCTGCCCGCACGCACCGAAGGAGAGGCATGGCCCGCATCCTGATCGTCGAGGACGAGGACCGCATCGCGGCCTTCCTCGCCAAGGGCCTGAGCGCCGACGGCCACCAGGTCAGCACCGTCGCCGACGGCCTCGAAGGGCTCGAGGAGGCGCTCAGCGGCGCCTTCGACCTGATGGTGCTCGACATCGGTCTCCCGACCATCGACGGCTTCGAAGTGCTCGACCAGCTGCGTGCCCAAGGGTCCCGGATGCCGGTCGTGGTGCTGACCGCCCGCGACTCGGTGCACGACACCGTCTCCGCGCTCGAGGGCGGAGCCGACGACTACCTGGCCAAGCCCTTCCGCTTCGCTGAGCTGCGGGCCCGGATCAACGTACGCCTGCGGCAGCAGGACAACACCGACGCCGAGGTGGGCGAGCTCCGCTCCGGCTCGGTGGGCCTGGACCTGCGTACGCGGCGGCTGCGGGTTGACGGTCGCGAGAGCGACCTCTCAGCGCGTGAGTTCGCGCTCGCGGAGGTGCTGCTGCGGCATCCGGGGCAGGTCCTCTCCCGCGCGCAGCTGCTCGACCTGGCCTGGGGCATGGACTTCGACCCGGGCTCCAACGTCGTCGACGTCTACGTCGGCTACCTGCGCAAGAAGCTGGGCTCGGCCCGGGTCGAGACCGTACGCGGCATGGGCTACCGCTTCCAGCCCTGATCTCGACGCCAGGAACGGCTGAGGGCCCGGCGAGTGCCGGGCCCTCAGCTGCAGGGGATGGGAAAAGGGTCAGTGGATCCGCAGGCCGCCCAGCGAGGCCCGCGGAAGGCGCTCGAGCGCGGGCGAGACAGCCTCGGCGATCTCCGCCGGGGCCGGCCGGTCACCGGCGGCCGGGGCGAGGCACGCCTCGATGACCTTGACGACCTCGGGCGGCGTCCGCCTGGGGAGGTCGCCGGGCCCGGAGACGAGCTGCGGGTAGCGCTCGGTGCGGTCCGCGGCCGACGGGTCGCCATGGGGGAACGGCCGCTCGCCGGTGACGGCGTGGAAGAGGGTCGCGCCCAGGGCCCACACGTCGCTGGCCGGGCCGACCTCGCCGCGCTCGCCGGGCAGGCACTGCTCGGGCGCCATGTAGGCGTCGGTGCCGATCTCGTGGCGCAGCGCGGCGGCCGCGGGGACAGGCCGGGCCACGGAGAGGTCGATGAGCCGGGCCGGCGAGCCCATGATCAGGTTGCTCGGCTTGACGTCGAGGTGCACCCAGCCGGAGCGCCGCAGGTAGTGCAGCGCCGAGGCGAGGTCGAGCGCCAGCGGCAGGTACTGCTGCTCCGGGAGGCGCCCGTGACGGCGGATCAGCGTCGAGAGCCGGGGGCCCTCGACGTGCTCCATCACGACGTACGGGCGCTCGCCGTCGAGGTCCTCGCGCAGGCCGCGGACGAGGACCGGATGACGCAGCTGCGTCAGTGCGTCGGTCTCGCGCCGCAGCGCGTTGCGGCTGGTCTCGCTCTCGATCAGGTTCGGTCGCAGGACCTTGGCGACGACCGGCCCGTAGGTGATCTCGTCGAAGGCCAGGAAGGCCTCGTACGACGAGCCGCCCCCGAGCAGCCGCATCGCGGTCAGCTCGGGGGTGATCGCGTCACCCTGGACCAGGCCCCAGGTGTCGGTCATCTTCGACTCAGCCCTGGGTCCGGTCGTTGGTGTTGTCGTCCGTGTCGTTCTTGGTGTTGTCGTTCTTGGTGTTGTCGTCCTTGGTGTTGTTGTCCTTGGTCTGGTCGTCGCGGGTGACCTTGTCGCGGGTGTTGTCCCGGGTGTTGTCCTTGGTCGCCCGGGTCACGCCGGTGCCGTTGGTCGCGGTGTCGTTGCCGGCGGCGTCGCGGGTGACGTCGTCGGCGTCGTTGTCGTCGTCATCGTCGACGGTGTTCACCTGGGTGTTGGACTTCTCCTCACGCTTGGCATAGCCGTCGTCATCGACAGCGGCAGCGCTCTGGTAGCTGAACACAGCGGCCGCGACCACGCCGACCAGGCCGGTACCGAGGATCATCGGAAGCTTCTTCATCATTCGTCCCTTCAGGTTCTGCCCCGGGTGTTCCCGGCGCCATGCAAGAACCATCTCGACCCGCGGTGAGGTGATCGTGAGATGACCATGAGAGCTCTCTCATCCGCGAGCCGGTTCGGGTCCTGGGGCCGGTGGTGATAGGAACGTCCCGTGCAAAGCAGCGAGCGGCGCGAGATCGCGATCAAGGTCGGTGTGCTGCTGCTGGTCGGGGTGCTGATCTCGGTGGCCGGCTACGGCTACTCCCGCTCGCGCTTCCGCGAGCACGCCACCGAGCAGTCCGAGACGGCCGCCAGCCGGTTCGCGCGGACCACGAGCTGGACCACGGTCGAGGCGAAGCCGGAGCTGGTGGCGCAGTGGGCGAAGGCCTGCCCCTCGGTACAGACCCCGCCCACCGAGAAGACGGCCGACGCGCGCGGCCACCTGGAGAAGGTACGCATCACCTCCACCGACCTCACCAAGACGGGCGCCACGGTCGAACTGACCCCCGACGGCGGCCGGTCCGTGTTCACCCTCGTGGTCACCCGCTCCGGCGAGGGCAAGGACGAGGAGTGGCACGTCACCGAGGTCACCTGCAAGGCCAGTTGATCGAGCGCGTGTCACATCCCCTGCCGGTGGGTACCACACCGATATGGACACTGCTGGATTCACCAACCTGTTGACCCGACCCGGGCCGTACGCCACCGTGCTGGCCGATGTCAGCCAGGACTCGGAGAACGCGGCCCACGCCAAGGAGCTGCGGGTGCGCGCCGCCTGTGAGGAGCTCTCCGCCCAGGGCGCTCCCCCGGGCGTCGTCGCCCAGGTCTCCGACCGCTTGGAGGCGAACGTACGCCAGCCGGCCCCGCTCGCACGGGTCGTCGTCGCGACGCCCGAGGGGATCGCCTACGACGAGGTCGCCGTTGCCGCGGTCCCCCACCCGGTCGCGACCTGGGACATGCTGCCCGACCTCGGCTCCTGGATCGCTGCGCGCGAGACGTCGATGCCGTTCGTGCTGGTCCTGGCCGACCACACCGGTGGCGAGATCTCGCTGTGGGACTCGGGACTGCCGCAGCCCACGAGCACGACCACCGTGGAGGGCGACGAGCTCGAGCACGTCCATAAGGTCCACGACAACGTCGGGTGGGCGGCGTTCCGCATGCAGCAGACCACCGACAACGTCTGGCGTCACAACGCCGACAAGGTCGCCGAGGAGGTGACCAGGCTGGTCCGCGACCACGGCCACGAGCTCGTGCTCGTCGGCGGCGACCCGACCACGGTGGGCAGACTGCGCGAGAAGCTCGCCGGCCAACCTGTCGAGGTCGTCGAGCTGGCGAGCGGACAGCGTGCCGAGGACGGCGGCGGCCAGGCCCGCGACGACGCGATCCGTAGCGCTCTGATGGACCTTGTCGTACGCCATCGCACGGCACTGGTCCGGCGGCTCGAGGAAGCCTGGGGCAGGGGCGAACGCGCGGCCACCGGTGTACGCGACGTCGCCGACGCCTTCGTCACCGGCCGCGTCGAGACCCTGCTGATCGACCCCGGCGCGCTGGCCGGCCGCATGCTCGACCCGGCGGATCATCCCGGCCTCACCTTCGGAGAGGCCCCGGTCTCCGGCCCGGTCGAGGCCGGCGAGGCGCTCATCGCCGCCGCGGTCCTGACCGACGCGGAGGTGTACGTCCTGCCCGCCAGCCTGCTCGGCGACGCCCCTGTGGCAGCGCTGCTCCGCTGGGCCTGACCGGGCTCAGCAACACATCAGCGGCGCCATGCCCTGATCCGGTCCGGCTCGGGGTCGGGTGACTCCGTGGCCGCCCAGACCTTGCGCCACTCGGCGATCTCCTCGCCGGCGGGGTCGGGCGTGCCCTCCTCGGCAGCGCGGCGCATCGAGGCGTACCAGTCCGTGGCGTCCTCATCCAGCAGTCTCGCCACCGCCGTCCGGATCCGGGGCGCGAACTCACGGATCGACTCGCCCTCAGCCGGACGGAGCGGCTCCCCGAAGCGTACGGTCAGCTGGCGGCGGCCCCCGGCCTTGTCCTTGCCGGGCCAGTTCACCCCGCGCGGCATCGCCGCGTAGGTGCCGCGGTGGGCGATCGGGACGACGGGGACGCCGTACTCGATGGCCAGGTAGGCGGCGCCCGACCGGAACCGGCCGACGGTGCCGTCCTTGGACCGGGTGCCCTCGGGGAAGACGACCAGCGACCAGCCGTCGGCGAGCACCTCACCGGGCGCGTTCGCGAGCGCGCCCCCGCGACGGTCGATGGGCAGCGTGTTGAAGACCAGCGAGGAGCCCACCGCCCGCCACCAGGTGTCGAAGAAGTAGTCCGCCGCGGCCGCCACCGCCGTACGCCGCCGCCACTGGTCCGGAAGGCTCAGCAGGATCAGCGGAGTGTCCAGGTGGGACGCGTGGTTGGCCACGAAGATCACCGGCCCGTCGAGCCTCTCGAGCACGTCCAGCCCCTCGACCTGGGTCTTCACCTGGGACCGGAAGACCGCCTCGAGACCGGCCTGCGCGACCTCCCGGACCACTCGCGCGGCCGGCTTGCGCGACCACTCGTTGTCGAAGACCGTCGTCGTCGCCGGCGGCACGAACGGCTCCGCCGACCGCGGCACCTGCGCCCGGTGACCCCACCGCCAGCCTCGCTGGAAGAGCCGTACGTCGCGGGCGGTCTCCTTCCAGAAACTCATCGGACGTCCGCCAGGAGGTGCGGAGGGTTGCGGAGGTAGGTGATCGACGGGGACGGGCCGACCGTCGAGCTCGCCATCTCGAGCGCGTCCCGCAGGGTCGACGCCGACCGGAAGCCCATCCGCGCGGCGGCCTTGGGGTTGCCGCCGACCCAGATGACGTCGCCGAGGTGGTCGAGGGCGTGCGCGATCCAGTACCACATGTAGAACGGGTGGACGCCGTGATAGGCGTTCGAGGTGCGGTAGAGGTGGACGTACCAGGGGTCCGTGGCGAACTGCTCTTCGAACTTCGGCCCGATCAGCGCCGGGTCGTTCGTGTCGGCCAGCACCTCCTCGTAGAAGTCGACGTAGGAGGGGTGCGTGAGGGTGTTGAAGCCCTCGTCGAGCGGGTGGTAGAGGATCGCGACGCCGCCCTCGCGCACGACCGGCTGGCGCAGGTAGGAGTTGAAGTAGTAGCCCAGCCCCATGCAGGCGGCCAGGATCGGGTTCATGGTCGAGTTGACGTTGTAGGGGCCGAGATAGGGCACGCCCATCACCATCACGTCGGACTGCCCCTCGACCTTGACCCGCTGCTGCTGGTGGACGCGCTGCACGGTCAGCTCGTGCACCGGCTCCACCGCGCCGGCGGTGATCCCGGTCAGCCCGTAGTTGGACCGCAGGTCGTGGAACATCTTGTGGCGCATCTTCTGCGGCGCGACCGCCAGCCCGCGGCGCAGGCCGAGCACCGTCGCCTGGTCGCGCAGCGACCACTCCCACTCGCGCTTGAGCAGGGTGTCGTACGGCTTCCCGAACACCTCGTTGTCGAGCGTCGTCTCGATCTGGAAGACCTTGACGTGCTCGCCGATCAGCCGGCCCATCCGCCAGGCCGAGGAGTGCATCTCGGAGTGCTTGTGGTCCATGAACGAGCGCGAGTGCACCATCGTCTTGGCGTTGTGATGGTGCTTGATCGACTTGTAGGAGGCCAGCCCGATGCCGACCGACTTGTGGCCGCCGTCCATCGCGACGAGGTTGACGTTGACGTAGATCAGCAGGTCGGAGGTGGCCGCCCGCTTGTTGATCTCGACGTCCTCGCCCTTCTCGGTGACGCCCATGTGCTCGAGGTTGGCGCGGTCCTCGGCGTCGTGGTTGTAGAGCAGCCCCTGCGGCGCGAAGCTGCGGAAGACGCGCTCGCCGACGATGTGCTTCATCTCGGCGTCGGTCATCCGGCGGTGCAGGGCCAGCGCGGCGATGATCTCGACGTCGTCGACGCCCTTCTCGGCCGCGATCGTGAGCACCTGCTCGATGATCCTGCCGCGGATGTCCGGCGCCTTCATGGTTGGCAGCGGCAGCGAGAGGTCGTCGAAGGCGATCGTCAGCCGCATCCCCGGGAACATCAGCTCCCGCAGAGGCTCGGAGTCGACCGGGTTCTCCAGCGACTCCCGGATCGCCGCGTCCACGTCCGGCACCGTCGGCAGCGACTCGGGCGGGTAGACCACCCGCGTGCCCTGCGGGAACTCCTCGAGCCGGAACCCGAGCCCCTCGTGGACGAGCAGGGGCGGCGTACGGTCGTCGACCTCCAGCACGAAACCTGGTCGTGTCATCGTGTCTCTCCTTCTTCAGGACGTACGTCTGGGGTCGAACGCCACCTTGACAGTGCCGAGCCGACCGGCTGAGTGGGCATGGTCGAGGGCCTCGCGCCAGCGGTGGAGCGGGTAGGGCGCGACGGTCTTGGCCAGGCGGCACATGGCGTCGTGGCCGACCAGGTCGAGGGCGGTGGCGAAGTCGCCGGAGCCGCGCGAGGAGGCGTACGTCCCGACCACCTCGAGCTCCCGGAACCAGGCCGCGGACAGATCGGCGGAGGCGGGCATCCCGGAGAGCACCACGCGTCCACCCGCGCGAGTGGCGTGCAGGCAGGTCTGCAGCGACTCCTTCGAGCCGACCGCGTCGACGGTCACGTCCACGCCGCCGAGCAGGTAGGGCGAGGAGAGCATCTCCGGCTCGAGCATGAAGGCGCTGGTCGCACGCCTGATCCTGCGCAGCGTCTCCGACGGAGCGACGACCTCGGTGGCACCGAACTCGAGCGCCAGCTCGCGCTGATGAGCATGCTTGGCGACGACCAGGATCTCGCCGGCGTCGGTGAGCTCGCGCAGGGCCAGCGTGGCCAGCAGTCCGACCGCCCCGGCACCCGAGACGAGCACGCGGTCACCGGGCTTGACCGCGGCTCTTCGCGCGGTGTGGACCGCGCAGGCGACCGGCTCGGCGAGCAGCGCCTGCTCGTCGGAGTAGCCCTCCGGCACCACGTGGAGCTGGGAGCGGTGCACCGAGAGCTGCTGCGACCAGCCGCCGCCGGTGTCGTGGCAGAACCCGGTCTGCAACCCGGAGGAGATGTCGCCGACGGTGATCCGGGAGCAGCGGTTGGTCTCGCCGCGCGCACACGCCTCGCACGGCTCCAGCCCGCGCGCCGCGCAGGTCAGGACCGGGTCGACGACCACGCGGGTCCCGGCCGCCAGGTCGCCGCAGGGGTCGAGCAGCTCGCCCACGATCTCGTGGCCGGGCACGAACGGCAGGCTCACCAGCGGCTGGAAGTAGAGGCTCGTCTTCCCCGACAGCATCCCCAGGTCGGAGCCGCAGATGCCGGACAGGGAGACCCGCAGCCGCGCCCATCCGTCGTGCTCGACCCTCGGTGGGTCGAGCGTCACCATCCGCAGCGGCGCCGCCGCCCCGGTCAGCAGCAGCGGCAGCCGGCCGCCGGCGACCTTCCCCAGTGCCGTCTTGGCGACGCTGCGGTACATCTCGAGCGCGAGCATTCAGCCCCTCCTCATCGGTGCAGCCCGGCCGGGTCGAGCGTGCGGCTCGCGTGGCCCGGCGACTCCCAGTCGACGATGGTCCAGTGCGACTTCTTGGCGTGCCGGAACAGAGGTACGTCGGGCCGGACCGCCACCGGGTGCCCGACCGCGGCGAGCAGGGGGAGGTCGGAGTGGGAGTCGGCGTAGGCGAAGCAGTCGGCCGGCGAGATGCCCTCGCGGCGCGACCACTCCCGGACGAACGCCCCACGCGACTCCCCGACCAGCGGCGACGCGGCCATGTGGCCGGTGCAGAACCCGCGATCGTCGACGGCCAGGTCGGCCGCCTCGATGTGGTCGAACAGCGGCATCAACGGCCGGGTCAGCGGCCGGATCGCGCCGGTCACCAGCACCGTCACGTGCCCCGCCGCCCGGTGCTCCCGGATCCGCCGGACCGCGTCCGGGGCCAGCCGCCCGAGGATGTGCGTGGTCAGGTGCTCGTCGACGATCTCGTCCAGCTCGGAGAGCCGGGCACCGGCGTACTCCTTGTAGACCGTACGCAGCAGCGTGCCGCGCTCGGTGCGGTCCGCCCATACATAGCCGGGCACCTTGCTCGCCATCCGGGCGATCTCGGATGCCTTCTGCGTGCCGGAGAGCTCACCGAGCCGCAGCCACAGGTAGGTCTCGATCACGTTGGAGGACATCAGGGTGCCGTCGAGGTCGAAGAAGGCCGCGACCCGCCCGTCTTTGAGCTGCGGCAGCCGGCCGGGGTCCGGCCTCTTCCGCAGCTTGCGCAGCTCGTCGAGCTCACGGACCGGCTTGGTCACCGACGGCACGTGGATGTCGTAGAGGTATTCGTGCCAGTCGATCACGCCGGTGTCGAAGGCGAAGGTCTCCTGGTCGGCCGGCGACAGCGACCGGTAGAGCGCGAGCGTGTTTTCGTCGACGAAGCGGAGGTCGGCTTGGGCGTACTCCTTGTAGAGGTCCAGGTAGCGACGCAGGAACTGTAGCCGCCGGCCCTGCCGGTCGAGGTCGCGCGCCCAGCCGCGGGTGCGGTCGCTGCGTGGAGCCATCCCGAGCAGCCTGTCGGCGATCTTGTGGACCCTCTCCCCGGTCACCATCATCCGCTCGACCGAGGCTCCGCCCGGGAACGTCCACTCCGGCAGCCGGGCCGCACCGCGGTCACCGGCCGCGAACGGCTCCTTGGAGAAGTAGGCGCGCACGGTCTCGTAGAGCATCCCGAACGTCACCGGGTTGCGGTCGCCGGAGGCGAGATGGAAGTAGGCCGGTTCGCCGTGCTCGGGTGGGTGCGCCAGGCACGCCACGATCGAGGCGACGACGTGGTCGACCGGCACGATGTCGACAGGGGTGTCCGCGGCCGCAGGGAAGAGCGGCAGCTCGCCGCGGCCATAGGCGAGGATCAGCGGCTCGGCCATCTTGAAGCCCTCGATCCAACCCGGATACGGGCGAGAGACGGCCGACTCGATGATCGCCGGGCGGTAGATCGTGGCCCGGTTCCCCGCTGCGGCGTGGGCTTCGACCACCCGCTCGCCCAGCGCCTTGGTGAACGTGTAGGCGTCGGTCCAGCCCAGCGACCGCGCTCGCTCGGTGCCGAGGCGTACGAGCTCGTCCTTCACCCACTTCTTGCGCGCCTCCTCGGCCGCAGCGGCGGCGGTCATCAGACCTGCCCGACCGTGCTCGCGCTCGGCCTGCTTGCGCAGCTTGGAGATCACCTCGACGCCGCGCGAGCGCTCCTCGACGGCCGCCCGCTGCGCCAGCCCCCAGGCCAGCTCGGCGTCCACGTCGACGGAGTGGTCGACCGGCCCCTCGGGGATGTGCCCACGGCGTCGCCCCGAGACGTACGCGGTCGAGACGTGCAGGTAGTGGATGTCCCGATCCGTCTCCGCGACCCGCTTGAGCAGCTCGCGGACGCCGACGACGTTGGTGACGAACCCTTCGTCGACCGGCGGGTCGAAGGACACATCGCCCGCCGAGTGCACCACGGCGTCGAGATCCGCCGGCAGCGCCGGCGGAGCGGAGAGATCGCCCTCGACGACGTTCACCTCCGCGTCCGAGACCGACTCGAAGATCGGCTTGGTCAGCATCTTCGCGATCCGGTCCGCCCCTGACGTCGACCCCTTGGGCCGGACCAGGACGCTGAGACGTACGTCCGGCACCTCGGTCAGCATCAGGTGCAGCAGCGCCTCGCCGACAAACCCGGTCACTCCCGTGAGCAGCACATGCTGCCCCGCGAGCCGTTCTCTGATGTCAGAGTTCACGGATGTGATTCTGCCCAATCCAGCAAAGCCCGCATGGGAATTCTGTTCAAATCAGCACACCCAACCTTCGGCGAGGCTCGATACGTGTAAGCCATCGGACAACCGATCTGGAGACCGATGTGCTGACCAACCTACTCGAAGAACTCGCCCGTGAGGCGCCTTCCGGCGGCGATGCCCCCGGACAGCTGTGGCGGCGTGGCCGCCGCGTGGCGCGTACGCAGCGCCTCGGCACGATCACCATCGCTGCCGTCGCCTGCTTGCTGCTGATCGCGCTCGGCACGGCGACCTGGCAGCAACGCACTGGTGTCGAGCCGGCGACGGACACCGGGTCCGGCAGCTACCTCCCCAGCCGTTTCCACGAGCCCAGCCCTCATCTCCCGGGCACGGACTCGGTCGGTCCCTTGGGCCCGCTCATCGCCACGTTCGACGCACCCCGCGCGGGTTGGTTCGGGAGCTCCGACGGTCTTGTCGGAGTATCTGCCGGGACCGGTGCCTACGCCTTCATCGACCTGCCGCACGCGGGTACCCCTTACCTCGGCGAGGCCCAACTCTCCCCTGATGGCCGCCATGTCGCCTACTGGACGACCGGGAAGGTGAACAACCCGATTCCCGCCCTCGAAGGAGGCACGATCAACGGGTATGCGGTCTATGACACCGTGACCGGCGAGGTGGTCACCCAGAGACCCGGCACCGAGCGCGGGATCGGGCACGGCACCCTGATCTGGTTCGATTCCACCCATCTCGGAGTCGAATTCGGGCAGATGCGGGACTGCTGCAGCTCCTCCAGTCCTCGGAGCATGATCTTCGACCTGAGCACCGCCCAGACCTCCGCCCTCAGCACGAGCCTCACCGGGCTCGACGCCGCGAGCACGACCGGCGTCGGCACAGTGATCGTCCAGGGCGAAGAGTCCGTCATCCTCGAGACTGATGGGATGAGCGCTCCCGCCCAGATCCCCATGACCGGCGGACGGATCAACGGCGCGCAGCACCTCGCCCTCACGCCGGACTCGAAGCGCGTCGCGGCGATCTTCGGCAACGGCGTACCGGGCCGGATCAGCGTGAAGAACGTCGACGACGACGGTGATGGTGACCCGATCCAGGGAAGTTACCTCGGGGTGGTCTCGTGGCTCGACGAGAGCCACGTCGCCGCGCTGAAACGCAACCGTGCCGAATCAGGCGTCGACCTCGTCGCCGTCGATGTCCGAGACGGTTCCACCAAGGTGCTCAGCGCGTACGTCAACACTGCCCGCCTCGCGATCAACCTGCTCGACTCGCCGGTGAAGAACCAGCTGGCCCCGCCCCGCCCATGGTCCCCATGGGTTCCGACCATCACGTCCGGCACGACGCTCGTGGTCGCCGCCCTCGCGATCCTCGTCTGGAGGCGCCGTGCCAGAGCCTGACGGTCATCTCTTCGACGAGTTCGTCACCACGCGCCGCCCCGCCCTGATTCGTACCGCCTACCTCCTCACCGGACATGCCGAGGATGCCGAGGACCTCGTCCAGACAACGCTCATCAAGGTGGTGCCGAAGTGGGGGAAGATCCAGGACAACCCGGAGCCGTACGTCCGCAAGGTGCTCGCTCGAGAGGCCACCACCCGGTGGCGAGCCCGCCGCTGGCGGGAGACCTCGGTCGAGCATCTGCCGGACCGGGCGGCGGCGGGGCCGAGTCTGGCCTGGAACGTCACCGTCCGGGACGCACTGCTGCGTCTCCCGCCTCGACAGCGCGCGGTCATCGTCCTGCGGTTCTACGACGACCTCACCGAGCGCGAGACCGCGGCCACGCTCGGCATCGCGATCGGCACCGTCAAGTCGCAGACCAGCGACGCGCTCGCGCGGCTGCGCACCCTGATCCCCGATCTCGCCGCCGATGGATCCTCGGTTGCGGGCTTACGAGGGTGACCTGCGAAACTGGCGAGACTTCCGCAACCCCGAGGAGACGTACGTGTCGAGGAAGCTGCTGAGCGTCGCAGCCGTCCTCTCGGCGACCGCTCTCGCCGGCTGCGGGTCCGGGGAGCCCACGACCAGCAGCCCTGGCCCGAGTCCCTCGACCTCCTCCCCCGTCGAAGCCTCCGGACCCTGTCTCTTCGAGCCCGGTCAGGTCGCCAGCGCCATCCCCGGCTCCTGGTCGCATACCGCCGACGAGGACGTCTGCACCTACACGAGCGACCGGGGCGCGATCTTCGTGACGACGTTGGTCGACACCTCCGTCTCCGCTGGGCTCTCCGCCAGCCGGCAGGACTGCATCTCCTCTCCGGCGCCTGTTGAGATCGATGATCGGGCGTTCGTGTGTATCGAGTCGCACGATGACGGGGATCTTGTCGTCGGCAATGTTGCTGTCGGGAGTCGGCTGTGGTCGCTTGTCATCGTCCCTGATCAAGGGGTTCACGATGCTGAGCTCAGTGCGATGGGGCGGCTCGTGGAGATGGTTGCCGACTGACCCCTTGGCCGAGACCGTCAGCTCTGTCTAGCCGAGTCCACCGAGACGGAGGGCATCGTCGATCTCGCTGAGCTTCGCGGAGGACAGGGCGCCTGCTCGCTGGATCAGGTCGTCTCGGGACAGGGTGGTCAGCCACGTGCACGGGGTGAAGCCTGGGCGTGGGATCGCGAACCGAAGTACGCCGTCAAAGGGCAGTCCTTCCGTGGCGCCTACTGCCACTTCGACGGCCAAGCCGGTGATGTCGACACCCGCCGGGGCGACTACCTGCATCACCTGGATCCCGGACGCTTCTTCGCCCGACAGCAGTACGACCGGTCGCCGCTCGTCGAACTCCACCCACCAGACTTCGCCACGTTGCACATGTCCTCCTGACGTACGACGGCACGCCGCAGGTCTCAGCGTGACCCTACCTGTTGGCAGGAAGCGTTCGACGGTCTGATGGTCCGGATTGCGGGAACGCGCGTCGGGCCGCCCTGCCCCCGCTGGTCGAGCCGCCTTGCCCCCGCTGGTCGAGCCGCCTTGCCCCGCTGGTCGAGCCGCCGGAGCCGCTAGGCGGAGGCGTGTCGAGACCAACACGGTTCTTCTTGGCTGGGGACACCTCGCTTCGCGGCTGTTCTTCGTTTCAGGGTTCGCCGCCGACCCGGTCTTTGAGTGTTTCTCGATCGCGCGCCGCGTCAAGGACGCCCTTCGGGCGCCGGCTTCGCCGGCCGCTTCGCGGTCCTTGACCCGGCACCCGATCGAGAAAGATTTCGCCTATATCGGGGCGGCGGCGAGAGAGTGGCGCGGAGTTCACGTTGCTTGTTCGCTGACTGCGTAACTGTCGTCTGACCTGCTTAAATAGGTCGCGGCAGGGTGCTCGGTCGCATATAATAAGGCGCATGAACGAGACCATCGACCACCTCCTCACAGGGCCGCCTCCGGGTGCGTCCGAGGCTGAGCTGGTCGACTGGATCGCTGGTCTCGAAGCGGTCAAGTGCACCGCCGAGGCGGTCCAAGCCGAAGCGGCGGTACGTCTGGACGAAGCCGTCCGGGCACGCCAATCCGAGGCCGGGGTGCCTGCCCGCAGGCTCGGCGAAGGGGTCGCCTCCCAGATCGCGTTGGCGCGGCGGGTCTCGCCCGAGAAGGGCGCCAAACTGCTCGGCCTGGCGAAGATCCTGATCGCAGAGATGCCGCACACCTTCGCCCTGATGAAGGCCGGACTGTTCTCCCAATGGCAAGCCACGATCCTCGCCCGCGAAACCGCCTGCCTCTCATTGGAGGACCGCCGCGTCATCGACTACGAACTCTGTGCCACTGGGCCGGACGGTGAGCCGGCGAAGGCGGTGTCGATGGGGCTGCGGCAGCTCGAGAACGCCGCCAAGAAACTCGCCATCACGCTGGATCAGGCATCCGTCGTCGCCCGGGCTGCGAACGCGACGCGAGACCGTCGGGTCAGCCTCCGCCCGGCACCCGACACGATGACCTGGCTCGGCGCCCTGCTCCCGGTCAAGGACGGCGTCGCCGTCTTCGCCGCACTGGACCAGGCAGCCAAGACCGCTGCGGCTGCCGGCGACGAGCGGACCCGTGGCCAGGTCATGGCCGACACGCTCGTCGACCGGATCACCGGCCGCAGCACGACCGGCACGAAGCCTCGGATCGAGGTCAAGATCGTGATGACCGCCGACACCCTCACCAACGACGCCGATCAACCCGCCATGGTCGAGGGCTACGGCCCCGTCCCCGCGACCTGGGCCCGCGAAGCGCTCGCCGACGCTGAGGTCTTCGTCCGGCGCCTGTTCACCGACCCCGCCGGCCAGTTGGTGGCGATGGAGTCACGTTCACGGAAGGCGCCCGACGGGCTCGCGGAGTTCATCACCACTCGCGACGGCGGGATCTGCCGCACCAACGGCTGTGACGCCCCGATCCGGAACATCGACCACGTCGAGCGCCACGCCGATGGCGGCGCGACCAGCGCGGAGAACCTGCAGGGTCTGTGTGAGAGGTGCAATCAAGCCAAAGAGGCGCTCGGCTGGCGAGCCAGACCCGGACCCGACGGCAGCATCATCACCATCACACCAACGGGCCATACGTATGTCAGCCCGCCGCCCGATACCTGGTCACCGGATCCGCCGCCGCTGTCTCGGGCTGAGTTCGTGCTGCGCGACGTACTCCTCGAACACACCCTCGCGGCCTGAGGACCTAGGGTCCCGGGAACTTTCTTCGGATCGGTGCTTGACCTTGACGCTACGTCAGGGCTGCACGCTTCTTTCACGGCCCCAAACAGGAGCCACCAACC
>NZ_JBEXRR010000019.1:0-113610 GCF_040613175.1 Nocardioides sp. NPDC006303
AACAAGCCCGCCGAGCACGAGTTCGTCTACTCCGACGCAGAGCGCGACGCCCTCATGCGTGACGGCGTGGAGCAGGGCAAGAAGCTGCCCAAGGCTCGGCGCGAAAGGGTGACAAGTCCACCAAAGTCCGATAGGTCTTCCATGCGATTTTCCGCCAACCAGACCCTGCTTCCCACCTGTAGGGGCGGTGGCGGACGACACTCTCGAACACCCCACACTCTCTAAGGAGACGTACGTGCGCAACGGACTCACCACCGGACGCGGCCTGAGCTTGGCCGCCGCCGGTGTCGCAGCGATGGCGCTGACCTTGACGGCCTGCGGGTCGGGCGGCATCGACGACGAAGGCGGTGGCGGGGAGGACACGCTTACCATCGGGTTCGTCTCGACCGAGACGGGCTCCTCGGCGCCGTTCGGCGAGGCGAACAGCTTCGTCGTCGACGAGCTGGAGACCTACTTCAAGGACCACCCGGTCAAGGCAGGTGACAAGGAGCTCGATGTCGAGATCGTGGTGCGCGACGCGCAGAGCGACACGACGAAGGCCGGGGCGGTGGCCGGCGACCTGATCAACAAGGACGGCGCCGACATCATCGTCGCCTCCTCGACGCCCGACATCGTCAACCCGGTCTCGGAGCAGTGCGAGGCCAACTCGATCCCGTGCATCACCACGGTCGCCCCGTGGCAGCCGTTCGCGATCCGCAGCGGCGACAAGCCGGCCGAGCTGAAGTACAGCTACCACTTCTTCTGGGGTCTCGAGGACGTCTCGACGGTCTACGCCGACATCTGGGGCAAGGTTCCGAACAACAAGAAGGCCGGCGGCCTGTTCCCGAAGGACCCCGACGGTGAGGCATGGGGCGCCAACTTCCCGGCGCTGACCGAGGCGTCGGGCGTCAAGATCGACAACCCGGGCAACTACCCCAACGGCACCAAGGACTTCTCCGCCCAGATCAGCGCCTACAAGGGCCACGACGTCCTGGTCGGCGTCCCGATCCCGCCGGACTTCACCACGTTCTGGCAGCAGGCGAAGCAGCAGGGCTACAACCCGAAGGTCGCCACCATCGGCAAGGCGCTCCTCTTCCCGAGCAGCGTCGAGGCGTTGGGCCCGATCGCCCACAACCTCTCGACCGAGGTGTGGTGGACCCCGACCGCTCCCTACGAGTCCTCGCTGACCGGCCAGTCCGCGCAGGAGCTGGCGGACGCGTACGAGGAGAAGACCGGCAAGCAGTGGACCCAGCCGCTGGGCTTCGCGCACGCGCTCTTCGAGGTCGCGACCGCGGCGGTGACCGAGGCCGGCTCGACCGACGCCGACGCGATCACCAAGGCGCTGGCCGGGCTCGAGGTCTCCACGGTCGTCGGTGACGTCGCCTGGGGCAAGGACGCGAACGTCCCGCCGTACGTCGCCAAGACCTCGCTCGCGGGTGGTCAGTGGCGCCAGGTCGAGGGCGGGGAGCACCCGTTCGAGCTGGTCGTCGTGCAGAACTCGCTGGCTCCCGACGTACCTCTCGGGGGCGAGCCCGAGGCGCTCAAGTGACCTTGCTCCACGTTGACGACCTGGCCAAGTCCTTTGGCCAGGTCGTCACGGCCCGCTCGGTCTCCTTCCATGTCGCCGCCGGCGAGGCGCTCGGCATCGTCGGGCCCAACGGCGCCGGCAAGTCCACGCTGCTCAACCTGGTGACCGGCACGCTCCCGGCCGACGCGGGCACCATCCGCTTCGACGACACCGACGTCACCCGGATGCCGGCGGCGCGCCGTACGGCCCTCGGGATCGGGCGTACGTTCCAGGTCCCCCGCCCCTTCGAGGGGCTCACCGTCTTCGAGAACGTGCTGGTCGGATCCACCTTCGGCGCGGGCACGCGCCGGAAGGAGGCCAATGCGCTGGCCTGGCAGGCGCTGGAGACCGCCGACCTGATGCACCTGGCCAACACCCCCGCCGGCTCGCTGCGGCTGCTCGACCGCAAGCGGCTCGAGCTCGCCCGCGCGCTGGCCACCCAGCCGCGGCTGCTGCTGCTCGACGAGATCGCCGGCGGCCTCACCGAGCACGAGCTGCCCGCGCTGATCGAGACCATCTCCGCGATCCGCGATGGCGGCACCGGCGTCGTCTGGATCGAGCACATCGTGCATGCGTTGCTGCAGGTCGTGGACCGGTTGATGTGCCTGGCCCAGGGCGACGTCGTCGCCACCGGCGACCCGCGCGAGGTGATGGCCTCCGACGCCGTCGCCGCCGTCTATCTCGGCTCCCCCGACCTGGAAGGCGACACCCCATGACCAGCCTGCTCGAGGTCGACGCGATCGACGTCGCCTACGGCGACTTCCGCGCCTTGCACGGCATCACGGTCCGGGTCGCCGAGGGCGAGACGCTGGCCGTGATCGGCGCCAACGGCGCCGGCAAGTCGACGCTGCTGAAGACGATCTCCGGCCTGCTCCGCCCGACCGCCGGCCAGATCCGCTTCAACGGCCACAACGTCTCCCACACCCCCGCCCATCGGCGGGTCCGCGAGGGCATCGCGCTCACGCCGGAGGGACGCCGGATCTTCGCCTCCCTCACCGTCGAGGAGAACCTCAAGGTCGGCGCGCACGGACGTCGGCCCGGACCCTGGAACCTCCAGACCGTCTACGACGCGTTCCCGCTGCTCGCGGAGAAGAGAACACGCCGCGGAGCGCACCTGTCCGGTGGTGAGCAGCAGGCCACCGCCATCGGCCGGGCGCTGATGTCCAACCCGAAGCTGCTCCTGCTCGACGAGGTCTCGCTCGGCCTCGCCCCGGTCGTGATCGCCGATATCTACAAGGCGCTCCCCACGATCGCGGCGAAGGGGACGACCGTGCTCGTGGTCGAGCAGGACCTCACCCAGGCACTCACCGTCGCCGACCGGGTGCAGTGCCTCCTCGAAGGCCGCACCGTCCTCGAGGGCGCGGCCGCCGACGTCACCCGAGAGCAGGTCCAGGCGGCGTACTTCGGGATCGACGAGCAGGAGGTCGGCTGATGGACTGGATCAACGCGGTCCTCCAGGGAGTCCTGCTCGGCGGGCAGTACGCACTCCTCGCCTGCGGCCTGAGCCTCATCTTCGGCGTGATGCGCATCGTCAACCTCGCCCACGGCGTCCTCGCCGTCGCCTCGGCCTACCTCGCCTACTGGCTCGTCCAGCAGACCGGGATGCCGGCGTTCCTCACCATCGTCATCGTGATCCCGGTGCTCGCCGCGGTCGGCTACGCGATCCAGCGCGGTCTCTTCAACCCGGCGCTGCGCCACGGCGAGCTGTCACCGCTGCTGGTCTCGTTCGGCTTGGCCGTCATCGGCGCCAACCTGCTCCAGGAGATCTTCACCGCCGATTCCCGCAAGATCTCGATCGGCACCCTGTCGACCGCGTCCGTCGAGCTCGGCGGCCTGCGACTCGGTGTCTTCTCGCTGATCACGCTCGTGGTGGCGGTCGGCGTCATCGTCGGCCTGCAGCTCTACCTCTCCCACACCCGCATCGGCCGCGCGATGCGCGCGACCAAGGACGACCCCGAGGCGGCCACGCTCATGGGGATCGACGAGCGGCACATGTACGCCCTGGCCACCGCGATCGCGATCGGCACCGTCGCTCTGGCCGGTGTCTTCCTCGGCATGTCGACGCAGTTCAGCCCGACGTACGGGGATCTCGTCCTCATCTTCGCCTTCGAGGCGGTCATCATCGGCGGCCTCGGCTCGCTCTGGGGCACCCTCCTCGGCGGTCTCGTGCTCGGCGTCGCGCAGACCGTCGGCGCACAGATCGACCCGGCCTACGGCGTCCTCGCCGGTCACCTGGTCTTCCTGGTCGTACTCCTGTTCCGGCCCCAGGGCCTGCTCCCGAAGGCGGTCGTCGCATGAGCCCAACGACAACGCTCGCCAGCCGAGACCTCGCCAGCAGAGACCTGAAGGTCGTACGCGGCGGCTGGCCCTCGCTCGCCGGCGGCGGCGTCCTCGCCGCGATCGTGGTGTTCCTGGCCGCGGCGCCGTGGTTCGTGTTCAGCCCGGGCGACGTGACCAACCTGGTCACGCTCTTCGCGCTGATCATCCTCGGCACGACCTGGAACCTGATGGCCGGCTACGGCGGGCTCGTCTCGATCGGGCAGCAGGCCTACATCGGTGCCGGCGGCTACGGCGTGATCAAGCTCGCCGACGTCGTCGGGCTGCCGATCCCGGTGGCCGTGGTGGCGGCCGGGGTGGTCTGCGCCGCCCTGGCGATCCCCACCTCGTTCCTGCTGTTCCGGCTGGTCGGAGGCTACTTCGCGATCGGCACCTGGGTCGTGGCCGAGGTCTTCAAGCTGGTCACCCAGGAGCTCCCGGGCTTCGGCGGCGGCTCCGGCCTCTCGCTCACCGCCTTCCAGGGCGTCGACCGGGTGACCCGGATCGCGACGGTCTACTACCTGGCGCTCGTGCTGGCCGTGCTCGTCGTGCTCGCGACGTACGTCCTGATGCGCTCGCGCGTCGGCCTCGGCCTGACCGCGATCCGTGACGACTCGGTGGCGGCGGCGTCGCTCGGGGTCGCGGTGCGGCGCTCGCAGCGTCTCGTCTACGTCGCCGCCTCCGGCGGCGCCGGCCTGGCGGGCGCGCTGATCGCGGTCAACGGGCTGCGGGTCTCGCCGGACTCGATGTTCTCGGTCCAGTACACCGCCTTCATGATCTTCATCGTGGTCATCGGCGGGCTGGGGACGATCGAGGGCCCGATCCTGGGCGCGGTGATCTTCTTCGCGCTCCAGCAGCTGCTGGACTCCTACGGCACCTGGTATCTCGTCGCGCTCGGAGCGGTAGCGATCGCCGTCGTCCTGCTGGCGCCGCGCGGTTTGTGGGGCCTGATGGCGCGTGGTCGCTACGAGATCTTCCCGGTCGGCCACACGGTCCTCAACCGATAGCGGGGATCAAACGGTCGCTCTACTTGCGAGTAACCGACCGATTGATCCCCGACTATCCACCGCTCTCCAGAGTTATCCACAGGGTTGTGCACAGGCGGGGGATTGTTGTGGATCCCTGGATGCGGGATTCGTACGTCTGGCTGATGCTGTCGTCGTGACTGCCCGATCTCCACACTTCCGACCGCCGGAATACTCCGCTGCGCGGCCTTCTGTGGTGCGGCCGACCGAACATTGCTACTCGCAAGTAACATTGGTCGGATGACCGACACTTCCACCCCCACGACCGCCCCCGACGCGTACGGAATCGAGCGTGCCGAGGGCACCAGCTTCACGCTGACCGTGGTTCGTGCGGCGGACCCCGAGGCGCCGACGGTTCTGGTCGTGCCCGCGATGGGCATGCCGGCCGGCTACTACGACAAGCTGATCGTCGCCTTCGCGGAGGCGGGGATCAACGTCGGCCGGATGGAGCAGCGTGGCCACGAGGAGCTCGGCGGGCGGGTCGCCGGCTGGTCCTACGACTTCGGCTACGCCGACCTTGTCGACGACATCGCCGCCGCTGTCGACCGCCTCGGTGAGCTGATCCCGGCCTCGGCCGGTGCGGCGTACGTCCTCGGGCACAGCCTCGGCGGCCAGGCCGCCAGCGCCTATGCCGCGCTGCACCCCGACCGGGTCGCCGGCCTGGTCTACGTCGCCTCGCAGACGCCCTACTGGCGCAACTACGGCCCGGCCTTCCTGGTCGCCAGCCAGGCGATGGGCCTCGTCGGCCGCGTCGTCGGCCACTTTCCCGGCAAGCAGCTCAAGTTCGCTGGGCGCGAGGCCCGCACCCTGATGAAGGAATGGGCGAGGTACGCCCGCACCGGCCGGCTCCGCTTCGGCAGCCCGGCCCGCGACGTCACCGCGGAGATGCGGGCGCTGAAGAAGCCCGCGCTGATCGTCTCCATCGAGGGCGACTGGCTGGCCCCGAGCGCGACGGTCGACGAGATCCAGCGCCGGATGCCCGGGCTCGACGTCGCGCGGGTCCACCTGGCCGAGCCCGGCATCGACCACTTCAAGTGGGCGCGTAGGCCGGGCTCGACGATCACGGCGGTCCTCGACTGGCTCTCGCGCTAGTCGCGCGTCTCGGGGTCGAGTACCACGTGCCCCGCCGCTCAGCGGACGAGGCTCGGGTGGTCGATCAGGTACCTCGCCCTCTGCACCTTCAAGATCGTGACGATCTGGTCGATGTCCATGGACGCGATGCTGGATCCAACGCTTTCGGCGCAACGCGTGGTCGGGTCGGGGATGGGGGCGGCAGGGTGCGCGCCGGCGGTCGTGGGCGCAACTGCGGACATGATGGTAAGCGCGCCCGCGACGGCGGCGGTAGCGGCGAGATTCGTCACGGCGCGGCGGGTGTTGCTGGTGTTCATGGCGTTCCCTTGGTCGTGGGCTGGTGGCCCGGTGTGGATCTCCTTTGTGACATCAGCGGGTACCGCGGCGGTCGGGGCTCGGTATCGCGCCGGTATCGACCGCGTCGACGGCGTCCCCCGGCCACTCGCAGCCGAACCGAACCGGCTTGACGCCCGCTCTGGCGCGGGTCGACAGTGGTGAGGTGGAGATCGCGGTTCTCGGTCCCCTGAGCGTGCACGGCGATCCGCGTCGAGTCGGTGGCCGTGACCGGATGGTTCTGGCCGCGCTGACCACCGCACCCGGTGAGGCCTTCAGCGTGGACCGCCTTGCCGACGTTCTCTGGGGGGATCGGCCGCCTGCTTCGTCTGCCAAGAACATCCAGGGTTGCGTCTCGCGCCTGCGTAGCCTGCTGGGAGCGGATGCGATCGGGACCGTGCCCAACGGGTATCGACTGACGGTGCCGGCAGGGACCCTGGACTCCCAGCGGTTCGAGGAGCTGCTGCAGGAGGCTCGGGAGCTCGTCGATGACGACTGGGCTGCGGCGCGCGACCTGCTCGAGTCAGCGTTGGGCCTGTGGCGGGGGCCTGCCTATCCCGAGCTCGAGGACTGGGATCGGGGCCGGCAGGAGGCAGCGCGCCTCGAGGAGCTGCGACACGACGTCGAAGAGCTGCTGATCGAAGGCGAGCTTCGCGTCGGCCGCCATCGCGAGATCGTCCCCCGCGCACGAGCGATGGTTGATGCTGACCCGATGCGCGAGCACCGATGGGCGCAGCTGGCCCTCGCCCTGTACCGCAGCGATCGGCAGGCGGAGGCCCTGGAGGCGCTGCGTGGCCTGCGCGCTCTCCTGTCCGATCAGCTCGGGCTGGATCCGGGTGAGGAGGTGGTGCGGCTCGAAGCCGCCATCCTCAACCACGACGAGGACCTCGAGGCTGCTGCCGTCAGCGCGACACCGCGGCCACGGGCGCCGCGGACCGCTCCACACATTCCTGGGGCGCCTTCGGGTCGTCGGCTGGCTGGAAGGGTGGAGGAGCTACAGGTACTGGGAGAGCTGCTGGGACGAGGGATCGACGGTTCCCCGGGCGCCGTGATCGTCCATGGCGAGGCCGGTGTCGGGAAGACACGGTTGGTCACGGAGGCAGCCGGCACGGCGCGGGATCTCGGGTACGACGTGCTGTGGGGGCGGTGCACGCGCTTCGGTGCTGCCTCGTCGCCGTACTCCCCGTTCGCGATGGCCCTGGAAGCCTGGCTGGCGAATGCATCGACGACAGCCCGGGCCGACCTCCTGGCCGTCGCACCACGGCTGGACTCGATCCTCCCTTCGCTCGTTGGGGCGGCGGACGCGGAGCCCCAACGCCTCCTTCCGGAGATTGCGCGGGGCCTGGCCTGGCTGGCGACCCACGGCCCCGCTCTGCTCGTGATCGACGATCTGCAGTGGGCCGACGACTCGTCGCTGGACCTGTTGGGGTACCTGATCGCGGGCTTCGATGCCCAGGACCTCGTCGTCATGGCGACGGTCCGCGACGAGGAGCTCGATCCGGGCCACCGACTGCACGGGTGGCTGGCCGACGTTCGCAGATTCCCCGGAGTCCGGGAGCTGCGGCTCCGCCGCCTGGGGGTCGAGGAGACGGAGCAGCAGCTGAAGGCGCTGCTCGGCGCCAGGCCGAGCCTGAAACTGCTGGACGCGGTCTACGGCCGGTCCTTGGGCAATGCGTACTTCACCGAGCTGCTGGCGCGGGACCTCGACATGGGAAGTGAAGCCCTTGCGGCGGCCCTCCCCGACGTCCTGGCGGACGCACTGCTGGTCGCGTGGCGCCGGCTCGGTCTGGACGCCCAGGAGGTCGCGCGACTGCTCTCGGTCGCCGGCCGACCGCTGACGTTCGACGAGTACGCCGTCATGGCCGGCCTGATCGCACTCGACAGCCAGGCCCTGTCCCGGTGCCTGGTGCAGGCGACCGCCGTGGGAGTGGTCACGGTCGGCCGCGATGACCGCTACTGGTTCCGTCATCCGCTGCTGGCCGAAGTCCTCTACGACACCTTCCTCCCCGGGCAGGCCGTTCCGTTGCATGCGGCGATCGCCGACACCTTGACCACGCCCAGCGGCTCGCCGGCCGGGGAGATGCGCCGCTGGGGAGATCTCGCCCTGCACCACGAACGGGCGGGTGCCGTCGATGAGGCGGTCCGTTGCTCGCTGACGGCGGCCGGGCTGGCGGAGGACTTGCGCGTCTTCCCCGAGCAGCTGACCCACCTGAGGCGCGTCATCGAGCTCCTGCCGAGGGCCGGTGAACCGACCCGGCGTGCTGTCGGCGACCACGTCCTCCTGCTCACCCGTGCGGCGGAGGTGGCCGCGCTCACGGGCGACTTCGATGCGGAGTACGACTGGCTCGACCGCGCCCGCATGCTGGTCGATCGAGCCACGCACCCCCGCCTGGCCTCGAAGATCCTGTGCCTGTGGTGTGACGCGGTGTTCAACTCCGGACACACCTCGGAACGGCCCATGGTCGAAGTCCACGAGGCGGTCGACCTGGCGTCGACATTCCCCGACAGCGTGGAATACGTGCGGGCTCTGAGCCTCCTGTCCGAGACCGAATTTTGGGGAGGACTGCCAGCCGCCGCTGAGCATGCCGAGCAGGCACTCGAGGCCGCCAACCGGTGCGGTACGGACCTCGCGCGAGCCGTCGCTCTCCGAGCCCAGGCGTATGCAGTGTTCGGCAGCGGTCGCGCGATCATCCACGAGTCACAGCGGGGTGACGCCGAGCGGGCGCACGAACTGGCGCTGTCCATCGGCGACCCCGACTTGATCGGCCGGACCGGATGGGCGCTGGCGATCTTCACGCAATGGCCGGGGGAGACTCGACGCGTCGCATGGTCGGCCTTTGGTGATGTCGCCGCCCACGGGTCACCAATCCCCGGGGCCTGCCTCGCCATCATCGCTGCAGAGGCCGCCCTGTGCGAAGGGGACCTGGCCGGAGTGCGCGACTCGCTCCGCGAGATTCTGCCCGCTCGGCTCGCCAAGAGCGCCGGTGTGGCCGCCAGGCTGACGATGTGTGAACTCGCCTGCCGGCTGGGGAGACTCGACGAAGCGGACCAGCACCTGCACCGCGCCGAGGAACTGCTCCCGGACTTCCTGTCCATGGTCGGCCTGGCCGGCGCAAGATCCTGCGCGGTGCACTTGATCAGCCACGGCAGACCCGAGCAGGCAGGACAGATGGTCCTCGACTATGTCCAGCTCGACCCCACCGATCCGGACACAGCCGCCGACCTGCTGCGGTTGGGCGCGTGGGCCGCTGCGGACCTGGCGGCGATCGACTCCTCGGGAACCGGGTCGACAGGTCGTGGGCAACCCTTGCTCGACAACCTGCTCGAGGAAGCAGAGCGGCTTCCCTGGGATCCCTTCGCAGCCCAACCCGAACTGCGGTCGCTGTTCGAGGCAGAATCAGCTCGCTGTCGACGAAGCGACGACGAGGTCGATCTCTGGCACACCGCCATCGACCGCTGCATCAGCGCCAGTTGGGGTTGGGAAGAGGCTGTCGCTTCGTGGCGCTGCGCCGAGGCGACCGCGAGAACGGGGCAGTCCAGCCAGACAAACGCCATGCTCGAGCAGGCCCTTCGACTGGCCCGGGAGATGGGCGCCAAGCCCATCGAGCGAGCGGTGGTGGCCCTGACCGCGCCCGACGCGGATCAGCCGGCGATGCCCTAGTCGCGTACGCATTTCCGCCAACCCGCGACCCCACCTTTGATGCGGCCCGAGCGGGCCGCAAGACTCGCCCTGAGGCTGTGATCCCACACCCCGCCGCGGCCTCGGAAAGGTGAGGAACATGCCAGTCTTCGACGACGGCCAGCAAGAGACCGAGGTCCCCGAGACCGAGGATGTCGTGACCACCGACGTCCTCGTCGTGGGATCCGGCCCGGCCGGCGCCTCCGCCGCGCTCTTCCTGAGCGAGCTCGGTGTCGACAACATCATGATCACGAAGTACCGCTGGACCGCGAACACCCCGCGGGCACACATCACCAACCAGCGCGCGATGGAGATCTTCCGCGACCTGGGCATCGAGGAGCAGGTGCTGGCCGACGCGACGCCGCACGAGCTCGTCGGTGACACCGTCTTCTGCACCAGCATCGCCGGCGAGGAGATCGGCCGCATCCGCACCTGGGGCACCCGCCCCGACCGCGAGGCCGACTACCAGCTCGCCTCGCCGTGCCTGACGGTCGACATCCCGCAGACGTACCTCGAGCCGATCCTGGTCCGAAACGCGACCGAGCGCGGCACCCAGACGCGGTTCTCCACCGAGTACCTCAGCCACACCCAGGACGACGAGGGCGTCACCACGATCGCCCGCGACCGGCTGACCGGCCACGAGTACAAGATCCGCTCGAAGTTCCTCATCGGCGCCGACGGCGCCCGCACCCAGGTCGGCGCCGACATCGACCTGCCGCTCGAGGGCGCGATGGACATCGCCGGGTCGATGAACATCACCTTCAAGGCCGACCTCTCCGAGCTCGTCGACCACCGCCCGTCGGTCCTCTACTGGGTCATCCAGCCGGGCTCGAACGTGGGCGGCATCGGCACCGGCCTGGTGCGCATGGTCCGCCCCTGGGACGAGTGGCTGATCGTGTGGGGCTACGACATCAACCAGCCGCCGCCGGAGCTGACCGAGGAGTACGCGGTCAAGGTCATCCGCGACCTGCTCGGGATGCCCGACCTGGAGCCGGATGTGACCGGCTACTCGCTGTGGGGCGTGAACGAGATGTACGCGACCCACGCCCAGAAGGGCCGCGTCTTCTGCGCGGGCGACGCCATCCACCGGCACCCGCCGTCGAACGGCCTCGGCTCCAACACCTCGATCCAGGACTCCTACAACCTGGCCTGGAAGCTCGCCGCGGTGCTGCAGGGCTATGCGGAGACCTCGCTGCTGGACTCCTACTCCGCCGAGCGTGCCCCGGTCGCCAAGCGCATCGTCACCCGCGCCAACCAGTCCGCGCGCGAGTTCGGTGAGCTCTTCGAGGCGCTCGGCGTCGTCGGCCTCGAGGGCGAGGAGATGGCCAAGGCCATCGAGGAGCGCAAGGCCAACACCCCTGAGGGCGCCGCCAAGCGTGCCGCGTTGGTCACCGCGATGGAGCGCAAGAACTACGAGTTCAACGCCCACGGCGTCGAGCTCGGCCAGTTCTACGAGTCCACCGCGATCGTCTCCGACGGCACCCGGCCCGCGCCGACCGACGACGAGGACCTCTACCACCGGATGTCGACCTCGCCGGGTGCGCACCTGCCGCACGCCTGGGTCGGCGACAACGTCGAGAAGCATGCGATGCTCGACCTCGCCCCCTACACGCAGTGGACGCTGATCACCGGCGTCGCCGGCGAGGCGTGGGAGGACGCGGCGGAGGCGGCCCGGACGAAGTTCGGGATCCCGCTCCAGACCGTCGTCATCGGCCCGGGCCGAGCGGTCACCGACCTCTACTTCGACTGGGCCAAGCTCCGCGAGGTCGAGGAGTCGGGCGCGATCCTGGTACGTCCCGACAAGCACATCGCCTGGCGCTCCATGTCGCTTCCCGACGACCCCGGCGCCGCGCTGGGCGAGGCGGTCGCGACGCTGCTGGGCAAGGCCTGATCGTTCCGGTCGAGCGGGGGGATTCGATGAAGTTCACGCATGAGTCGCTGCCGCAGCGGGTCCGCTTCGCCACCGGCGAGGCGCCCGCTGCGGTGGCAGCCGAGATCGACGAGCTCGGCGCGCGGCGGGTGATGGTCATCGCCGGCGCGCGCGAGGCCGAGCTCGCCGCCCGGGTGACGGCCGGCGTACCGGTCGCGCTGCGCCACGACGAGGTCGTGATGCATGTGCCGGTCGAGGTGGCCGAGCGGGCTCGTGAGCGGGCGGCCGAGTCCGCCGTCGACGCGCTGGTGTGCGTCGGCGGTGGCTCGACCACCGGCCTGGCCAAGGCCGTCGCGCTCACCACGGGGCTGCCGATCGTGGCGGTCCCGACGACGTACGCCGGGTCCGAGGCGACCAACGTCTGGGGCCTGACGACGGGCGAGACCAAGACGACCGGTATCGACGCCCGCGTCCTGCCGCGGTCGGTCGTCTACGACGCCTCGTTGCTGACCACGCTGCCCGGCGAGATGACCGTCGCCAGCGGGCTCAACGCGCTGGCGCACTGCGTCGACGCGATGTGGGGTCCGCGGGTGGACCCCATCGACCAGGTCAACGCCGCCGAGGGGATCCGCGGGCTCGCCGCCGGACTCCCCCTCGTCAAGGCCGACTCGGAGAGCATCGAGGGGATCGAGCAGACGCTCTACGGCGCCTACCTGGCTGCGGTCTCGTTCACGTCTGCCGGATCCGGCATGCACCACAAGATCTGCCACGTGCTCGGCGGCATGTTCAACCTGCCGCACGCCCAGACCCACGCCGTCGTGCTCCCGCACGTGCTCGCCTTCAACGCGCCGTCCGCCCCCGAGGCGGAGGCGCGGATCGCGGCGGCCTTCGGGGCGCCGAGCGCCGTGGCGGGGCTGGCGGAGCTGCGTACGACGCTCTCGGCGCCGAAGGCGCTCAAGGACTACGGCATGCCCGAGGACGGCATCGCCAAGGCGGTCGCGCCGATCATGGCCGCCATCCCCGACAACAACCCGACCCCGGTCACCGAGGAGAACCTGACCGCGCTGCTGACCGCGGCGTGGTCGGGAGAGGAGAGCTGATGAGCGACGTAGCTGGCGTATCGCCGGAGCAGCAGGCGGTCGAGCAGACCCTGGTCGACACCGTCGTCGCGTCCTTCGACGCCTGCGAGGACCCGCGCCTGAAGGAGGTCATGGTGTCGCTGACGCGTTACCTGCACGCCTTCATCCGCGACGTACGCCTCACCGAGGACGAGTGGGCCGCCGCCATCGAGTTCCTGACCAAGGCCGGCCACATCACCGATGACGTGCGTCAGGAGTTCATCCTCCTCTCCGACACCCTCGGCGCCTCGATGCAGACGATCAACATCAATAACCAGGCGTACGCCGACGCGACCGAGGCCACGGTCTTCGGACCGTTCTTCGTGGAGGACTCCCCGGCGATCGAGCTGGGCGGAGACATGGCCTTCGGTGCCCCGGGAGAGCCGTGCTGGGTCACCGGCACGGTCACCGGCACGGACGGGAAACCGCTGGTCGGAGCCAAGATCGAGGTCTGGGAGGCGGACGAGGACGGGCTCTACGACGTCCAGCGCGATGCCGGTGCGCGGGCGGCTCGGGCGCACCTGTTCACCGACGCCGAGGGCGGCTACCGGTTCTGGGGGCTGACGCCCACGCCGTACCCGATCCCGGACGACGGCCCCGTCGGAAAGATGCTGGCCGCGGTCGGGCGCTCGCCGCTGCGGGCCTCGCACCTGCACTTCATGGTCACCCACGAGGGCTGCCGCACGCTGGTCACCCACATCTTCCCCGAGGGCGACCCGATCGGCTGGAAGGACACCGTCTTCGGGGTCAAGGAGTCGCTGATCAAGAGGTTCGAGCGGCAGGCCGCCGGGACGCCGACCCCGGACGGTCGGGACGTCGACGGCACTTGGTCGAAGGTGCGGTTCGACATCGTCCTCGCGCCCGCCGGCGCCTGATTCGTCCCTGGCGTGCTTCGGGCACAGGGGTGTTGCCCCGGCACGCCAGGGACCCCCTCACGGTGCCGGATGGACGATGTAGGTGAAGTCCTCGTCGAACAGGACGTTGCCCGCGGAGTCGGTGATCGTGAGGTGGTCGGTCACGCGGGAGTCGGGCGGATACGAGTCGAGATAGATCGGCACGTCGGTCCAGGTCCGGCCCTCGGGAACCACGGAACCCTTGATGTCGAGCCCACCCGGCGGCGCCGGATGGTCCAGCGTGATCCGGAGGGTTCCCCGCACCCAGCCGTCCGACCCCTCGGGCGTCAGGACCGGCTCGTTGACGGTGAACTGATCGCCTTTCCGGAAGGACCGGATCTCCGGCCGGACCTGCATCACCCGGGCGGCGCTCTTCCGGTTCCGGGTCGCCCTGATCGTCACGTTGAACGCGGGCAGGGTCCCTACGTCCGGCGCCTTCGTGACCGCCGTGAACGACGCCGTACGCCGCCCGGCCTGAACGGTGAGGGTGCCCGGGACGGTGACCCAGGACGAGCTCGACGTGAGGCTCACCGCCAGGGACGTCTTGGCGACGCAGTCGAGCGTGACCGTCCCGGTGGCTCTCTGGCCGGCGTGGACGTAGGAGGGCAACGCCACCGCGGTGGGCACCGGCGTCGGGTAGCACGGGGTCACCGTGCGGACGAGTGTCGCGCGGCGTACCACCTGCCGGTAGACCGCCTTGACCCTGCCGCTGCTGCGAACGGTCGTCGGTGAGGTCCGGACGGTGACGACGCGCGTGCTCCGGCCGCCGGCGACATAGACGTACGCCGGGACCCGGATGCCGGTGCTGGCCCACAGCTGCACCTTCGCGCGCCTGGGGGTCCGGCAGGTCAGCCTGACCGTCGCGGTCGTCGACGTGCCTCCGGCCACCGTGCTCCTGGCGAGCGTCAAGGACTTGAGCGCCGGCCGACAGGCCGCCTCCGCCGACGGAGCCGTCACCGCGGCGGGCACGTTGAGGACCGCGACGGCCAGGACGATGCCGAGGACGAGTCGGGCGAAGCGGGACATCCTCGGAACGTATCGGGACCGCCGCTACGTGCAGCTCGCACGGACCGGCGGTCCCTCAGATCAGGTAGCCCCTCCTGGCCCGGGCTATTCCTGGGCGGCGCTGTCGGCCGCGGCGAAGTCGACCTGCAGCGATTCCAGGATCGAGGCGATGGTCTGCTCGGTCGGCGCCTTCTCGATCCCGGCCTCGTGGAGGATCCCGGCGCCGTCCTCGTACTCGAGGAGGGCGAGCAGGATGTGCTCGGTGCCGACGTAGGAGTGCTCGAGCCGCAGGGCCTCGCGGAAGGTCAGCTCGAGCACCTTCTTGGCGTCGGCGGTGAACGGGATCATCTCGCCGACCTCCCCGTAGGGCTCAGGGGTGGCAGCGGTCGCCGCGGCGCGCACGGCGTCGAGGGTGACGTCCTGGGCCCTGATCGCGTGGCCCGCGACGCCCTCCGGCTCGGCGAGAAGACCGAGCACCAGGTGAGGTACGCCGGTCTCCGCGTTCGCGGCCTTCCGTGCCTCCCCTTGGGCGGCGACGACGACGGTGCGAGCACGCGGGGTGAACTTCGCGAACCCGGCGTTCGGGTCGAGCGCCGTCTCGCCGGCCTTGGGGACGTACTTCTTCTGCGCCGCCTGCTTCGTCACCCCCATCCGGGTCCCGATCTCGGTCCAGGAGGCGCCGGAGCGACGGGCCTGGTCCACGAAGTGCCCGATCAGATGGTCGGCCACCTCGCCGAGGTGCTCGCCGACCACCATGGCGTCGGCCAGCTGGTCCAGGGGCTCGGTCCGAGCCTGCTTGATCGAGTCGATCAGGGTGTCGAGGCGTACGGCCTTGAGGGCAGGGTCTGCATCGCGGGGAGTCGTCATGCGTCAACTCTAGGTTGACGATGTGCTGGCGTCAACCTTTGGTTGACGGTGCGGTCGGCTGTGGCGGAAATGCCAGCGGGCCGGTCATCCGTGTGGATGGCCGGCCCGCTTCGTACCTCGTGCGTCAGTGGCAGTGGTTGGAGATCTGGATCATCTCGTCACGGGGAACGACCTTGATCCGCTCGCGGCCCTGGGCCTCGCCGAGGGACCGCTCGTGGTTGTCGAGCTTCTCCCAGCCCTCGATGGTGGTGAACTCGACACCCTTGCCGGACAGGTGCTCGAGAACGGCGGCGGTCGAGCCGAGCTCGGCGGGCTTGAGCTTGTCGAGGTCCTGGAGGAGGTTGTCGATGGTCTCCTTGGCGTCGGACTTGGTGTGGCCGATGAGGCCGACCGGTCCGCGCTTGACCCACCCGGTGACGTACGTCCCGTTGAGGTGCTCGCCGTTGAGGTCGAGCACCCGGCCGCCGGCGTTGGGGATGACGCCGTTCTCGCTGTCGAAGGGCACGTCGGGAAGGGCTTCGGAGAGGTAGCCGACGGCGCGGTAGACGGCCTGGACCGGGGTGTCGGTGAACTCGCCGGTGCCAGTGACGGTGCCGTCGCCGTTGTACTCGGTCTTCTCGCTGCGCAGCGCGACCACCTGACCGTCCTCGCCGAGGATCTCGACGGGGTTCTGCATCATGTGGATGACGATCTTGTGGGGCTTGTCGCCGGCGGGCGCCTCCATGTACTTCAGGAGGATGTCGGCCACCAGCTTGGTCGCCTTGTGGCTCTGGATCGCCTTCTCGCCGGCCTCGTCGATCTCGAAGCCCTCCTCCTCGACGACGACGTCGACCGACGGGGAGTGGGAGAGCTCGCGCAGCTCCATCGGGCTGAACTTGATGTGCGCCGGGCCGCGGCGGGCGTAGACGTGGACCGTCTTGGCAGGGTTCTTCTTCAGGCCCTGGTAGACGTTGTCGGAGATCTCGGTGACCAGCTGCTCTTCGGCGGGCTTGGCCAGCATGCGGGCGACGTCGAGCGCGACGTTACCGGCGCCCAGGACGGCAACCTCCTCGGCGTCGAGGGGCCACTCGCGGGAGACGTCGGGGTGCCCGGCGTACCAGCTGACGAAGTCGGCCGCGCCGTAGGACTGGGGCAGGTCGATCCCCGGGATGTCGAGCTCACGGTCGGCCATCGCGCCGGTGGCGAAGATGACGGCGTCGTAGAACCGGTGCAGGTCGTCGAGCTTGAGGTCGGTGCCGAAGTCGACGTTGCCGATGAAGCGGATGCTGTCCTGGTTCAGGACGCGCTTCAGAGCCTTGATGATCTCCTTGATTCGCGGGTGGTCAGGAGCCACGCCGTAGCGAACCAGGCCGTAGGGAGCAGGCAGGCGCTCGATGACGTCGACGCGCGCACCAGGGTGCTCCTTCGTGAGGATGTCGGCAGCGTAGATGCCGGCCGGGCCGGCACCGACGATCGCAACGCGGATGTCACGCATAAGGGAGTTCAACCTTCCGTGGATGTACTAAGGCAAGCCTAAAGGGGGTCGTGTAACCCTCCGAATCCGTTCCACCAGGTGGTTACGAGGTCCTGCGTGGGTTTCACGCTCAATCCTAGAACGTGTTCTTGTTTTAGGTGTGTCTGGGAACGTGATCTCGGACACGTACGGCGCGTCGGACCTTGCTGTTCCGGGTGTTGGCTTTCGGTGGTCGAGCTCTGTTGAGTCCTGGTTTGGTCTGTGTTCGCCGCGCTGGAGGGGTCGTGGCTTCGTCGCAGTGTTTCGCCGCCGACCCTTGGTTTGATTGTTTCTCGATCGCGCGCCGCGTCAAGGACGGGCTTCGCCCGCCGGCTTCGCCGGTCGCCTGCGGCGATCCTTGACCCGGCGCGCGATCGAGAAAGATTTGGCCTGTATCGGGTCGGCGGCGAGGGTGTGGCGCAGCGGATTCAGTCTGGGTGCGGGCTTGGGGCTGTGGGTTGGTCGTGCGCGGGTGGCTTGGTGCCTCGTGGGTGCCTATGGCAGTGGGCGTGACCTTGTGAATCGTTCACAAGTGGGCCGTCGCTTTGGCCGGGGCGGGTTCGGTGCCGGCAGGGTCATCAGTTCCCCACTGACCCGGAGAGTTCCCCACGGGCGCGGAGGTTCCCCATCCTCCGGAGCGTGGGGAACATTCACTGCCGTGGGGGAATGTCCCCGCCAAGGGGAAAACGGCCAGTGTGGAGTCGAGGGATCGGCCGGAACGCTCGTGGGGCACCGGGACGGACGGCTTCAGCGAGAGCTGAGAACGATCGACGATTGGAATCGTCAGGTCTGGCGGGTCCTGGTGGCGTGGATTCCTCACCCGGCCGGTTAGGGGCGGCGGGTGAACCGGATCGTGCCATCCGGCAACCGCTCATGAACGTACGCCGGGTTGTGCGCGAGGCGGTGATGATGCGGGCACAACAGCGCCCCGTCTTTCAGGTCCGTCTTTCCGCCGGCGGCCCAGGGGTCGAGGTGGTGGGCGTCGCACCATTCGGGTGGCATGTCGCAGCCTTCGGCTTGGCAGCATTTCTGCTGCAGCCGGAGTGCTTTGCGTTGGATGGGCTGGAAGAACCGGCTGCCCCGACCTGCATCGAGGACCTCGCTGTCGCCGCCCAACACCCAGGGGATGATGGTCGCGTTGCACGCCATCCGCCGGGCCTCGGCCGCGGTGATCGTGGTGCCGTTGGTCTCGTCGTAGCCCAGGGTGGCGATGCCGAGGTCTTTGCGGAGCTCGTCGAGGGAGATGACCACGTTGATGGTGGTCGCATCGCCACCGTGCCGGGGCAGCGCCGCCGGGTCTACGGTCTCCAACAACCGGGCGAAGCCCTGGCCCATCAGCCGCTCCCACGGAGGCAGCGGCGCGCCCTTGCCAACGAGCTGTTGCTTGCGGGGTTGGGCGTAGGCCTCGACCAGCCGCTTGAACCGCATCCCGATCGAGGTCGGCAGCACACCCTCGAACCCGACGGTGCCGTCGTGGTTGTCCCACACCCGCAACGCGGTCTTCTGGTGGGCGCGTTCTTCCTCAGCAAGGAGGGCCTTGGCTTCGGCGTCCTCGAACCGGGCCGGGTCGACCTCGGCCAAGATCCGTTTGCCGACGATGCGGAGCTCGTTCGCGGTCAACCCGGTGGCGTAGTCGACCAGCAGCTTCTCCGCCAGGGCCAGGTCTTCAGCACTCGCGATCGGGTTGGTCTCGATCTTGTCGAGCGCCTTGGTGATCACCCTGGCCTTGTCGTGGGACACGACACCTTCTGCGAGGCCGGCGGCGACGAGGTCGTACTTCGCGACGCTGGCGGCGAGTTTGATCTGGGAGCGGGCGGCGGCCTTGTCGACCAAGAGCTCGGCGCGCATCCATCCGGATGCGTCCTTGGCACCGGTCTCTTCGGCGATGTCGCCCGCGGACGCGAGCACTCGGAGTTTCAGCGCGGCTTGCTGGGCCTGGAGTTTCTCCAACCGCTCCAGCAGGTCCTTCTTCTGCCCGGTCCGCCAATAGGCGGGGTCGGTGGCCAGCAGGTCTTGGAGGGCGGTCTCGATGGCCTTCAAAGCAGCGTCGATCGCATCACCGGGGTTGGTGCCCCAGTGGTCGATCGAGCGGCCGAGACTCATCGCCATCCTCCCCTTTCAGAGGTGTGCTGTGATGGGTCTGATTCTACGCCGTCCGCCCTGCTCTGCCCATCTATTTTCCCAGGTCAAAGACAGTTTTCGCGGTGAGCGAACGGCCTAGCGTCTGTGGATGGTAAGTGGCCCGAAGGGCCACCCTCACGCCCCTCGACCCCGACCTCTCGAGCAACGATCCGCTGCGCCACACCCGGGCCGCCGCCCCGATAGCCAGCCAAATCTTTTCTCGACGGGGCCCGGTGTCCAGGACCGCGAAGCGGCCGGCGAAGCCGGCGGCCGCAGGCCGTCCTTGACTCCGGGGTTCGTCGAGAAGACCCTCCAAGAACGGGTCGGCGGCCCACCCCAACCAGAAGTAACAGCAGCCCATAGCCCTCTCACAGCCGCCCAAAACCACGATCACAGCCCCACCCCCAAGCGTGGTCGCCATGACCCAACTCCTCGACCCACCAACGGCAACATCGCCGACGAAGACAAGAAGCTGGCGCCCAACCCCCGACCGCACGGCGCTCATCATTCTGCTGACCCTGACAGCAGCCGCGTACCTCTGGACGCTCTCGGAGTCCGGATACGCCAATCAGTACTACTCCGCCGCCGCACAAGCCGGCGGCGAGAGCTGGAAGGCGTGGTTCTTCGGGGCGCTCGACGCGAGCAGTTCGATCACGGTCGACAAGCCGCCGGCGTCGCTGTGGGTGATGGGCCTGTCCGTACGCCTCTTCGGGCTGTCGTCGTGGAGCATCCTGGTGCCGCAGGCACTGATGGGTGTCGGGACGGTCGGGCTCGTCTTCGCCATGGTGAAGAAGGTCGCGCCGTGGCAGGCGGGGATCGCGGCGGGGGCGTTGACCGCGCTGACCCCGGCGGCGGCGCTGATGTTCCGGTTCAACAACCCGGACGCGCTGCTGCTCCTGCTGCTGGTCGGTGCCGGGTTCTCGACGCTCAAGGCGATCGAGACCGGCAAGGGCAGGTGGATGGTGTTGGCCGGGGCGCTGCTCGGCTTCGGCTTCCTGACCAAGATGCTGCAGGCGTTCCTGATCATCCCGGCGATCGCGGTGGTCTACCTGATCGCGGGCAAGGGATCGTTCGGCAGGAGGATGGCTCACGGCATCGCCTGCTTCGTCGCCATGGTCGTCAGCGCCGGGTGGTACATCGCGATCGTCGAGCTCATCCCCGAGTCCTGGCGCCCCTACATCGACGGCTCGACCAGCAACTCGCTCCTCGAGCTGACGCTCGGCTACAACGGCGTCGGGCGGCTCAACGGCGGCGACTACGGCGGCCTCGGCAATGCGGGCTTCTCCAGCTCGGCCGGGATCCTGCGCCTCTTTCAGGGCGTCTCGGGCGGGATGGTCTCGTGGCTGCTCCCGGCGGCTCTGCTCCTCCTCGTCACCGGGCTCGTCGCGCTGCGCAGGTCGCCGCGTACCGACCTGACTCGTGCCGCGCTGATGCTCAGTGGTGCCACGATGCTCGTCACCGGCCTGGTCTTCTCTTTCATGGAGGGCATCTACCACGACTACTACGTGGTCGCGCTGGCCCCGTGGATCGCGATCACCGCTGTCGTCGGAGCCGTGATCGTGTGGCGTGACCGCGACAACCTCGTCGCCCGGATCACCCTCGCGGTCGCGATGGCCGGCAGCGCCGTGTGGGGCTGGGTGCTCCTCGGGCAGCCGAACGAGCAGCCGTACGACGCACTGCGCTGGACCGTACTGATCATCGGCCTCGGGGCCGCTGCCGCGTTCGTCTTCGCGGACAGGCTCACCCGCCGGGCAGCCGCGGCGGTCCTCGCGACGGCGGCCGTGACCGTGGGCCTCGGGCCCGCGGCGTACGCGATCCAGACGATCGGCACCGCACACACCGGCTCGATCGTGACCGCTGGGCCGTACGAGGGCGGCGGCATGGGCGGGATGGGTGGTGGTCGCCCCGGTGGTGCCGGCGGCGGCCCCAGTCCTCAGACCCAGAACGGCACCCCGCCGACCGGCCAGATGCCGCAGATGCCCGGCGGCGGAATGCCCGACGGTATGCCCGGCGGGATGCGCGGAGGCGGAATGATGGGCGGCGGTGCGGTCGATGAGGAGCTCGCCGAGGCGGTGAGCACCAACGCCGGTAACTACACCTGGGCGGCCGCGACGATCGGCTCCCAGACCGCGGCCGGGCTCCAGCTCGAGACCGGCGAGGCCGTGATGGCGATCGGTGGCTTCAACGGCACCTCGAACAGCATCACGCTCGAACAGTTCCAGGAGTACGTCGCCAACGGCGAGATCCACTACTTCATCGCCGGCGGCGGTATGGGCGGCATGGGCGGGATGGGCGCCAGAGGAGGCAGCAGCGACGAGACCTCCAGCGCCTCCGAGATCAGCGCCTGGGTGGAGGAGAACTTCACCCAGACCACGATCGGCAGCTCCACGGTCTACGACCTGACCGAGGGGGCCGCATGACCGCGGACACGGCACTCTCGCGCGGCCCGCGGGTCGTCGACGAGAAGCGAGTGCTGACGACGATCGACCTGGTGATCCCGGTCCACAACGAGGAGAAGGGACTGGAGGAGTCCGTACGCCACCTCGACGGCTACCTGCGCACCCTGCCCTACTCTACGACGATCACGATCGCCGACAACGCCAGCACCGACGGCACCTGGAAGATCGCGGAGCGGCTCGCGACCGAGATCACCCGGGTCCGCGCGATCCACCTCGACGAGAAGGGCCGGGGCAGAGCGCTCAAGGCGGCCTGGTCCACGTCACGCGCGGAGGTGGTCGGCTACATGGACGTCGACCTCTCCACCGATCTGCGGGCCCTGCCGCCCCTGCTCGCACCGCTCCTCTCGGGCCACTCCGACGTCGCGATCGGGTCGAGGCTGGCCCGCGGCAGCCGGATCGAGCGTGGCCCGAAGCGGGACTTCCTGTCCAAGGGCTACAACCTGCTGCTGCGCGGGGTCCTGTCCGCGGAGTTCACCGACGCCCAGTGCGGCTTCAAGGCGCTCCGCCGCGACGTCGCCGAGAAACTGCTCCCGCTGATCGAGGACGACAGCTGGTTCTTCGACACCGAGCTGCTCGTCCTCGCCTCCGAGGCGGGGCTGCGCGTGCACGAGGTGCCGGTCGACTGGGTCGACGACCCCGACTCGCGCGTCGACATCGTCACGACGATCAAGGAGGACCTCGTTGGCATCCGCCGGCTGCTGTTCGGGCTGGTCAGCGGTCGGATCGACCTGAGTGGCGTACGTCCTCCCGGGCCCGTGCGGAGCCCGAGCCTGGCGGCTCAAGTGATCCGGTTCGGCGCCATCGGGGTGATGAGCACACTGGCGTACCTGCTCCTCTACGTCCTCCTCCGCACAGCCGTCGGAGCGCAGGCGGCGAACCTCATCGCGCTCCTGGTGACCGCGGTCGCCAACACCGCGGCCAACCGCCGGCTGACCTTCGGGATCACCGCGCGGCAGGGGGCGGTGAAGCATCACGTCGCCGGGCTGGCCGCCTTCGGTGTCGGGCTGACCCTGACCTCGGGATCGCTCGCACTCCTCCACCTGGCCGCGCCGACACCCGCGCGAGCCATCGAGATCGTCGTGCTCGTGGCCGCCAACGCTGCGGCCACGCTGATCCGCTTCATCGCCCTCAGGTGGGTGATGAGTCCGCGCTCGTGAGCCGCTGGGTGCCGATGACGCGGAGCAGCTCCAGCTTCTCCGCGGCATCGGTGCCCTCGGCCGGGAAGTAGGCGAGCAGCTTCACGTCGGCCTCCTCGGTGAGCAGGACCTCGCAGCGTACGGCGACCGGGCCGACCTCCGGATGGATGAACGTCTTCAGATCGGCACGCCGCACGCCGACCTGGTGGCGCTCCCACAGCTCGCGGAACTCCTCGCTCGCGGCGAGGAGGTCGTGCACCAGCGAGGTGATGTCGGAGTCACCGGCCCGCCGGGCGTACGTCGCCCGCAGGTCCATCACGTGGCTCGCCGACATCCGGTCCCAGTCCTCCCGCGGCGCCGGCCGGCGGTCGGGCTCGATGAACCAGCGCCACATCATGTTGCGGCCCCGGCCGGGCCCCTCGGGCAGCGGCGGCAGCAGCGTGGTGGCGAGCGGGTTGAGCCAGGCGATCTCGCCGGTGTCGGTGCAGATCACGACGGGGACGTCGGTCAGCCGCCGGGCGAGGGCGATCAGACCGGGACGTACGTAATTGCCCGCCCGCCGCGGAGGCGGCGTCATCCCGGCGAGGTAGAAGAGGTGGTCGCGCTCATCGAGATCGCACTGCAGCGCCCGCGCGATCGCGGAGAGCACCGACTCCGACGGCGCCGACCCACGCGCCTGCTCCAGCCGCGTGTAGTGGTCGGTCGAGACCCCGGCCAGCGAGGCGACCTCCTCCCGCCGAAGTCCAGGCGTACGCCGCCGCAACCCGTCCGGGAGACCCACATCGGAGGGCCGGAGCAGCTCCCGGCGACGGCGAAGGAAGTCGGCGAGCTCGCGGCGGTCGGTCACGCTCCCCATCCTCCGTCGGTGGCGTCCGGTTATCCAGGGACGGCTCGTCCCTGGATGTGCCGTGCCTCCCGAGGGTCCGTCGAGCGCCGCACGCTGGACGTCATGACGACCCACAACATCAAGTTCAGCAGCCGACAGCTCGGCAAGAACGGCCCCACGGTCACCTCCCCTGCGCTGGGCGGGATGAGCCTCTCCGGCGTCTACGGCGCGGTCGACGACGAGGAAGGCGTACGCGTCATCCACGCCTACCTCGACGCCGGCGGCACCCTGATCGACACCGGCGACTTCTACGGCGCCGGCCACAACGAGATGCTGATCGCCCGGGCGCTGCGCGAGCGCGACCGCGACGACGTGGTGCTCTCGGTGAAGTTCGGCGCACTGCTCACCCCGGTCGGGATGCCGGCCGGCTTCGACGCCCGCCCCGAGGCGGTCAGGTCCTCCCTGACCTACTCCCTCCAGCGACTCGGCACCGACCACATCGACATCTACCGCCCCGCCCGGCTCGACCCGCAGGTGCCGATCGAGGAGACCGTGGGCGCGGTCCAGGAGCTGGTGGAGGCCGGATACGTACGCCACATCGGGCTGAGCGAGGTCAGCGCCGATACGATCCGGCGGGCCGCCGCGGTGGCCCCGATCAGCGACCTGCAGATCGAGTACTCCCTGCTCAGCAGGGGGATCGAGACCAACGGCATCCTCGACACCTGTCGCGAGCTGGGCATCGGGATCACCGCGTACAGCGTCCTCGGCCGCGGCCTGATCGGCGGCAGCGGCGCCCTCGGCGGCTCGCTCGCCCACATGCCGCGCTTCCAGGGCGACAACCTCGACCACAACCGCGCGCTGCTCACCACCCTGGAGGAGATCGCCTCGGCCAAGGGCGTCACCCTGGCCCAGCTCGCGATCGCCTGGGTCGCCGCGCGCGGCGAGCACATCGTCCCCGTCATCGGCTCCCGCCGGGTCAGCCAGGTCGAGTCGATGGCAGGTGCGAACGAGGTCACCCTCGACGACGGGGATCTCGCTCGCATCGCCGCCGCCGTGCCCGTCGGCGCCGCCCGCGGCGACCGCTACCCGACCCAGTTCATGGCGCAGCTCGACAGCGAGCTGTGAGGACGTGAGGAAGACCACAGGTATTGGACCGATACAACCGGACAAACCTGGTGTCCACCTGCTGATCTGCCCTACCGTTACCGGCCAGTAACCAGCACGGTGGGGTTCCGGACCCCGCCGGTCATTCATCGGTCACGCGCTGATCGGCTGACCGGGATCCCACCATGCTGGAGACTGAAGACACTGCGCAGCTAGACCCAAGGAGTCGAGGATGCTCATCGGAGTGACCCGAGAGACGAAGCCCGGGGAGACCCGGGTAGCGGCCACCCCCGCGACCGTCAAACAACTGACCGGTCTGGGCTATGACGTCGTCATCGAGGGTGGAGCCGGAGAGGCGTCCAGCTTCAAGGACGAGGCGTACGCCGAGGCCGGCGCCCGCATCGGCACGGCCGCCGACGCGTGGGGTGCCGACCTGGTCTTCCGGGTCAACGCGCCTTCCGTCGGCGAGGTCGAGCTGCTGAAGAGCGGCGCCACCCTGGTCGCCCCGCTGGCGCCGGCGCAGAGCGCCGAGCTGCTCGACGCCCTGGCCGCCCGCAAGGTCGACGCCTTCGCGATGGACGCGGTGCCGCGTATCTCGCGTGCGCAGTCGATGGACATCCTCTCCAGCCAGGCCAACATCGCGGGCTACCGCGCCGTGGTCGAGGCGGCCCACCACTTCGGCCGGTTCTTCACCGGCCAGGTGACCGCGGCGGGCAAGGTGCCGCCGGCGAAGGTGCTCGTGGCCGGAGCCGGTGTGGCCGGTCTGGCCGCGATCGGTGCGGCGAGCTCGCTGGGCGCGATCGTGCGCGCGACCGACCCTCGTCCGGAGGTCGCCGACCAGGTCAAGTCGCTCGGCGGTGAATACCTGAAGGTGGAGGTCGAGGTCGAGAAGTCGACCGACGGCTACGCGAAGGCGACCTCGGAGGCGTACGACCAGCGTGCCGCGGAGATCTACTCCGAGCAGGCCGAGGACGTCGACATCATCGTGACGACCGCGCTGATCCCGGGGCGTCCGGCGCCGAAGCTGATCACGGCGGCCGACGTGGCGAGCATGAAGTCCGGCTCGGTCATCGTCGACATGGCGGCCGCGATGGGCGGCAACGTCGAGGGCACGGTGAAGGACGAGGTCGTCACCACGCCCAACGGCGTCACGATCATCGGCTACACCGACCTGCCCGCGCGTCTTCCCGCGCAGTCCAGCCAGCTCTACGGCACCAACCTCGTGAACCTGATGAAGCTGGTGACACCGGAGAAGGACGGCGTACTCGCCCTCGATCTCGAGGACCAGGTCCAGCGCGGCCTGACCGTCGTGCACGACGGCGGCGTGCTCTGGCCGCCCCCGCCAGTCCAGGTCTCTGCGGCTCCGGCCGTGGCCGCTCCGGCCGAGGTGGCGGTGAAGGAGACTCAGAAGCCGCTCTCCGCCTCCGCCAAGCTCGCCCTGGTCGGCACCGGTGCGCTCGCTCTCTTCCTGCTCAACGCGGTCGCTCCGGCCGAGATCACCCGGCACTTCACGGTGCTGACGCTGTCGGTGGTGATCGGGTTCTACGTGATCGGTCATGTGCACCATGCGCTGCACACTCCGCTGATGTCGGTGACCAACGCGATCTCCGGCATCGTCGTCGTGGGCGCCCTGCTGCAGCTCACCGTCGCTGACAACGTGGTGCTCGTGCTCGCGGGCATCGCCACGCTGCTGGCGAGCATCAACATCTTCGGTGGCTTCGCCGTGACCCGCCGCATGCTCTCGATGTTCCGGAAGGCCTGATCATGGATATCTTCTCGATCGCTGGTGCGGCCTACCTCGTCGCCGCCCTCCTCTTCATCCTGTCGCTGGCAGGGCTGTCCAAGCACGAGACCGCCTCGCAGGGCTGGCTCTACGGCGTCGCCGGCATGACGCTGGCGCTGGTCGCGACCATCATCCAGGTCGTCGACGGCGGCACCACCACCGCGGTGATCGTCCTGGTCGTCGCGGTCGCCATCGGCGCGGTCATCGGCCTGTGGCGTGCCAAGGTCGTCGAGATGACCGGAATGCCCGAGCTGATCGCGCTGCTGCACTCCTTCGTGGGTCTGGCGGCCGTCCTGATCGGCTGGAACGGCCACCTCGAGGCCGCTGCCGGCCACGTCCACGGTGGTGCCATCCACTCGGCAGAGGTCTTCATCGGCGTCTTCATCGGTGCGGTCACCTTCACCGGCTCGATCGTGGCCTTCCTCAAACTCTCCGCGCGGATGAAGTCGGCGCCGCTGATGCTGCCCGGCAAGAACGTCATCAACATCGGCGCCCTGGTCGTCTTCGTGATCCTGACGGTCGTCTACGTCATCAACCCGACGCTCCCGCTGCTGATCGCGGTCACCGTCGTGGCGCTGGCGCTCGGCTGGCACCTGGTCGCCTCCATCGGCGGCGGTGACATGCCGGTCGTGGTCTCGATGCTCAACAGCTACTCCGGCTGGGCCGCGGCCGCCTCCGGCTTCCTCCTCGGCAACGACCTGCTGATCGTCACCGGTGCCCTGGTCGGCTCCTCCGGTGCGTACCTCTCCTACATCATGTGCAAGGCGATGAACCGCTCGTTCATCTCGGTCATCGCCGGTGGCTTCGGCATCGAGGCCGGGCCTGCCGGTGACGTCGACTACGGCGAGCACCGCGAGATCAACGCCGAGGACACCGCCGAGCTCCTCGCCGGCGCCTCCTCCGTCGTGATCACCCCCGGCTACGGCATGGCTGTCGCCCAGGCGCAGTACCCGGTCGCCGAGCTCACCCGCATCCTGCGGGACAAGGGCGTGGACGTACGTTTCGGCATCCACCCGGTCGCCGGCCGTCTCCCCGGCCACATGAACGTGCTGCTGGCCGAGGCCAAGGTGCCCTACGACATCGTCCTGGAGATGGACGAGGTCAACGACGACCTGGCCGAGACCGACGTCGTCCTGGTCATCGGTGCCAACGACACCGTGAACCCGGCCGCCGCCGAGGACCCCACCAGCCCGATCGCGGGCATGCCCGTCCTGCGGGTCTGGGAGGCCAAGAACGTGGTCGTCTTCAAGCGGTCGATGGCTGCGGGCTATGCCGGTGTGCAGAACCCGCTCTTCTTCCGGGAGAACTCGCAGATGCTCTTCGGCGACGCCAAGGCGAAGGTCGACGAGATCGTCAACGCCCTCGCCCGGGTGCCTGCCTGACCGGCATAAGCACGACAAACAACACCTGACCAGCGGAAACGTGACGCAAGTCTCGCCCTGGTGAATTCTGCACGGCTCGGGCACGACACCCAGAATGAGTGTCGTGTCCGAGCTGTTTACAGACTCCCTCGAGTCGATCCGCGTCCCTCATACGTTGCTGGAGGACGCGCTCGGCTACGTGACCAGCATCGTGGTGACCTCGCTGGGGCTCTACCTGATCCAGTCGGTCGGCGCGGTCACCGGCGGCACCGCGGGCCTGAGCCTGCTGGTGAGCTACTGGACCGGGCTGCCGTTCGAGGTGCTGTTCGTCCTGGTCAACCTGCCCTTCTTCGGGCTCGCGCTCTCCAAGAAGGGCATCGGGTTCACCCTCCGGTCGCTGGGCTGCGTCATCGCGGTCTCGGCGATGACCCGGGTCCACGCCGACCTGCTTCCGCTCGACGGCCTCGACACTGTCTACGGGGTTGTCGCCGGCAACCTGCTCGTCGGCCTCGGGCTCCTGGTGATCTTCCGCCACGGTGCCTCGCTGGGCGGGTTCAACGTACTCGCCCTGCTCCTGCAGGAGCGGCTCAACCTCCGGGCCGGGTACGTCCAGATGGGCCTCGACATCAGCGTCATCCTGCTCGCGCTCTTCGTCGTCTCGCCCGCGACCGTCCTCCTCTCCGCTCTCGGCGCGGTCGTCCTCAACATCATCCTGGCCTTCAACCACCGGCCCGGCCGCTACCTCGCCTGACGTCACCTTGAGACGTTTGTCTTCCAAGTCGGTAGACATTGCAGAATAGAGGCATGACTGCCGCGAAGCGGGCGCCCCAGGCCGGCGCCGAGGACCTGACCGAGCACCTGCGTGACCGCTGGTCGGTGAGTGTCTTCGACCCGGCCCACGAGCTCTCCGACGTCGAGATCAGGCTGCTCCTCGAGGCGGCCCGGTGGGCGCCGAGTGCGGGCAACAGCCAGCCGTGGTCGTTCCTGGTGCTGCCCCGCGGATCGGCCGGGCACGCGACGTTCGTGAGCCACCTCTCGCGCGGGAACTCCGGCTGGGTGCCGCGGGCATCGGCCGTGTTCGTCGCTGTGTCCCAGGTCGGGGTGGGCCCGGACGGCAACGGTCCGAAGTGGTCGGACTACTCCCACTACGACCTCGGTCAGGCGGCGGCGCATCTCACCGTGCAGGCCGCGTCTCTCGGCCTCTCCTCCCACCAGTTCGCCGGGTTCGACCACGATGCCGTGGCAGCGGCCTTCGGCGTACCGGACTGGTGGAAGGTGATGACCGGGATCGCGGTCGGCCTCCACGGCGACCCCGCGCAGGTCGACCCACGCGACGCGGAGCGCGAGGAGCGCGAGCGCGTCCGGCGGCCGCTCGAGGAGATCGCCTTCGCCGACAAATGGGGCACGCCCTGGGCCTGATGCCCCGGGCCGGGCGTCCCAGAAGGCTTTAAAAAGGACGTACCCATCGGGGCATCGGTCTAAGGTTCCTGGGTGGAGAACGGTCAGGGAGCAGGTCGACTCCGGCGCGTCGTGGCAGGTGTGTTCGTGCTGGGGGTGCTGGGTGCTGGGCTGGTGACGACCGCGCCAGCAGCCGTCGCGGCGCCCAACGACGGAGTCGGCGAGTCCTCGCGCACCCGCTATGTGCTCGATGAGAAGGCCAAGATCGTCAAGGTGAAGGCCGAGGTCACGGTCACCAACCAGCAGCCGAGCACGGCCACGACCTACTACTTCCTGACCGGCCACGCGATCCCGATCCCGGCTGGGGCGACGAAGGTCAGGGCGACCAGCAACGGCGCGAAGCTGCCGGTGAGCACCGAGAAGATCAAGGGCACCGGTCTCGCGGTGGTGACGGTGTCCTTCCCGAACCTCTACTACGGCAAGTCGCGCACGATCACCTGGACGTACGAGCTGAAGGGCGCCCCGATCCGGGCGAAGAAGAACCACACCCGGATCGGCGAGGGCTACGCCGTCTTCCCCGTCATCGGCCTCGGTGACGACGGGCAGGTGACCGTCGACGTCGTGCTGCCGAAGTCGATGACGTTCACCGCCTCATCGGGCGACTTCAGCAAACGCACCAAGGGCAAGACGACGACCTGGCACTCCGAGGGCGACTTCGTCGACGCCGGCGTCTCCGCCCGCGACCCGAAGGCCTTCGACGAGAAGAAGATCAAGGTCGGCGACACGAAGCTGTCGCTGCAGAGCTTTCCCAAGGACAAGGAGTGGATCGACTTCGCCGAGAAGCGGGTCACCGAGGGCATGCCGGTGCTGGAGGAGCTGACCGGCAACGAGTGGCCCGGTGGGCTGGAGACGATTCGTGAGGACGGCTCGGCGGAGGCGGTCGGCTACGCCTGGTTCGACTCCGACGCCGACGAGATCGTCGTCTCCGAGGACCTGGACACGGCGATCCTCTACCACGAGATGACCCACGCCTGGATCAACCCCGACATCGTCGAGGGCCGCTGGCTGAGCGAGGGCCTTACCGAGCTCGTCGCCCAGCACGCGACGGAGAAGGTCGGCGCCAAGGGGCAGAAGTACGGCAAGGTGAAGCGTCGCGGCAAGGCCGCGTTCCCCCTCCTGACCTGGGATGCCGCCGGCTGGAGCCAGGAGAAGGACGCGTACGGCTACCCGGCCGCCTACACAGCAGTCTCGGCCATGCTCGCGGACCTCTCCGACGAGGAGCTGACCCATGTGGTCGACGACGTCTACGACGGCCGCACCGGTTATGACGCCGCCGATGACGAGATCACCAGCGGCCCGGTCGACTGGCGCCTCTTCCTCGACATCGTGCAGAGGTACGACACCGATGCCTCCCCGGAGAAGCCGCTCAAGAACTGGGTGCTCACCCGCGCCGAGGCCAAGCAGCTCGAGCCGAGGGCCGAGGCCCGCAAGACGTACGCCGAGATCGACCGTGTCAACGGCGAGTGGCTGCCGCCGCTGGGACTCCGCGACGTCATGGCCGCGTGGACCTTCGAGGACGTGGACGGTGTCGTCGGCCTGATCGGTGAGGCGAACGCCGATGCCGCTGCGGTCCAGGAGGCGGCCGAGAAGGCCGATCTGCCGGTGCCGGCCGCGGCGAAGGAGGCCTACGAGGGCGCCAACGAGGAGGACCGGTATCGCGAGCTCGCCACCACGCTGCCCCGCACCGCCGAGGTGATCACCGAGGTCGGTGACGCGACCGCCGACGTCGAGGGCATGCAGAACCCGCTGACCGAGCTCGGTGAGCTCGTGCTGTTCCTCGACGTGGGCGCGGCCAGTGCGCGAGCCGACCTGAACAACGGCTATCTCGAGGACGCCTCGGCCACTGCGGCCGGGGTGCGCGCCCGGGCCGACTGGGCACTGGTCGTCGGACTGGTCGCGCTGCTGGTGCTCGCATGCGCGGCGTACGCGGCGTACCGGGTGTTCTGGAACCCGTCGGCGCGACGCCGGCGGGCCGAGCGCAAGGCCTTCCTCGTGCAGGCGAAGAAGACGAGGAAGGCGGGAGCTCCGTGGGACTCTCGGCCTGCCTGGCCGCCGATGCCGCCCGTGCCGCCGACGCAGCCGCCGGGACCCCCGTGGCCTCCTGGACCGCAAGGGCCGCACGGACCACCGTCAGTCGGTGGCGAGCTCTTCGGCGTACAGCGCGGCCCCGACGGCCCCCGCGGTGTTGAGCAGCTTCGCCGGGATGATCTCGGTGTCCAGGTCGAGCAGCGGCAGGAATTCCGCCGCCTCCTTCGAGACCCCTCCGCCGACAAGGAATAGGTCGGGGGAGAAGAGCATCTCCAGGTGCTGGTAGTACCTCTGCAGCCGCTTGGCCCAGTGCTTCCAGGAGAGATCCTCGCGCTTGCGGGCGATGTTGGAGGCGCGGGTCTCGGCGTCGTGGCCGTCGAGCTCGAGGTGACCGAGCTCGGAGTTGGGCACGAGCACGCCGTCGTAGAGGAGCGCCGAGCCGATGCCGGTGCCGAGCGTGGTCATGATGACCAGCCCGCGGCGACCCTTCGCGGCGCCGTAGCGGACCTCGGCCAAGCCGGCGGCGTCGGCGTCGTTGACCACGTGGACGTCGCGCCCGGTGGCTGCGGTGAAGATCGCGTCCGCATCGGCGCCGATCCAGGACTTGTCGATGTTGGCAGCGGAGTGGACCACCCCGTGACGTACGACGCCGGGAACGGTCACGCCGACCTTCCCGTCGTAGTCCGGGAACTGGGAGAGCAGGTCCACGAAGATCTCGGCGATGGCGTCGGGGGTGGAGCGTTCGGGTGTCGGGATGCGCACGCGTTCCTCGGCGAACTCGCCGGTCGCGAGATCGATCGGGGCACCCTTGATGCCCGTGCCGCCGAAGTCGATGCCGAAGGGCAGGCTCGTCGTCGTCATCCGCCCATCCTATTTACAAGCACCGACGTGACGTACGACACTTGACAGATCATCCTCTTTTGTCAATCGAACTCAGCGTCAAAGGGGCCAACGATGGAGATCGCCAACAGCACGGTGCCCGACGGCTCGACCGAACAGTGGCGCGACAAGAAGCGCCATCTGTGGTTGCTCGGCCTGGTGGTGCCGCTCCTCGGGTTCATCGCGATCGGCGGCTGGCATCTCACCGACATCAGCGCGTTCCTGTGGACCGGACCGATCATCATCCTGATCGTCGTCCCGGCGATCGACCTGTTCGCGGGGCTCGACCCGTCCAACCCGCCCGACGACATGATCGAGGCGCTAGAGAACGACAGGTACTACCGCTGGATCGTCTACTCCTACCTCCCGCTGCAGTACGCCGTCTTCATCGGCGGCATGGCGCTCGCCGCGCACGGCGCCCTGGACGGTCACACCCTGAGCGTGATCGACCGGGTCGGGCTGGCGATCTCGGTCGGCTGCATCGGCGGCATCGGCATCAACACCGCCCACGAGCTCGGCCACAAGCGCGAGGACGTCGAGCGCTGGCTCTCCAAGGTCGCGCTCGCGCAGAGCTTCTACGGCCACTTCTACATCGAGCACAACCGCGGCCACCACGTCCGCGTCGCGACTCCCGAGGACCCGGCCTCGGCCAAGGTCGGCGAGTCCTTCTACACCTTCTGGCCGCGCACGGTCTCGGGGTCGCTGAAGAGCGCCTGGAGGCTGGAGAAGAAGAGGTACGCCCGCCGCGACCAGCACCCGTTCCGGATCGGCAACGACGTACTCAACGCCTGGCTGATGTCAGCGGTGCTCTGGGGTGGGCTGATCGTGTGGCTCGGGCCCGTGGTGATCCCGTTCCTGCTGATCCAGGCCGTCGTCGGGTTCTCGCTGCTCGAGGTGATCAACTACATGGAGCACTACGGCATGCTGCGCCAACGCGTCGGCCGGCGCTACGAGCGCGTCGACCCCAGCCACTCCTGGAACTCCAACAACATCGCCACCAACGTGCTGCTCTACCACCTGCAGCGCCACAGCGACCACCACGCCAACCCCGTACGCCGCTACCAGACCCTGCGCGACTACAAGGAGTCTCCGGCGCTGCCGACCGGCTATGCCGGGATGATCCTGCTCGCGATGGTGCCGCCGGTCTGGCGCCGGGTGATGGACCCCAGGGTGCTGGCGCACTTCGACGGCGACATGTCGCGGGCCAACATCCTGCCGCGCAAACGGGACAGGATCCTGGCGAGGTATCCGGCGCCGGTCGCAGATCGTGCCGAGACCGGCGACGACACCGTCGCGCAGGTCATCGGCCAGGAGGTGCTGGCCGCCCGCTGTCCCGGGTGCGGCTACACCTACCGAGTGGAGGAGGGCAACGAGGCAGAAGGGTTCGCCGCCGGCACATCGTGGGGGGACGTGCCGGACGACTGGTGCTGCCCGGACTGTGGCGTGCGCGAGAAGGTCGACTTCGTGCCTCTCGCCTCGGACTCCGTCTCGTAGCCGTCCTCGGACGGCGACAGCCCCCGACCTCGTACGAGATCGGGGGCTGTCTGCTGCCGGCGACGGTCAGCGCTTCGCGAGCTCGGGTTCCCGCGGCTCCTCGGAGTAGTGGTCGGCGAGGTAGTGACGCTCCAGGCTCTCGCCCTCGACGTCGACGTTCGGGAGGATCCGGTCGAGCCACTTCGGCAGCCACCAGGCCTTCTCCCTCATCAGGTACATCAGCGTCGGGATGAGGAGCATCCGCACGATGAAGGCGTCGAAGACGACCGCCGCGGCGAGCGCGAAGCCCATGGACTTGATGATCGGGTCGTCCATCAGGATGAAGCCCGAGAAGACGGCGGTCATGATCAGCGCGGCGGCGGTGACCACCCGGGCCGAGTTGCGGAACCCGTCGACCACGGCCTCCTTGTAGGAGGCACCGTGGACGTGGGCCTCACGGATCCGGGTGACCAGGAAGACCTGGTAGTCCATCGCCAGGCCGAAGACCAGCCCGATCAGGAAGATCGGCATGAAGCTGACGATCGGCTGGCCATCGAAGATCCCGAAGGCACCCTCCTGGAAGACCGCGACGGTGACGCCGAGGGTGGCCAGGACCGACAGCAGGAAGCCGAGCGTCGCGGTCAGCGGCACCAGGATCGAGCGGAAGACGAGCATCAGCAGGAGGAACGCCAAGCCGATCACGATCGCGAGGTACGGCAACAGTGCGTCGTTCAGCTTCTCGGAGATGTCGGACATGATCGCGGACGTGCCGGTGACCGCGAGGTCCGCGCCGGTCTCCTCCTCGAGAGCGCCTTCGCCCTCGCGCAGCTCCGCCAGCAGGTCCTCGGTCGCCTCGTCCTCGGGGGCGGTCTCCGGCTCGATCAGGATCACCGCGCCGTTCTCGTTGCCCGACGGGGGCACCACCTTGGCGACCCCGTCCAGGGAGCCGGCCCACTCCGCCACCCGGGCGTACGTGGTCTGCTTGGCCGCCGCATCGCCCGGCGTCTCGCGGGCATCGACGACCAGCATCATCGGGTCGAGGCGGCCCGGCCCGAAGCCCTCCTCGACCAGCTCGACCGCCTGACGGCGCGAGCTGTCCGCGGGGGCCGTGCTGTCGCCCGGCATGCCGAGGTGCAGGTCCTTGAACGGGATGGCCAGGGCGCCCAGGCCGATGACCACGATCAGCACCCAGGCGATCGGCGCCTTGCCGATGAACCGGGCCCAGCGGACACCGTTGTTGAGTACGCGGCCGTTGGCCTCGCGCTTGGGGTTGTAGTGGCGTACGGACAGGCCGAAGGCCTTCGACTTGAACACACCCAGCAGTGCCGGGAGCAGGGTCAGCGCGACCAGGACGGCGACCACGACGGTGGCTGCGGCACCCAGGCCCATGTAGGTCAGGAACGGGATGCCGACGACGCTGAGCGCGGAGAGAGCGATCACGACGGTGAGGCCGGCGAAGACGACCGCGGAGCCGGCCGTGCCGACCGCGACGCCGATCGCCTCCTCACGGTCGTCGGTGTGGTCGAGCTCGCTGCGGTAGCGCGCCAGGATGAACAGCGCGTAGTCGATCCCGACCGCGAGGCCGATCATCGTGGCGAGCATCGGGGTGGTGGAGGAGACCTCGGTGAAGGCGGTGAGAGCCGTGATCCCCATGGTGCCGATGCCGACGCCGATGCCGGCGGTGAGGATCGGGAGCCCGGCGGCCACGAACGAGCCGAAGGTCAGCAGCAGGATGAGCAGGGCGAGCACGATGCCGACCAGCTCGGCGCTGGCGCCGCCGATCTCCTGGACCTGCATGCCCTGGCCGCGTACTTCGACCTGGAGGTCGGATGCTGCGTCAGCCTCGTCGACGACGTCGGTGACCTCCTGCTGCATCTCCGGGGTCACCTCGGAGACGTCGACATCCTCGAACTGGGTCGAGATCAGGCCGATCCGGCCGTCGTCGGACAGCGTCGGCTGGGCCTCGAGCTGGCCGAGCAGCATCTGCAGCGCCTGCTTCTCGCTCACCTGCTGACCGCTCTGCGCGGACATCGCCTGGGCCGTCGCCGGAGCGGCTGCCTCGGCCATCTTCGGGGTCCAGATGTAGGAGATCTGGTCGGGTACGTCGTCGAGCGCCGCGAGGTTCGTGACGAGCTCGGCCACGGCGGCCTGGTTGTCGGAGCTCGTGAGGGTCTCGCCCTCGGGTGCGGCGACGACCACCTCGATGGAGGCGGCGTCGAGCACCGAGCCCTCCTCGCTGCCCATGATCTCGGGCAGCTCCTCGGCGGCCTCGACCGACTCGAGGCCGGGCATGGTGAAGGTCGTGGACATCGGCTTGGACATCGTGGTCGCCACGGCGCCGATCCCGATGATCACGATCATCCAGACGGCGACGAAGATCGGCCACCGCCGGTAGGCGGTCTTTCCGAGTCGATAGAGCAGCTTGGCCATTTCGGGGTTCCCCCTGGTCAGTGGTTCAGAACAGATCGACGAGGTCGTCGAAGATCCGGGTGAAGTGGTCGGCGACGGTGCCGGCCGAAGGATTGGCGAGGTAGGCGTCGAGCGCGGCGTCGAAGACGACGATCACCAGACGGAGGGCGACGCCGGCGAGCTCCGGGGTCATCTGGTCGCCTTCGCGTTGAGAGATCACCTCGGCGAAGTGAGCCGTCGCCTTCTCGAAGCGCGCGTGCGCGGCGTCCAGCACCTGCTTGTCGGTCTTCAGGACGCGACGGATGAGGACGAGGTCGTCGTGGTCCATCTTCTCGGCCTCGAGCACCGTGCGCACGAGGACGCCGAGGTCGCGGCCGACGTGTCCGGTGGGGCCGCCTCCGACGAAGGTCGCGCCCAGCTCCGGATCGGGCTCGTGGTCGGGGCCGAGGACGGCATCCATCTTGCTCGGAACGTGGTTGAACAACGTACGTCGCGAGACGCCGACCCGCTCGGCGAGATGGTCCATGGTCCAGCCGTCGAAGCCGAACTCGTCGGTCATCTGGAGTGCGGCGCGATGGATGGCGGCCGCGGTGCGATCCCCTCGCCTCATGCGATTGCACTTTCACTCATAGAGTGCATTGTTGCACCCTGGGGGTATTGAGTGCAAAACGATGTGGGACAGTTCACCCGGCCCGTCATCCGCAGGGAGGCATGGCCGTAGACTTTGCCTTCATGGCGGCCGGCGCACCTGTAACCACCCGACAGCGGATCCTCGATGCCGCCGTCGAGATGACCACCGAGACCGGGTGGGCGAGTGTGACGATGTCCCGCATCGCCCAACGGTGCGGGGTGAGTCGGCAGACGGTCTACAACGACATCGGCGCCAAGCCGGCCCTGGCGAAGTCGCTGATCCTGCGTGAGCTGGAGCAGTTCCTCGCGGTCGTGAGCACGGCCTTCGACCAGGAGGACGACTTCATCCGGGCGATCCGCCAGGCGACGTACGGCGTCCTCGACCGTGCCCAGGACAACAAGCTGCTGCATGCGGTCGTCTCGGCGACGCACGGTGCCGACACCGAGCTGCTGCCCTACCTCACCAGCCACAGCGAGGGACTGCTGGGCTATGCGACCGAGCTCATCCACGAGCACGTCGAGAAGTTCGAGCACGGGCTGACCGACGACCAGGCAGACACCGCCATCGAGATGACCGTCCGCGTGGTTCTCAGCCACGTCATGCAGCCCACCAAGTCACCTGACGAGACCGCCGACGACATCGCGTGGCTGATTTCGCGGGTCCTGAACGGCTGAGTTACCAGCAAGTTGGGTGCTTACCAGGCCTCGCCTAACCTTCCTGCGGGGAGGTAGATGGATGCGACAGGTCTCGTGGAGAGCGGCTGCGGCAATCGGCGCGGTGCTCGTGGTGACACTGGCCGCCTGCGCGGGTGAGCCGTCGAAGCCGGCCTCACCGAGCGGCAGCCCGAGTCCGAGCGCCAGCGGGGCAGCGAAGGACGAGAGCCCCATCGCCGACCCCTCGCACGCCGTCGACATTCCCGGCAAGCGCGAGGGCACGCTGCACTCCACCGACCTGCTGATCCTCTCCGAGGACACCCTCTCGTCCGCCGACGTCAAGAAGATCCGAGGGCTCGACGGTGTCTCCGGCGTCGAGCAGATCTCGATGGCCCAGGTCAGCGTCGAGGGACGGCTGGTGAAGGTGGTCGCCGTCGACCCCGCGACCTACCGCAACTTCGCCCCCTTCCAGAGCGCCGACTCCGACGAGGTCTGGCAGCGGGTCGCCGGTGGCGAGGTGGCGATCGACCCCGAGCGCCAGGACGAGCTCCCGGCCGACAAGGACGGGTTCGTGCGGCTCGGCTCCAAGAAGGACGCGGCCTCCGTCCACGTCGGTGCCTACGCTCCCCAGCCGCCGGGTCTCGCCGCGGCCGTCGTCAACCACAAGTGGGGCGAGGAGATGGGGATGGAGAAGGGCAACGCGCTCATCGTCTCCACCGCCGCCATCGCCCCCAACCGAGTCGTCAAGCCGATCCAGAAGGTCGTCGGCTCGGACGCCTCCGTCCAGCGCCTCGACGTCGTCGCCCGCGCGGGTCTCGACCCCAACGCTCCCCAGAAGGCGTACGTCGTCGGCACCGTCGCCGAGGCCGTCGGCAACTACACCTACCGGGCCAACGGCGACGGCACCATCACCCCCGCCGCGAGCTGGGTGAGCTCCCACATCGTGACCGCCCAGGTGCCGATCCTCGGCTCGGTGACCTGCAACAAGGTGATGATCCCGCAGCTGCGCGCCGCGCTCCAGGAGGTCGTCGACCGCGGCCTGGCCAGGACGATCGACCCGAAGCAGTACGCCGGCTGCTACTACCCCCGCTTCATCGCCAACACCACCCAGCTCTCCAACCACGCCTTCGGCACCGCCGTCGACCTCAACACCGCCGGCAACCAGCGCGGCACCGTCGGCGAGATGGACCGCACCGTCGTCTCCATCTTCGAGCGCTGGGGCTTCACCTGGGGCGGCAACTGGAAGTGGACCGACCCCATGCACTTCGAGATGAACCGCATCGTCAAACCGGGCTGATCCGTCTCGCGCCCAATGCAACTTCCGCGCACATGCGGGATTGTTGTGCCGTCCTGCCGCCTGTCGTCGGTAAGAACCCCACACATGCGCGGATCTTGCTCTCGCGGTGTCACTTCCAACCGGGGAAATGGGCCTGCCAGGCGTCGGAGAGCGACTTCGGCACACCGGGTTCGCCGCGGAGGAGCAGGGCGCGGTGAATCCGCTCCAGAGTCCGGCCCGGCGACCTGTAGATGTCCTTCGCGACGAAGACCAGGATGCGCCATTGGTCGTCGTCGATGGCCTCTCGTCGTTCAAGGTCAGCTTCCCACTGTTCGATCCGTTCCACGTGCTGACGACCGTCATACTCGATGATCGTCTTCGAACGTGGATAGGAGAGGTCGTACTTGCGGCGCTCGAGCTCGTTTCCCACGAGCAGGTTGACATCTGGCTCCGGAAGCCCGGCCAGGACGATCAGCAGACGCAACCGAGTCTCCATCGGGGAGTCGACCCCGTTGCGTACGTAGCCGGCGGCCATCCGTGCGAGCGAAGCACCAGGGCCGGAAGCGCCGGCGCAGAAGGTCCTCAGGTCATCCAGTTCGAGCAACCCCTTGCGGACCATGTGATCGCCGACAACAACGAGCTCGACCAGGGTCAAGGTGGTGGCGAGCTCGACGAAGACCTGCTTCGGAGCAGACACTCGTACGCCGCGGACCGGTTTGACCCAGCCCTTCTTCGTCAGATGACAGGTGACGTCCTTGCGACCGCGGCGGCGCTGGCGCTCGACGACGGTCACATGCTCGCCGGGGAGCGCCGGGATCGGCAGGCCGAGTACCCGCGCGGCCGTGGCGTGGCTGGCCCACGCCTTCTCCCCGAAAGGCAGCAGGGCAGCCTCGGCGATGAGCGTCGGTGTCACCTCGACCGAGGCGGAAACGTAGATGCCGTGCAGGAGTCGCCTGTAGGCCGGCGTACGTAGATCCTTCGCGACCCCCTTCGCCACCGCCAACGCGCGGAGGAAGGGCCGGGTGGGGTCGAACGCCACCGCTGAGTCCTGATCAACAGTCATGGCGCAACGATGCGACACCTGAACCGAACCCGCGACGCGTTATCCACAGGCCTGTGGATAACGCGTCGTATGCGTGGGAGACAAGAACCCCGCACGTGCGGGGTTCTTGCGTCCAACCCGTGCCCAAGACCGTGCAACTTCCCCGCATGTGCGGGGTTGTTGCTGACCTGCTTGGGACCTCGCATCTACGCTGGGGGGCGTGACGATCCTCGATGACGCCCGCCCGGGCATGGACGACAGTATTCGGCCGCAGGACGACCTGTTCGGGTTCGTCAACGGCACCTGGCTCCGGGAGGTCGAGATTCCGTCCGACCGGTCGAGCTGGGGGCCGTTCGTGATGCTGGCCGACCAGGCCGAGAAGGACGTGCGCGCGATCATCGAGGAGCTCGCGGCCTCGGGTGGCGAGCCGGGCAGCGACGCCCAAAAGATCGGCGACCTCTTCGCGAGCTTCATGGACGTGGAAGGTGTGGCCGCGCGCGGCGTACGTCCTCTTGATGGCCTGAGGGCTGCCGTGGACGGGCTCCGCGACGCGGACGACCTGGCGGCGTTCCTGGGCGAGGTCGAGCGGATCGGCGGTCACGGGCTGTTCGGGTCCTACGTCGACAACGACGACAAGCAGTCCGACCGCTACATCTTCAACCTGCTCCAGGGCGGCCTCGGGCTGCCCGACAAGGACTACTACTTCGACGAGAAGTTCGCCGAGGTGCTGGGGAAGTACGCCGACTACCTGACCCGCCTCTACGAGCTCGCCGAGCACCCCGACCCGCGTGCGGCCGCCGAGACGATCATCCGGATCGACACCCGCCTGGCCGAGGGCCACTGGGCGCGCGAGGAGACCCGCGACAAGCAGAAGACCTACAACCTGCTGACCCTCGCCGAGCTGCGCGAGCTCGCCCCCAACTTCAACTGGGATGCGTACGTCCGCAACCTCTCCGGCTCGAAGCTGACCACCGAGGCGGTGCTCGGTGAGGTGGTCGTTCGGCAGCCGTCGTTCTTCTCGCACCTCTCGACCGTGCTCGGCGAGGTCGACATCGACGACTGGAAGCTGTGGCTCTACTTCCACGTGCTCCGCTGGGCGGCGCCCTACCTGACCGACGACTTCGTCGAGACCAACTTCGACTTCTACGGGCGCACCCTCAACGGCACGCCTGAGCTGCGCGAACGCTGGAAGCGCGGGGTTGCGATCGTGGAGGGTGCGATCGGTGAGGCGGTCGGCAAGGAGTACGCCGCGCGTCACTTCCCGCCCGAGGCGAAGGCGCAGATGGACGAGCTCGTCCACAACCTCCTCGAGGCCTATCGCAAGTCGATCTCCGAGCTCGACTGGATGGGCGAGGAGACCAAGGAGAAGGCGTACGAGAAGCTCGACAAGTTCACGCCGAAGATCGGCTACCCGTCGAAGTGGCGCGACTACTCGGCGCTGACCATCTCCAAGGACGACCTGATCGGCAACGTCTCGGCCGCCTCGGTCTTCGAGACCGACCGGCAGCTCGGCAAGCTCGGCAGCCCGGTGGACCGTGAAGAGTGGTTCATGCTGCCGCAGACGGTCAATGCCTACTACAACCCCGGCACCAACGAGATCTGCTTCCCGGCCGGGATCCTGCAGCGCCCGTTCTTCGACAAGGACGCGCACCCGGCAGAGAACTACGGGGGCATCGGCGCGGTGATCGGCCACGAGGTCGGGCACGGCTTCGACGACCAGGGTGCCCAGTTCGACGGCGACGGCAACATGCAGGACTGGTGGTCGCCAGAGGACAAGGCGGCCTTCGAGGTGAAGACCAAGGCGCTCATCGAGCAGTATTCGGCGCTCTCGCCGCGGGACCTGCCGGGTGAGTTCGTCAACGGTGCGCTGACCGTCGGCGAGAACATCGGCGACCTGGGCGGCCTGACGATCGCGCACACCGCCTACATGCTCGCGACCGACGGTTCCGCGGGCGTCGGCGACCGGCAGCGGCTCTTCCTCAACTGGGCCTACGTGTGGCGTACGGTGCGACGCAAGGAGCAGGCGCAGCAGTACCTCACGATCGACCCGCACAGCCCGCCGGAGTTCCGTGCCAACATCGCCCGGAACCTGGACGAGTTCCACGAGGTTTTCGGCACTGCTCCGGGCGACGGACTGTGGCTCGATCCGGAGGACCGAGTGCGCATCTGGTGACATGCCCCCGGGTGCGTTCGGTTAATATTTGATAACGACGTAAACGAGTTACGCGGGGCGACCGCTTCATAAAGCTGCATTGCAGGAATTTGTTCGGTCGCACACCCGATTCGGGTGGAAGGATCCGGTCCGATCCTGGTCCTGATCTCGAGGAGAACCCCCATGCGTAGATTCGTTCGAGCGGCTGGTGCCACCACCGCAGCCGCCGTTGCAGGAACCGCCTTCATCGCCTCCTTCGGAAGCCCAGCCGGCGCCACCCCTGCCGACTCCGCCTCCACCATCACGCCGACGAGCATCACGCAGACGGGCCTGGCCGCCCAGAAGGTCATCGACGACGAGTCGATCGCGGACAAGGCGATCCGCGCGCTGACGAGCAAGCCGTCGACCTGGAAGGTCGGCGCGGGCCAGGAGCTCGAGCCCGTGGTGACCCTGAAGGACACCAACGGCGCCACCCACGTTCGGATGAACCGGACGTACGAGGGTCTCGAGGTCGTCGGCGGCGACCTGGTCGCCCACCAGAGCAAGGCCGGCACCCTGACCTCGGTCTCCCAGGGGCTGACCAAGGTGCTCGACCTCTCGGTGAAGCCGGCCGTCACCGGGGCCGCGGCCACCAAGGCCGCGTTGACACTGGACGCCGTCACCAAGACGATCACCAAGCTCCAGGCCGACAAGAAGTACGCGCCCGAGCTCGTCGTCGACGCGGTCGACGGCACCCCGACACTGGCGTGGCGGGTCACCACCAAGGGCAAGCAGGCCGACGGCACCCCCTCGCGCCTGGCGTCCTACGTCGACGCGGAGACCGGCAAGGTGCTGCGTCGGGTCGAGGGCATCCACACCGTCGACGGCGAGGGCAACACCCTCTACTCCGGGACCGTCCCGCTGCAGGTGAAGCAGAACGGCTCGACGTACGAGCTGCGTGACGAGACCCGTGGCGGCACCTACACGACCGACATGAACAACGCCGAGGACAGCCTGCTGTGCCAGCTCCTCGGGTTCGGCTGCGCGGCCGGGACGGTGGTCACCAGCCCGACCACGACCTTCGGCAACGGCTCCAACGACGACCGGGCGACCGCGGCGGCCGACGCGCAGTACGGCACCAACGTCACCTGGGACTACTTCAAGAACGTCCACGCCCGCGACGGCATCTTCGGCGACGGCTCGGGCTCCTACAACCGGGTCCACTACGGCACCGACTACGTCAACGCCTTCTGGGACGGCGAGAAGATGACGTACGGCGACGGCGACGGTGTCGGCTACGGACCGCTGGTCTCGCTGGACGTCGCGGGCCACGAGATGACCCACGGTGTCACCGAGAACACCTCGGGCCTGGAGTACTCCGGTGAGTCCGGTGGCCTCAACGAGTCGACCTCGGACATCTTCGGCACGGCGGTCGAGTTCTACGCCGGCAACGCCGAGGACCAGGGCGACTACCTGATCGGTGAGTCCTTCATCCTCGACGGCGGCGACCCGCTGCGCCGGATGGACAACCCGTCCTTCGACGGCAACTCGGTCAACTGCTGGTCGTCCTCGACCGGTGACCTCGACGTCCACTACTCCAGCGGCGTCGGCAACCACTTCTTCTACCTGCTCTCCGAGGGCTCGGGCACGAAGGCGATCGGTGGGGTCGAGCACTCGAGCACGACCTGTGACGGCTCGACGATCGCCGGGATCGGTCGCGACAAGGCGGAGCAGATCTGGTTCCGGGCCAACTCGACCTACTTCACCTCGACCACCGACTACGCCGGCGCGCGCGACGCGACGGTGAAGGCGGCCTCGGACCTCTACGGTGCCTCCAGCCCCGAGGTCACGGCCGTCGAGGCGGCGTGGACCGCGGTCTCCGTGAGCTGACCTGATCACACCGCCACCAGAAGCCGGTCCGACGGCGTCGTACCTTCAAAGAGGGCGTCGTCGACCGCTTTGGGTAACTAAAGTACGAATTCGGGCGTGTGGTTATGCCAGTGCGGTGATTGCACGCATACTGGAGATGCCGGGCCGGTTCTGCGGGTCCCCGTGGGGGAGGACCAACAGCGCCGGCTCGGCGTTGTTTTGCTCTCTCCGGTGAATAACGGTTCGCGTGGACGGGTCCTCGCTGTCTACCCTGGAGGCATGTACTCCGGTATCGCCTACATGCGCCTGCGCCCCGCCGCCTGACGGCGGCGCTGCGAGGCATACTCACGCCGCTGTCCGGCCGTCTGCCGGGTAGCTGCTCTCGCTTTCCCGGCTCCCGTATGCGAGCTGGAAGTTCACTTTCGTGTCTGTACAGACCCACCACACCTCTGCCCATCTGCGCGCCGAGGACATCTCCGTCACCCGCGGCGGTCGCCCTGTTCTGCGCGGCGTCTCCCTCACCGTCTCTGCTGCCAACCGGTCCCGGTTGGCCATCGTCGGTGAGAACGGCCGGGGCAAGACAACGCTGCTCCACGTCCTCGCCGGGCTGCTCGAACCCGACTCCGGCCGGGTTCAGCGGCACGGCAGCCTCGGTCTTGCGCAGCAAGCCCTCGATGTACGTCCTGGGGACACCGTCGGCACGCTCACCTCCGCCGCTCTGGCCGAGTCGCACTCCGCGCTCCTCGCGCTCGATGAGGCTGCCGCGGCCTTGTCGGACGACCCGACGGACTCCGGCGGGACGTACGCCGCCGCGCTGGAGCATGCGACCACGCTGGACGCCTGGGACGCCGACCGCCGGGTCCAGATCGCCCTGGAGGCGCTCGGTGCGTGCACCGATCACGGGCGAGAGTTGGCGACGCTGTCGGTCGGCCAGCGCTACCGGGTGCGGCTGGCCTGTCTGCTCGGGGCGCACCACGATCTCCTCGTGCTGGACGAGCCGACCAACCATCTCGACGCGTCGGGGCTGGCGTTCCTGACCGAGCAGGTCCGGACTCATGCCGGCGGCGTCGTGCTCGTCTCGCACGACCGCGCGTTGCTGCGAGAGGTCGGCGAGGAGTTCCTCGACCTGGACCCGAGCGAGGACGGCCGGCCCCGGACGTACGCCGGTGGCTACCAGGGCTGGCAGGAGGGCCGTCGCCGCGACCGGGAGCGCTGGGAGCAGGACTACGCGGCTCAGCAGGAGGAACACCGTAGGCTGCAGGACTCGGTCTCGGCGGCGCGGGACAGGCTGAGCACCGGCTGGCGCCCGCCGAAGGGCACTGGGAAGCACCAGCGCCAGACCCGGGCGCCCGGTCTCGTGCGTTCGTTCAACCGGGACCTCGCGGCGCTCGAGGCGCACCGCATCTCCGTGCCGGAGCCGCCGATGTCGTTGCGGTTCCCCGAGCTCTCCTCGGATGCCGGGAGCACGCTGCTGCGCTGTGAAGGCGTACGTGTGCCCGGCCGGTTGTCCGGACCCGTCTCGTTCGCCCTCGACGGTGGCGAGCGGCTCGTCGTCACCGGTCCGAACGGGGCGGGCAAGTCGACGTTGCTGCAGGTTCTGGGCGGCGTACTCCCTCCGTCCGAGGGGTCGGTGTGGACAGCGTCGGGGGCGCGGGTCGCGCTCGTCGGTCAGGAGGAGCCCGAGTGGACGCCGGGTCTGACGGCGGCGGACGTGTACTCCCAGCACTGTGGCCACCTGGTCGCCGCCGGGGTGGTGGCGGAGCGGGAGATCCCGTCGCTCCGGTCGACCGGGCTGGTGGACGCCGAGGCGCGGCGTACGCCTGCCGCGCGGCTCTCCCAAGGGCAGCAGCGGCGGCTCGAGTTGGCGCTGCGGCTGGCCTCGCTCCCGCAACTGCTGATCCTGGACGAGCCGACCAACCATCTCTCGGCCGGGCTGGTCGACGAGCTGACGGCCGCGTTGCGCGCGACGCCCGCCGCGGTCGTGGTGGCCACGCACGACCGCCAGATGCTGGCTGACCTCGCCGACTGGCCGACGTTGGCGCTGGGAAAGTAGTCGGTGGTCCCTGGTAGACCTGTGGTCATGACTGATCCGGCCACCGACGTACGTGCCCGTGCCGAGGCGCATCTGCGCGCCCTGGTGGGGCGTCCGGATGCGGCTCTGCGCGAGGACCAGTGGTCGGCGATCTCGGCGCTTGCCGTCGAGCGTCGCCGGGCGCTGGTCGTGCAGAAGACCGGTTGGGGGAAGTCGGCGGTCTACTTCGTGGCGACGCTGCTGCTGCGTGAGGCCGGTCTCGGGCCGACCGTGATCGTCTCGCCGCTGCTCGCGCTGATGCGCAACCAGATCGCGGCGGCGCGGCGGGCCGGGATCCGGGCGGTGACGATCAACTCGACCAACCCCGAGGACTGGGTCGCGATCGAGGAGGCCATCCACGCCGGTGAGGTGGATGTCCTGCTGGTCTCCCCCGAGCGGCTCAACAACCCGAAGTTCCGCGATGCGGTGCTACCTCGGCTGGCTGCCGAGTGCGGCCTGCTGGTGGTCGACGAGGCCCACTGCATCTCCGACTGGGGGCACGACTTCCGGCCCGACTACCGCCGGATCCGTACGCTGCTGGCCGATCTTCCCACCGGGATCCCGGTGCTCGCGACGACGGCGACGGCCAACGAGCGGGTGACCTCGGACGTCGCCGAGCAGATGGGTGAGAACGTCCTGGTCCTGCGCGGCTCGCTGGATCGGGAGTCGCTGCGGCTCGGGGTGGTCACGTTGAAGACCCCCGAGCAGCGGCTGGCCTGGCTCTCCGACCACCTCTCCGAGCAGCCCGGCTCGGGCATCGTCTACTGCCTGACAGTGGCCGCGACCGAGGAGATCGCCGACTATCTGCGCTCACGCGGCCACGACGTCGCCGCCTACTCCGGGCGCACGGAGGCGGCCGAGCGGGCCGACCTGGAGGAGTCGCTGGCCGCAGGGAAGATCAAGGCGCTGGTGGCCACCTCGGCGCTCGGGATGGGCTTCGACGCGACCCTCGGGTTCGTGGTCAACATGGGCGCGCCCTCCTCGCCCGTCTCCTACTACCAGCAGGTCGGCCGTGCTGGGCGTGGCACCTCCGACGCCTCCGTCGTGCTCCTCCCGGGCGTCGAGGACCGCGACATCTGGGCCTACTTCGCCTCGTTGGCGTTCCCACGCGAGGAGCAGGTGCGCCAGACCCTCGGGGTCCTGTCGGAGGCGGGCCGGGCTCTGTCGACACAGGCGTTGGAGACGTACGTCGACCTGTCGCGATCACGCCTGGAGCAGATGCTCAAGGTGCTCGACGTCGACGGCGCCGCCCGCCGGGTCGGCGGTGGCTGGGAGGCGACCGGTGTCCCGTGGGACTACGACGCGGAGCGGTACGCGCGGGTCGCCGAGGCCCGGCGCCGCGAGCAGGACGCGATGCTCGCCTACATCTCGACCGACAAGTGCCGGATGCGGTACCTGCGTGAGCAGCTCGACGACCCCGGTGCCGTCGACTGCGGTCGGTGCGACAACTGCGGTGGCTTCGCGGTGACGTCGTCGGTCTCCGAGGGTGCGGTCGAGGAGGCTTCGGCCCGGCTGTCTCGTCCCGGAGTGGTCGTGGAACCGAAGAAGATGTGGCCCACCGGCCTCGACCGGCTCGGCATCTCGCTCAAGGGCAAGATCAAGGACGGACCCCTCGAGGGGCGCGCGGTCGCGCGACTGACCGACCTCGGCTACGGCCAGGCGCTGCGCGACCTCTTCCGCGAACCCGCGCAGGACGGCCCGGTCCCGGTGCCGCTGGTGAAGGCAGTCGTCGAGGTCCTCGGCGACTGGCGTCCACGGGTCGGCGGCATCGTCTACGTCGAGTCGTCGGCCCGTCCCACCCTGACCCGCGACTTCGCCGAAGGCCTCTCGCGCTATCTCCGCGTCCCCGTCCTCGGCTCGTGGGCCATCGTCGACCCCGACGTCGGCCCTGGCCAGGGCGCCTCCAACTCCGCCCAGCGCGTCGCCGCCATCGGCCGCCGCTTCTCGCTCCGCGCCGATGTCCCGCCCGGCACCGACGTACTCCTCATCGACGACCGTATCGCCACCGGCTGGACCGTTACCCTCGCCGCTCGAGCCCTCCTCGACGCCGGCGCCGCCACCGTCCACCCCCTCGTCCTCGCGACCACCACCTGACCCAGCCGAGGCGTCACTCGCGCTGGCCGAGAGGTCACGGCGCTGCCCAGTCATTCGGCGGGATTGTTGCTTCGTTGAGTGGCTGCCTTTACTTTCTTGTGGTTTTACTTATCCCACACTGATCCCGCCCTGTCGGCGCGGCCGGCCTCTGCGGGAGGGCAGGTCCGTAGTGTCTCGGCGCATGGCTTGCTGTCCGCGCACGCGACGTGGGTAGTGAGAGACATACATGAGAACGATTCTTCGAGCACTGGCCGGTTCGCTGGCCGTGCTGCTGGCCGCTGGCGCGCTGGCCCTGCTGGGCGGAGCCTCACCGGCTGCTGCTCTCGACGGGCCAGGGATCACTGGCCGTGTCGTGGATGCTGACACCGGCGCCGGCATCGCCGACGCGACCGTGATGGCCTTCTGCCTGGAAGAGGGCTACTGGGCGCCGTGCTACGACGACCGCTGGAACGACATCGCTGCCAAGACTGCAACGGACGGCTCGTACGACCTGCCGTTGGCTGCCGGCACCTATCGCCTCTGGGTCCGACCGGCGAGCAGCGACTACCCCGACGCGGTCTTCGGGTCCGACGCTGAGCGGCCGAACGATGGCGGCACCGACCTCGTCGTCGTCGGCGGGCCCTTGACGGCGGACTTCGAGCTCGTGGCCAACAGCGTCATCACCGGGACAGTGACCGGTGCTGGCGTGGGCCCGCTCGCCGGGATCAGGCTCGAGGCCAGGACCTATTCCGAGCAGGGCGGGTGGCTGGACAACGTCATCGGCGCCGGCAAGACAAAGAGCGATGGCACCTACGAGCTCCGCGTGCCCGCTGACACCTACCGCATCGTGTTCAACACTTCTGACCGTAGCGGTGGCGAGGGCAGCCCCGGCCTTCGCAACGAGTCTGTTCGGTGGGAGACGGAGACGTACGCCGAGCAGGTCATCGTGCGCGGCACGACCGTGACCGGGGTCGATCGTGAGTTGGCCGAGGCGCCGCACGGCACCGTGACAGGGCACGTTGAGCGCACTTCTGGTGAGCCGCTGGACGGCATCACCGTGACCGCCTACACCCTGCAGGACGGCGAATACTGGGAGGATCGCCCCTCCCACCGAGTCGTCACCGACCAGAGCGGCGACTACGTTCTCTATGTTCCTACTGGCGACTACCGCTTCGGCTTCTCGCAGGTCAATTACGACGATCTCACCGAACCTGCCACAGTCAGACCCGTCTATTACGACGCTGCGGCCACGGTCGACGCCGGCCGGACGATCAGCGTCGGGCTGAGCGAGACGTCTGGCATCAACGCGGTGATGTCGGCCTACGGTCAGATCACCGGTCGGGTCACGGCGGCTGATGGAACCCCGATCGAGAATGCGTACGCCAGCGCCTGGTCCTTCAACGACGAGTCGCAGGAGTGGGAGCGAGCCCGGGGCGCCAGCACGGCAGCTGATGGGACCTATCGGCTGAACCTCGCCGAGGGCACCTACAAGGTCGGGTTCGAGGCGGCAGAGCAGGGCTTCCTCGGTGAGTACTACGACGACGTCGCCACCCGCGAGCAAGCCGCCGATGTCGTGGTCGGCCCCGAGACGACGAGCGGCATCGATGCCGCTCTGTCCATGGGCGAGACCATCTCCGGAACGGTGACAAATGAGGCTGGCGATCCGCTCGATGACATCCGCGTCATCCTGTACCAGCCCTCAGGCGATTGGAGCGCGGTCACAGACGTCTCCACCGACGACAGCGGGCGCTTCGCCTTCCGTGGCTTGAAACCCGGCGGAACCTACCGCGTCGCGTTCTCGGGCACGGGCTGGACCAAGGAGTTCTACTCAGACGCTGCCTCTATCGACGAAGCCACCGACGTGATCGCCGGCGAGGCAGGACCGGTCACCGCCGCCCTGGCGCCGAGTACGGGCGGCGGGTCGATCATCGGCACAGTGACCGACGAGGCGGGGCAACCGGTCGCCGGCGTCTCCATCGACGTCTACCGCGCGGACCAATGGAGCTGGATCGGCTCCGCCACCTCGGGCGAGGACGGCACCTACTCCTTCCCAGGCCTGAAGGCTGGACAGTACGAGGTCAACTTCAACGTCGATGGCGACTATCTGTATGCCGAAGAGCGCTACAAGTACGTCGACGTGGTGGACGGTGCTCCCGCCACCGCCGACCTACGGGTGTCCACAGGAGGTCTGATCAGCGGCGTCCTGACCGGTGCCGACGGCGAACCGATCGGCGATGGATATGTCGAGGTCTACACCGCTGACACCGAGGACTACGTGCGCAGCGGCTACACCGACTACTCCGACGGCAGCTACAAGATCCGCGGCGTTCCCGCGGGCACCTACCGCCTCCGCTTCGCCAGCAACGACGGCCATCGTAGCGAGTGGTTCTCCGACAAGTCCTCCTTCGAGGGGGCCGATGATGTCGTGGTCGACGTCCGTGAGACCAGCACGGCCGACGCAGAGCTGAGCGCGGGCGCCACCGTGGCAGGCCGGGTGACGCTCGCCGACGGCAGCCCGGTCGAGTGGGGCGAGGTCCAGGTCCAGCAGTTCTTCGACGACGCCGCCGGCGGAGAGTGGGGCATGGTGACGTACGCCTTCACCGACAGCGACGGCCACTACAGCAGCCCGGCGTTGGAGCCGGGGACCTACCGGGTGGCCATCGACCTGTGGGACGACGTGCACCTTCCCGCGCACTCCGACGAGTTCACGATCGCGGCGGACGACTCCGGAGCGGTGACTCGCAATCTCGTCATCGAAGAGAAGCAGCCACCTGCGATCACCTCCCTCGCGCCTCCGGTGGTGTCGGGTGCGGCCCTCGTCGGGGAGACGCTGACGGCCACCGGCGGCGATTGGGATGTCGACGGCGTCTCGGTGAGCTACCAGTGGCAGCGTGACGGTGAGCCGATCGAAGGTGCGGTCGAGACGACGTACGCCATCGGTGAAGCGGACGCCGGACACGTTCTCAGCGTGCTGGTGACGGCGGAGAAGACGGGCTACGTCTCCGGGTCGGCGGCCTCCGAAGCGACAGACGTGGTTTCGCACGGTCCGCTGGTGAATGCCCAGGCGCCGATCGTGAGCGGTACGCCGCAGGTCGGGGAGACGCTCACTGCGTATCCGGGGGTATGGAACGCCGACGGTGCAACGTTCACCTTCCAATGGCTGCGCGACGGCGCCCGCATCGCCGGAGCCACGGAGGAGACCTACGCGCTTGGTGCCGACGACCTCAACGCCAAGATCTCCGTGGAGGTGACCGCGATCAAATCGACCTGGGAGCATGGCGAGGCCGTCTCGGCGCCGTCCGGTGTGGTCGTCGAGGGTGTGTTCCCAGCGGTCGACGCCCCTGTGATCAGCGGAAACGTTTGGATCACCGAGACCGTCCGTGCCGAGTTCACCGCGCCGGACGGTGCGGACGTCGCGTACTCGTGGCAGATCCGCCAGAAGGAGACCGGTCAGAGCACGCCGGTCTACGAGGAAGTCGGCACCGATCGGTCGCTCGAACTGCTCGGAGCTTGGAAGAACAGCTCGCTTCGGTTGGTGGTGACGCTCACCAAGCCGGGCTACACCACCGCTACCTACGTAGTGCTGGTCGAGGACCCGCTCCACTGAAGTCCGTCAGGTGATGCCAGGGGTGCGCTCGGGCGCCCCTGGCATCACGCGTTTTGTCAGCTCGCCGGCCGGACGATGCCGTGGTCGTACGCGAAGACGATCGCGGCGGCGCGGTCGCGGAGGTCGAGCTTGGCGAAGATGCGGCCGATGTGGGACTTGACGGTGAGCTCGGAGATGACGAGCCGTTCGGCGATCTCGGAGTTGGTCCAGCCGGAGGCGAGGCCGCGGAGGACCTCGAGCTCACGGTCGGTGAGCTCGGAGACCTCGACGGCGCTCGACGCCGGTGCGACGGCGGAGCGGTAGGTGGCCAGGACGCGGCCGGTGATGGCGGGGTCGAGCCAGGCGTCGCCGAGAGCGACGGAGCGTACGGCCATGACCAGCTCCTCGGCGGGCGAGTCCTTGAGGATGAAGCCGGCGGCGCCAGCACGGAGGGCTCCGGAGACGAGCTCGTCCTCGTCGAACGTGGTCAGCACCAGCACCGGCGGCGCCGACGGCAGCGCCCGCACGAGGCCGGTGGCGGTGATCCCGTCGACCTGCCGCATCCGAAGATCCATGACCACGACATCGGCCGGGCTGGCCTCGAGCGCCGCGACCACCTCGGAGCCGTCGCCGCACTCGGCGACGATCTCCAGCCCGTCGCGCCGCCGCAGGATGCGGCGCAGGCCGCTGCGTACGAGCTCCTGGTCGTCGACCACGATCACCCGGATCGGCGAGGAGCCATTGACCGGCGTCATGCGAGGGCCTTGCGTACGAGACAGTGCGATGGGATCACCAGGTCAACCTTCCACATCGACTCCTCGGCGCCCGCCGACAACCGGCCGCGGAGCTGCTCGGCGCGGGCCGCCATGCCGGCCAGCCCGGACCCCTCGCCGACCCCGCGCCTCGTGCCGACGAGCGGGTTCTGCACGGAAAGACGTACGCCGTCGGCGACCGCCAACGAGACCGAGACCGGTGCGCCGGGAGCGTGCCGGATGGCGTTGGCGAGCGACTCCTGCAGGATCCGGTAGATGCCCAGCCCGACCCCGGCGTCGATGCGGGAGAGGTCGCCGGAGGACGAGAACGTGATCGCCTGGCCCGCGCTGCGGCCCTCCTCCACCAGCCGGACCACGTCCGCGGCGCCGGGAAGCGGCGCGGTGCCGGTGCCGGCGGTGGACAGCGCCCCGATCGTACGCCGGATCTCGGCCATCGCCCGGCGCCCGACCGCCTCCGCCTCAGTGAGCGCGGACACCGCCTCGTCCGGTTCGTCGCCCTCGGCGACGGAGCGTCGCGCCGCGGTCAGGTGCAGCAGGGTGATCGAGAGCGAATGCCCCACCAGGTCGTGGATCTCGCGGGCGATCCGGATGCGCTCGGCCTCGGTCGCGCGGGCGTGCTCCTGCGAACGCGCCTGCCGTTCGGCCCGCAGCGCCCGCATCTGGGCGAGGATCAGCAGCCCGAGGATCCAGCCGACGAAGAGCAGCAGGAAGTGGACGCCGACGCCGCTGGGTGTGTCGGAGGCGAAGATCCCCATCACCACGGCCGAGGCGATCGCGTAGAGGGTCCCGGTCCGGAAGCCTTCGCGGACGACCATCTCGAGAGTGAGCGGGACCAGCACCGCCGGCGCGAAGTCGTGCTGTGGCCAGAACGCGGAGGCGGGCTGCGACATCAGCCAGGCCGACCCGGCCAGGGTCGGCACGAGGTCGACCGCCCACATGTGGTTCTTGAGCCACTCACCGGTGTTCGGGATGAAGAAGATGCTCAGCGACGGGACGACGATGACCAGGCCGGCGACGACCATGTCGCCGGCGGCCTCGCGCTGGAGCACCGCCACGGTGACCATCGCGAGGAGCCCGAAGGCCGACAGCAGCGGCGCCCACCAGGGGATGTCGAGACCCTTGCTGCGGCAGCGCCGTTCCAGGAAGTCACGCACATCGCGAGCCGAGTCCTGGACACTCATGCCGTTCAGTCTAGAAACGCGTGACTCGTGTCGCATCCGACCACGGCAGGCGGCGGCTCTCCTACCACGGTAGGAACGCAGGTACCTGCCAGCGGCCGATGCGCCGAGGCGTGGCCGATCCGTAGCGTCGAACCATCGCGACGACAACGGAGACGGTGAGGACGATGACGTGGACCCAGACCCATGAGCGCTACCGGCTGCTGAACGAGGCCGAGGCGGAGCTGCGATCCGGCTTCGCGCGCCGGCTTCCGTGGTCACCGGCCCACGCCGAGGCCTTCGGCACCCCGGAGCGTCTGGCTCAGGCCCTCCGGCACCGGTGGCGGATCCGGTTCCAGGCGCAGCTCGACCCGACGCTGTCGCAGGAGGAGTACGAGGCGACCTTCGCCGATCTGCTGGCCGACCTGGCGCCGCTGATGGGCCGGATCGGCACCCACGAGTTCCGCGAGGAGTTGGCCGATGCCTCGGCTTGAACAGTCACTGATCGAAAGGCCGAGGTCGTACGCCCGCTGGGCTCTCTCCCAGGGCATCAACCGAGCGGTGCTGAGCCTCGCGTCGAGGCGCGGCGACCCACTTGCCGAACTGATGTGGTCGCGGGACATGCCGGACTACGGCCGCCTGCGAGCCCGCGGCCCGATCCACATCAACCCGTTCATGGCCGGCACGGTGTCGTACGCCGCCGCGAACGAGATCCTGCGCAGCAGCGACTTCGGCGTCGGTGACGGCCAAGGCGAGCTGCCCGTGCCGCTTCGGTGGCTGCTCGGCAAGGTGAGCGCGCCCGACGCCTTGGGTCCGGTCGACCCACCGTCGATGCTCGCCGTCGACCCACCGCTGCACACCCGCTACCGCAAGCACGTCTCGAAGGCGTTCACCGCCCGCCGGATCAGCTCGATGGCCGAGATGGTCACCGCGGTCGCCGGTGACCTGCTCGACGAGATCGACCCGCGCGAGGGGCGCGTCGACATCATCGAGGAGTACGCCGCGAAGCTCCCGATCGCTGTCATCGCCGAGCTGTTGGGGGTGCCCGCCGCGGATCGCGCCGACATCCTGCGCTGGGGCGACCAGGCCGCCGCCATCCTCGATCCGGGGTTGTCGTGGCGCGACTACGCCGAGGTCGAGACCGCGATGAGGTCCCTGCACCACTGGTTCGAGGACCACGTACGCCGCCTCCGCTCCGACCCCGGCGACGACCTCCTCAGCGCCCTAGTGATCGCCGGCGACCTCGACGACATCGAGCTCCACGCCCTCGGTCTCCTGCTCCTGGCGGCCGGCTTCGAGACCACTGTCAACCTGCTCGGTAACGCGGTCGCCGCCTTGGACGCCCACCCGGACCAGCGCTCCCTTGTGTTGGCGGACCCGTCGCTCATCGACGGCGTCATCGAGGAGACCCTGCGCTGGGACCCGCCGGTCATGGCCACCGTCCGCGAGGCCTATGCCGCGACGAGCGTCGCGGGCGTGGACGTCGCCAAAGGCACCGCTGTCGCCGTCGTCCTCGGCGGCGCCAACCGCGACCCGTCGGTGTTCGAGGACCCCGACACGTACGACATCACCCGACCCAACGCCGACCAGCACCTCTCCTTCTCCGCCGGCGCCCACTTCTGCCTCGGCGCCAGCCTCGCGCGCCTCGAGACCCGCGTAGGCCTCCGCATGCTGTTCGAGCGCTTCCCCACCCTGCGCGTCACAGGCCAAGCCGTACGCCGCCCCACCCGCATCCTCCGCGGCTACGCATCCCTGCCCGTCGCCCTGTGAGCCGTGATGTACTACTCCTACTGAGGCACCCGCCGGGGGTGCGTACGGAAGCCTCGGGAGGGCGAATCATGGGCGATGGCAACGAGCTCAGCGTCAAGTACGACACTCTGAACCGAGTTCGCCGCGACCTCGAGGAACAGAAGTCGAAAGTCGAGAGTCTCGAACTCGGCGCAGCGCCGGCCATCGCGGCCTTTGGTGGTTCTGCAAAGGGCGAATGGCTCGCAAATGCCGTGGTCAAAGGGCATCAGAACATCAAAGAGGCCAAGCGGGACACGGTGCAGGGCTTGGAGAAGTACGCCAGTGCGGTCGACGACGCCATGCACGACATCGCTGCAACCGACGAGGGCGCCGCGATCGTTGCGAAGAAGATGGCCGACGCGCTTGCCCTGATGAGCAACCCGCTCGTGATCTTCAACAAAGAGTTTGGCGGCAAGATCCCGTTTATCTGATGGGTCTCAAATCAATTTATAGGACTTTGTACGTCGGCATGATCTGGGTGATCAACGCCTCTGAGCCCTTGCGGTCTATGTCGGCCTTGTTGAAGTCCCAGGTCACGGTGACCTGGTCGCCGGCCTCGGGCGCGAGGGTTCCGTAGACGTCCTGCCACTTGTTCTCCGTCTCACCCAGGAAGTGGAAGAAAAGGGAGCCATTGATCGTCTCGTTGGGCAGACGCTTAAGTTTTGCCAGGTCCTTGCTCAGGTCCTTCTCATGGAGATCTGCGAGTTCCTCAAGCTCGCCCTCCGTGCCGTCGTTGCGGTACACATTGGCCTGGAGGTTGCCGAATCCGGGCGAGATCCCGATCGCGTCCTTCGGTGCTCGAATCGTTTGCGAGTCGTCGCCATCTGAGGTCACCCTCCAGTCTGAGGGAACCTGCAGTTGTGCCGCGCCCACGGACGCCGTTTGCCAGTCCGAGGGCACCTCAGGTTCATTTGACGCTGAAGGCGTCGCAGTGCCGGTCTCTGTGCTCGTTGCACCCGGAGTGGATGGATCCTTCGTCGGGGTGTTGTCCGAGGAACAACCGGTGACGGCCAGAGCGACGGTAAGTGTCAGGGTGGCGGTAATCGCCCGAGACGTCTTCATGGGATCGCACTCTAGAGCAACTACCGTAGGTGCGTGGCGCCCGCAACCGTCATGCTGTTCAATGGGGCTGGCGGGGCATCAGCGCCCGGAAATTCAGTCGCTCGGGAGGGATCGACATGTCGGTACGCGGACCTTGGATGCAAAGACTGGGCGACTACGTCAAGGGTGCAGACATCGCAGCCATCGACAGGTTGATCGAACAGTGGGGTAACGCCGATACGAGGTTCCGTGCGTCTGGTCACACCCTTGATCAGAGTGGTAAGGCGGCGGAGGAGGGATTCTCGGCTGCGTCGATGTCGGGTCAGGCCGCCCGCCAGAGCATGGTGGCGTCGGGGGACAAGACGACTGAGAAGGCTGACACTCTCAAGAAGGCTGTGGCCGCGCTGGAGGATGTGCGCGGCAAGATGTCTACGGCAATCCGCGAACACGCTCGTCTCGAGGCAACCCTGCCCGCTTCCCATGGCGCTCCGCCAGACGCCTCCGACCCGAAATACGCTCAGTCTGGAACAGGTGTCGACGCAACGAAGGCAGCAGCAAACCAGAAGGCCCTCCAGGATGCTCGCTCCGCCCACGCGGCCCGAGAGGCTGCGATCGCCGAGGCAGAGCGGATCGCTGCACAACACGTACAGGACGTGGACACTTCGATCGACGAGGCGGAGCCGAAGGTCAGGGCCCTCTATGACGACGGCAGCGGTTCTGATCCCGTTCCTCCCGGCACCTCGGGCGCGCCCGGGTCAGCGAGTCAGGTCGCGGCCGCCCAGGCGCGCGCGGCGAAGTACAACTCCGGCACTCTCTACGCTGACGGTTGGGGCCACGAGTTGATCGCTCAGGAGAAGGCCGACATCGAGGCGCACAAGGCCGAGAACAAGCCCGAGTGGAACGGCACCGAGTGGATCAACGCCGACGGCACTCCCGCTCCCGCGACCTCGTACGCGATGGTCGAGACGGCTGACGGCCTAGCGCCGCTCGCTGGCGGCACGGGCGGGATGTCCGCCCTCGCGATCGCCGGCGGCGGAGCCCTGCTCGGTGCCGGAGTGGCCAAGGCGATCGCCAGCAAGCTCTCCGCTGGTGCGTCTGCGAAGGCAGCAACTGCCGGCGCTACGTCCCGGTCGGCCGCTGCCAGGGCTGGAGCGGCTGGTGCCCGCGCAGGCACTGGAGGCGGCGCAGGTCGCGGTGCGAGTGCTGGGGCGCGAGGCACTGGGGGAGGCGCCCGCGGTGCAGGTGCTGGCGGACGTGGCGGAAGAGGTGGTCCTGCAAGTGCCGGCAGCCGCGCAGGACGCGCTGGAGCTGCCGGCGGCCGTGGCGGCAAGAGGGACGACAAGGCGAACGGCCAGGACCAAGACTGGCAGGCCGACTACACCGACGACTGGACCGACCCCAACTACAACGCCTCCCCGACCGTCATCGGTGACGAGTGGAAGCAACGCAAGTCGCAGCAAGACGCCGAGTAGCGCATCACAACCAACGGCTCTGATACGACGATCGAACTACGGACAGGGCCGTTGGCACGGCCTGCTGAGGCTGCCCCTCGCAGCGTCAGCAGCGGCTTATCGAGCGCCTTCGTGGAGCACGTGGTTCCCATAGCCTGGAGGCGGGCTGGCCAACCTCAATCCCCTTGCGGGCTCTGGACGCGCGCGACTGAGCAGGGCCTGCCTTGTGATGCGGCGCAGTACGACTTGGACTAACATCCAATGTTGGTAAAGAAGATATGCATCCACGTGGCACTCGGGGGTACGCCATGACGATCGATGTACGTCCAAGAGACCTGCGCAGGGCCGCTGCAGCCATGGAAGCGGCCAACGAGCAGGTCGAGAACGCCAATCCCAGTGATCGCATGGCCGAGATCTCTTCTGGCCTTCCAGGCGGAGCGAGCGCCAGTCAGGTGGCGCCTCTGATCAGTGCCCTCGATGCCCGGTTCGGGGATTGGTGCGACGGCGCAACCCAGCAGAGCGACGGTTATCGGGGCGCGGCTCGCGATTACGAGGCGACCGATCATGACGCCGGCAGCGAAGGCCGTCGGCAGCAGACAACGGTAAGCGTTGTCGGTGACCATTGGACGGGTGGTCCGACGCCGGGAAGTGGGTTCAATCGCGGGCCTGCGATCGTCCGTCCTGGCGATACCGTCAGAGGGAATCTGGCTCGAATCGCCGGGCGGATGGACGGCGACCACTGATGGTGACCATAGCCGAGTTGCTGGACTGGCAGCCGAAGGTGATCGACAGCCTTGCTGAGTATCTGATGGACAAGCGCACGATCCTGCTGCGACTTCAGGATGAGATCCATGATTCCCGCCCCCCGGAGTCTTGGAAGGCTCCTGCGGCCGCTAGCGCCTGGAAGTATTACGACCAGAAGCGGATCCGCCTCAACGACCTCGCTGCGCAGGTCGCAGACCTGGCGGTCACGGCCAAGGAAACCGGCACGGAGGTGAAGGGCGCCCAAGATGACCTTCATGGTGCCCTTGATCTGGCCGCAGGCGAGGGCTACACGGTGAACCACCACACCGGTGAGGTCACCCCTCCCACGGTGAAGCTGCCACCTGATCCGCGCATACTGGACCCAGTTTCACGGAAGGCAGATCTCGAAGCTCGAGTAGCCGAAGTGGAGCGGGAACAGGCGGTTCGCGCGGAGGACCTGGCCCAACTCATCGACCAGGCTCTCAAGCGCGCCGAGTGGGCAGATGTCGGCCTGGCCGACTCGATGACGAAGACGACCAGCGGGGAGACCCGTGGCGGAAGCGGGACTATCGGCGACGCGGTCGCTTCTCAGCTTCCGCCGTCCCTCGATGAACTCAGCCCGGAGGAGATCGTCGAGTTGTTGGGGAACGAGATTGCCGTCGAGACAGTCATGGCCTACCTCGAGGGACACATCCCGGTCTACCAGTCTTTCACTGCTGACTTCGGTGGAGCAGCCACCTACAAGGTCATGCAGAACGGACAGGTGAGGATGTCGCTGCATATCGACACCGGCGTCGGCCTCAGGGGCAAAGGCGAAGGGGTCGAGGGCGGCGTAGGCGTAGGCGGGTTCACCGACTTCGAGATCACGTTCGACTCCAAGGACGAGGCCGACCGGTTCCTCGCCGGGCTCGATGATGCCGCCAAGGACGTCAGCATGGTCGGTGGGCGACCGGTACCGATCGGTCTCGGCGCGTACATCCAGAAGGAGAACATCACGAGTAGCAGGGTCGGCCTCTACGGCGAGGGCGACTTTGGGTTCAAAACTCCGTATGCCAGTGGGGGCGTCGATGGTCGGACCGAGGGCTGGTATGACGAAAAGAACAACGAGTACGGGGTCAAGGTTGAGGCATCCGTCAGCGGCATGGCCGGTCACCCCGATACGGGCGTGAAGAGCGGTGGCTCCGCCGACTTCGCCGGTGAGGTCAAAGTCCGCGACAACGGTTCCCCCAGGGAAGTCACTCTTTCTGGGGCACTCACCGGTGCGGCTGCCAACGACAAGCTTGGCCTCAACATCCCGGGCATAGGCTCGGGAGGCGGCGCTGACGTCGAGCTCAAGATGGACGACTCCAACGCGATGTGGGGCGAGATGCGGGAAGCCCTCGACAGTGGGGATATGTCACGCGCAGCAGAGATCGCTATGGATCACGGGCAGGTCGTTGCGCGCGCCACCACGGTCACCACAAGCGATCAAGAGATCGGCGTGGTAGAGGCGGGGAGCAAGTCGACTTCGTCTCAGCAGACTTGGGTGCGGCCGGCGAACACCCAGGACTTCGTCGCCATCGATCCGCACACCAGACCGCAGCCAGGGGCCCGGTGATGCCCTGCGACGATGTACGCGGTGACCGGGCGGCGCAGGCAACCGACGTGGATTCTGACCGTGAACTAACATCTGCGATGACACCAAGCCTCCGGCTGATCGAATAGGAGAAGCGTGTGCTCAAATGGATCCTGGCCGGCGTCGGCTTTCTTGCCGCGATGGTCGCCATCTTCGTCGGAGTCGTGATGTTCGTCTTCAACCGCGAAGCCCCGGACACTAGCAATCTCACCGAGCTTCATAGCGCTCAGGTCCTTGACCTGACCGACATCGGGAGCAGCTACCGGGTCGTTTACGAGTATGAAATCGACGATCAGACCTTCTACGGGAAAGAGACGATCAGTTCCAAGAGTATGAGCGAAGGCAGCACCTTCTTCATCTGCCTGGACCCATCGGAACCCGCGCAGCACTCACTCACCTACTCCGACTGCGGTCCCGACGGCCCGGTTAGCCCCCGAGAGGGGCTCAAGGAGAAGCCGAGCCTTTGAGGGCGATAGAGACTCTTCCCGCATTGCAACGCACATGGCGCGTGGACCCGACGGCGTCTGGAGTTGCGAGGTCTTGATGGCAATTCCTCGGCCAGATGTCAGTGAGCGAAATCCTTCCTAGAAAACCCTTGTGGTTCCAGCCGTGAGACTGGAGCCAGCCGAAGAGCGGGTCCTTGATCCGACTGGTCTCGAAGGAGTAGGCCACTGGATCAATGCCCGTCTGGGATCGTCGCCGCCGATTGAGGAGCGGTTAAGGCCGCCGCACTGGAAGCTCCAGGACTTCTCGACGCGCTTGCCGGAGTGCCACTCCATCTCGCGCCGAGATTGAAGCCGTCGTCGGTGAAGCCCGTCTCCCACTCGGTGGACGTGCGGACCTCGTTGTAGTCGAAGGTCCCGTCCCGCTCGTTGAGAGTGACGGTCAAGCGGTAGGACTCGTCAGCGTGGGTCGCCTGTGTTGGATAGAGGCTGGTCACCTTGGCGATGTCCCACCAGCCAATGATCTGGTTCCCTTGGGCGAAGAAGCTGAAGGGCTGGTCCGGCACGTTGAGCGTCACGATCTGCGGAAGCAGTTCCGGGATTGGCGTGGGCAGACGTGCTCAGCTTTCGTCGACTTCGACGTCGAAGTTCATCGAGGTTCCCTCGACTTCGGTGACGGTGACCGTGAGGCCGATCTCGTCGGTCCCGGCGCTGAGCGTGCACCTCATCGTCTCGCCCACCTTTCCGGCCAGATCGCCGGGACAGTCGATCCTGTCGGGGCGTTGGCCGACCTCCTCCTCCAAGATGCTGGAGACCCGTTCCTCGAGCATGATCTCTTCGGCGGTGACCTCCGGCGTGCTTCCGTCCTTCGTGGTCGAGGCGACCTTGTAGTCGAAGCGAACGTCGAGGCCGTCGACCTTCGTGACGGTCAGCTTGACGGCGTACTCAGCGCTGTCGTCGATCAGCGTGCACTCCATGGTGGTGTCCAGCTCGCCCTCGAGGTCGCCCGGGCACTCGATCTTGTCTGGCTTCGTTCCGGTCTCCTTCTCGAGCGCCTGGGCGAGCGTCTGCTCGACGTCGGCTCTGTCCAAGGAGGGTCCAGCGTTGAAGGAGATGGAGCATGCAGCTGTCGCCGCCAAGAGCGCCGCGCCCGCGAATGCGCCCGAGACGGCGCGTTTTACTGTCATGCAGTCATGTAATCATGTTCGAATCTCTTTGAGATCGTTTGCTTGCAATTGTCTCTGATCAACACACCTCAAAGACGTACGTCGCGTCGTCCTGCTCCACGAGGTCGCGGTCGCGGAGGATGGTGAGCGGGGCGCGGGCGGGATCGGCGCAGACGTCGGCGAAGGAGAGGTCGGCTTCGGTTAGCGAGTCGGGGTACTCGATCTGGAGCACATGCGAGCCGTAGACGTCGGTGTAGGCGGCGCATTCGGAGTAGGCGCCGCACTCCTCGACGACGGCGAAGTCGAAGCCGAGGTCGTCGTGGGCGGGGCGGGCGGCTTCGGCGGCGTTCTTCTGGGCGATCGCCAGGCCGAGGTCGTGGGCGGCGGTGACATAGGCGGAGGCCAGGGCGAGCGCCCCCTCCTTCGAGATCGCGTCGAAGCGGGTCCAGGTGTCGAGGTTGTCGATCTCGACGGCGTCGAAGCCGTCGTCCGCGCAGCCTTCGATGACTGGGCCGACCACCTCGAGGATCGAGGCGCGAGCAGAGGCGGTGGAGGGGTCGAGGATGATCTCGTCGGGCCAGTCGGGGTCGCGTACGGGATCGCCGGAGGCGTCGCGCAGCAGGGCGGACGGGCGATCGGACCAGTCGGAGCCGGGCTGGGTCTGGAAGCCGTTGACGTAGCAGACGTTGTAGGCGTCCTCGAGCGGGGTGGCGGTGGCGTCGCGTACGACCACATCGAGAGGTGTGCCGTCGGTCAGCTGATCCGCCGCAGCGCCGAGCTGGTAGTCGAAGACGCCTTCGGTCGGTGGGAGTGCGACCGATGGGGAGCCGCAACTCACCAGGGTGAACAGGCCGACAAGTAGTAGAACGAGGGCCGGGCTGCCAGTGGCAGCCCGGCCCTGCGTACGTGAGCGGATCAGTGGAGGACCGTCGGAGCGGCGGCTCCGTGCTCGGCCTTGCTCTTGGGCAGGAACCACGCCGGGATGAGCGTGACCAGCACCAGGATCGCGGCGATCACGAAGGTGGTCGAGAACGCCTCGGCCATCTCGACCGGGATGGCCTTGAAGACCTCGGGCAGCTTGGCCGGGTCGAGACCCAGCGAAGCGGCAGCCTCACCGACCTTCTGCTGGTTGGCCGGGTCGGCCATGAACGACTCCAGACCGCCGGTCGAAACCCCGAGCTTGTCGGCGAGGTCATCCGCCGTGGAGATCGACTCCTTGCTGGTCAGCGCGTTGGTGAGAAGCACCGAGAAGAGCGCGGTGCCGGCGGAGGCAGCGACCTGCTGGACGATGTTCACCAGAGTCGTACCTCGGGCGATGGTGTGCTCGCGCAGCGTCGCCTGGGCGGCGGCGAAGGTCGGCATCATCGTCGCGCCCATGCCGAGGCCCATGACGAACAGCGACAGGAGGAGGTACCAGTAGGGCGTGGCCTCGTCGAGCCGCGAGAACATGAACATGCCCACCGCGATCGTGGTCAGACCGCTGAGGACGACCTTGCCCGGGCCCGTGCGGTCCGCGAGCATGCCGGCGATCGGCATCGTGACCATCGCGCCCAGACCCTGCGGAGCCAGCAGCAGACCGGCGTGGAGGGCGTCCTCGCCGCGTACCTGCTGGTAGTAGAGCGGGAAGAGCAGCGAGGCCCCGAAGAACGCCATCGCGAAGATCGACAGGGTGATCACCGCGACGGTGAGCTCCTTGTTGCCGAAGAGACGGATGTCGATCAGCGGGTGGTCGTTGCGGGACGACAGCGCCCACGGGATGAACGCGGCGATCAGCACCAGACCCGCGACCATGAAGGAGAGCACCTTGGTGTCCAGCAGAGTGCCCGCCTCGGGGATCGAGGAGACGCCGTAGAGGAACAGCGCCAGCCCCGGGGACAGCAGCACCATGCCGAGGAAGTCGAAGGACTGCGACGGCTCGACGTGGTCCTTGGGCAGCGCCCGCCAGGCGTACACCAGGGCGACGACACCGATCGGGATGTTGATCAGGAAGATCCAGTGCCACGACGCCGAGTCGATCAGCGCGCCACCGATGATGGGGCCGAGGATCGGGCCGAGGAGCATGGGTACGCCCAGGATCGCCATCACACGACCGACCCGCTCGGGGCCGGCGGCGCGGGTCAGGATCGTCATGCCGAGCGGCATCAGCATGCCGCCGCCGAGGCCCTGCAGGACGCGGAAGCCGACCAGCATCGGCAGCGTCGTGGCCAGCGCGCACAGCGCCGAGCCGAGCGCGAAGAGAACGATCGCGGTCATGTAGAGGCGTTTGGTGCCGAACCGGTCGGCGGCCCAACCAGTCAGCGGGATCACCGTCGCCAGGGCGAGGGTGTAGCCGGTCATCGTCCAGGCGACCTCGGCAGAGGTCGCGTCGAACTCGCGCTGGAAGGTCTCCAGGGCGACGGAGACAACGGTGATGTCGAGGATCGACATGATCGATCCGAGTACGACGACGCCCGCGACGATGAGCACGCTCTTGTCGAGGTGATCGTCCGGTGCCTTCTTGGCAGAGATGTCTGTCACGGGTTGACAGCCTACGTGTGGGTTGATAGGTCCCCTAGCCATTATTTACTTTTGACTAGTGACCTGGCTCACCCGAGGTCCTGCGGCGGCGAGCGGCGGCGAGCATGACGGTCTTGATCGCTCGGTAGACCGGGCGGATCAGCCAGCCGGGCACCGTCCCGTGGCGTTCCTCCTCCCAGACCCGCGCCCGCGGGTGGGACTGCAGCAGCCGGTCGACCAGAGCCGGTGAGCCTGCCGCCGGCGCTCCGGCGAGCACGTCGATGCGGCACACGTGCTTGATGTTGGCGTACCCGTACTGCGCCGGGTTGACCAGTCGCAGCGGGGCGCCGTGATCGCCGTCGAGCGGCCGGCCACCGAGCCGATCGGCGAGCAGTACGTCGTTGGCCAGGAGGTCGTCCAGCTCGGCCACGAAGAGCTCGCCGTCGAGGCCGCGCACGCGGACGTGAGTCACGATCGTGCCTGGTGCGAGGGCGGGTGCGACGTAGCGCTGATAGACCTCGGCGAAGGCGACGCCCTCCCACTGAAGGCCGGTCACCGACCATCCGGCGACGCAGTGGAAGTCGGCGTGGAGGTCGCGACGATCCTTGCCGACGAGCTCTTCCACGGCGATCTCGATCGGCGTCGTGAGCGCTCCGCCGAACACCACCGTCGGATGTTCGGGCACCGTCGGTGGGGGCTGGTCGACACGTCGGCCGAAGCGCGGGAAGTAGTCGATGCGCCGCTGTCCGGGCGGCAGGGCGGCGCTTGGGTGGGTCGTCTCGGTCATGTCAGCCACCGTGGCAGTGCCCCGGCACGACGCGCCTCGACCTTGGGGCGCGACCACCTCATCCTCGAGGATGAGAAACAGTCGGTGGTGGCGGCTACGGTCGTGTCCATGTCCTTCGTACCCGTCACCGGTCGCGCGGTCTTCCGCCCGGCGCGGCCGCCGCGGGACTCGGCCGTCGAGTTCGTGGACTCCCGGCGGTCGGTGTCGTTGCCGATGCGGGCTGCGCTGCCGGTCCTGAAGAAGGCGTACGCAGCCACCGATCTGCATCCGTCGGTCGCCCTGGTCGCTTCGGCAGCCCATCTCGGGCTCCGGTTCGTGGCGGCGGGGCAGCTGGAGCCAGCCGATGGTTCGTGGGCGGTCCGCTACACGCCGGAGGACGAGGAGCGGGTGCGACTGCTGGCCTCCTCGCGCGCCTATGAGGATCTGGACGACGAGGCGGCCGAGCTCCTGGTGCGAGAGATCGTGGCCGCGGTCGCTGACGCTGTGCCGACCTCCGCGCCAAAGGCATCCGGGTCGAATGCGTTCCGGGAGTCGTTGCAGACCCGGTTGTCGCGCTATCGGACCGATGAGGGGCCGGTGACGGCCTCGTTGCCGTCGTTGGTGCGGCTCTCGTTCCGGGTCGAGGCGCCGGAGGAGGACCTGCTCATCGGGTCGCTGACGTTGGTGCCGCAGGTGCACGACGAGGCCGACCCGCTGCACGTGGCCGATGCCGCTCGGCTGTGGGATGAGGCCGACGACCACGGGTTCGGCCCCCGGGCGCGTACGCATGCGCAGGTCGCTCTCCGCGGTGCCGCGGAGGCGTGGCCCGTGCTCGACCGGCTGCTCGATCTGCCGGTGCCCTCGTCCCTGACCCTGGCCAGCGATGAGGTCGTCGGCCTGCTCGAGGACGGGGTCGAGTGGCTCAAGGAGCGCGGTGTCGACGTGCTCTGGCCGCGTTCGCTGTCCCGGGACCTGACGACGTCGGTGGCGGTGGACAGGGTGGCGTCCTCGTCGACCGACGCGCGTGAGGATCTGATGCGCGAGTCGCCGCTCGGGGAGAAGGGCCTCTTCGCCTTCCAGTGGCAGCTGGCGCTCGGCGGCAAGCCGCTCGATGCTGCCGAGATGGACTCCCTGGCGGCGGCCGCGGGTCCGGTGCTTCGGCTGAGAGGGGCGTGGGCGGTCGTCCATCCTTCGGTTCTCCGACGTGCGCGCAAGCGGCTGCTCAAGCGGATCAGCGGCGGGGAGGCGCTGGCCGTCGCTCTGACCGGTCAGGTGCCGAAGGAGGTCGCCGAGGCGGCGCCGGGCGAGCAGGTGATCATCGGGGCCTCGATCGCGCGCCTTCGCGACGAGGTGATCGCGGCGACCTCGGGGCCTGCTGTCGAGGTGCCCACCGGGCTGCAGGCCACCATGCGTGGCTACCAGGTCGAGGGGCTGACCTGGTTGGCCGGGATCACCTCGCTCGGGCTAGGTGGCTGTCTGGCCGACGACATGGGGCTCGGGAAGACCCTGATGACGATCGCGCTCCACCTCCATCGCCAGAAGGAGCATTCGGGGCCGACCCTGGTGGTCTGCCCGGCGAGCCTGCTGGGCAACTGGGAGGCAGAGCTCGCCCGGTTCGCTCCCGAGGTGGAGGTGCGGCGCCACCATGGCGCCGAGCGCGACATCGAGGGAGCGACCGGGGTGGTGCTGACGACGTACGGGACGATGCGGCGCGACACCGAGCTGCTCTCGGCGGTGCCGTGGGGGCTCGTCGTCGCCGATGAGGCGCAGCACGTGAAGAACGCTGCCTCCGCGACCGCAAAAGCGCTCCGCGAGATCCCTTCACACGCCCGGGTCGCCCTGACCGGAACCCCGGTGGAGAACAACCTGACCGAGCTGTGGGCGCTGCTCGACTGGTGCGTGCCGGGTCTGCTCGGGAGCCGGCTCGCCTTCCGTCGCGCCTGGGCGAGCCAGATCGAGGCAGGTGCCGACGTCGGGAAGGCGAAGGAGTTCGCATCGCTGGTCGGGCCGTTCATGCTGCGCCGCCGCAAGTCGGACCCCGGGGTGGCTCCCGAGCTCCCGCCCAAGACCGAGACCGACCACCTGCTGGCGCTGACGCGGGAGCAGACGGTGCTCTACGAGGCCTACGTGCGCGACGCGATGGCTAGGATCGAGCGGCTCGACGCCGATGACCCGCAGCGTCGCGGGCTGGTGCTCAGCCTGCTCACCGGGCTCAAGCAGATCTGCAACCATCCGGCGCAGTTCTTGAAACAGGAGGGCGGGCGGATCGCGGGGCGGTCGCAGAAGATCGACCTCCTCGACGAGCTGGTCTCCACCGTGCTCGCCGAGTCGGGGGCCGTCCTGATCTTCACGCAGTACGTCGCGATGGCCCGCCTCCTCGAGGCCCACTGGGCATCCGCCGGTGTCGCCCACCAGTTCCTGCACGGCGGCACCCCGGTCGCGGAGCGTTCGCGGATGGTCGAGCGCTTCCAGGACGGCGAGGTCCCGGTCTTCCTGCTCTCGCTCAAGGCCGGAGGGGTCGGGCTCAACCTGACCCGCGCCGACCACGTGATCCACGTCGACCGCTGGTGGAACCCGGCGGTCGAGGACCAGGCCACCGACCGGGCCCACCGCATCGGCCAGACGCGTACGGTCCAAGTGCACCGGCTCATCACCCAAGGCACCGTCGAGGAGCGCGTCGCGGAGCTGCTGCAGCGCAAACGGGTGCTCGCCGACGCGGTCCTCGGAGGCGGCGAGGCCGCCTTCACCGAGCTGTCCAACGCCGAGCTCCGTGAGCTGGTCAAGCTCGGTCCCCAGAAGCGCCGAAAACGTCGCCGGATCGCCTCATGAGCCTGGCGCTGACCTTCGCGCGCGAGCCGCACCGGCGCGGGATGGTGCGGGTCGAGTCGTGGTGGGGCCGAGCGTTCCTGCGCGCGATCGAGGAGCTGGCGTACGACGACAACCAGCTCTCCGGCGCTCGGTCGCTCGCCCGCTCGGGGCGGATCGGCGGCTTGGTCGTCGAGCCCGGCCGGTTTGCGGCGGCGGTCGATGACGAGCTCGGGTTGTGGACGGTGACCGGCACGGTGCCGGTGCTGGGCGCAGAGTCCGTCGCCGCGCTCCTGGAGGTCCTCGGCGCCGCGTCCGAGCGGGCCGAGGCGCTGCTGGCCGGCGAGCTGCCGCTGGACGTGGCCGAGCACGCCGAGGAGGCCGGGGTCGAGCTGGTTCCCTATGGCGAGGAGCTCGCGGTGACCTGCACGTGCGGGCACTGGCACGCGGTGTGCGGCCACTCGCTCGCGGTGCTGCACCAGCTCTGCTGGATCGTCGATCGCGACGCGTCCGCGCTGCTTCATCTGCGTGGGGCGGAGCGCGACGAGCTGCTGGCGGGCCTGCGAAGGGGGCAGCGTCCGGATCGGTCGGCAGGGCAGGCGGCGGTCGACGTCGCTGCGCCCGGCGAGTCGACCCGCGACCAGGTCGACGACGTCGAGATCGCGCTCGACGCGGTGCTCCGAGCACGCCACCTGCTCGAGGAGTGAGATGCCTCCGGAGCTCACGCGATAACCTCGTGCAATGACCTCGGCCCCGACGAAGACCAGGCGCGAGCAGATCCTGGACACCGCGGCCGAGCTCTTCGCAGCCCGCGGCTTCCACGGAGTCTCCGTCTCCGAGCTCGGCGCCGCCTGCGGCATCTCCGGCCCGGCGCTCTACAAGCACTTCCCGAGCAAGGACGCGATGCTCGCCGAGATGCTCGTCTCGATCTCCCAGGAGCTGCTCCGCGAAGGACGCGTCCGCGTGAAGGGTGCGTCGAGCACCGCTGAGGCGATCGAGGCGCTGATCGACTGGCATGTCGACTTCGCGCTGCGCGACCGGGCCCTGATCGTCGTCCAGGAGCGCGACTGGCAGTCGCTCCCGCACGAGGCTCGGGAGCAGGTGCGCACCCTGCAGCGGAAGTACGTCGACCTCTGGGCCGACCAGCTCCGCGATCGCAACCCGGCGCTGACCCCCGACACCGCCCGGGCCATGGCCCACGGCGTCTTCGGGCTGATCAACTCCACCCCTCACAACCGGGTTCTCCCCGAGGAGGACACTCGGGCCGTACTCGTGAAGATGGCTCGCGCGGCTTTGGGCTGACCGCGCCATCAGCGCACAGGTCGTGCTACAGGTTCGCCAGGCACGAGGTCCTTCAGCGCGTCGAGCAGTAGCTCTGCGGCAGGTGACTGGTGCTGGACCGGGGCGGCTAGGCCCGCGCTGACCGTGATCGGCGCCCCCACGAGGTCGACGAGGATCGGGCTGCCGGGCGGTGACACCGCCCTGGGCATGATCGGGTAGCCGAGAGCGTGCGTGCTCAGGTCGAGGGCGAGCTTCGGGTCTGCGACCTGCGCGCCGATCGTCAGCCGGATGCCGGCGCTTCGGGCGACGCGTTCGAGCTTGCTGCGCGCGGAGGCGCCTGAGTCGAGGACGATGAGGCGCTTGCCGACGAGCGCGCTGATCGGGACCCGCCCGCGGCTGTTCGGCGGCAGCGCGACCGCGCAGAGGGGATCATGTGTCCAGTGCCTGAACAGCGGGGACGGCTCGGCGGTGACGAGATAGCCGATGTCGAGCTCGCCTTGCTCGAGGGCGCGCTCGAGGTCGGATGACGGCGCCGACGTGATGGTCAGCTCGATATCCGGGTAGCGCGTGCTGAACCGGGCGAGGAACTCGGGCAGATCCTCGTGCGCGGCACCCGCGATGATGCCGAGCCGCACCGTGCCGCGGTGCAGGCCGGTCACCTCATCAACAACCTCGGACATTGACCGCATGTACGTGAGCGCGGACCGGGCCATCGGCAGGGCGGCGCTGCCGGCTGTCGTGAGCGTCACTCGCCGGCTGGTCCGGACGAAGAGCGCCTGACCGAGCTCCCGCTCGAGCTCCCGCACGCGCGTGCTCACCGTCGACTGCGAGAGCTCGAGCTCCGCGGAGGCCGAGCTGAAGGAGCGTCGCTCCGCGACGGCCACGAAGGCTGAGAGCTTGGCTGTATCCATCGGATATCACGATACTACGGATCCTGGCTATCGATACACCGCATCGATTGGTACAACGGATGCATGACTACGACGACTGATCCGGCCGACCCGATCGCCATGGTGGCGTTCCACTCCGCGCTCCGTCGAGACCTGCGGCGTACGCGCCTGGTCCTCGGCACCGGCGCGTCCCGTGCCTGCGAATCAAGGCTGGGCCGGCACCTTCTCTGGATGATCGAGCAGCTTCGTTGGCACCACGAGGGTGAGGACATCGAACTGTGGCCATTCCTCGCCGAACGCGACGCTCGGCTCCATCAGGCGCTGGATGAGATGCAGTCCGAGCACGCGGCCATCGACCGGCCCCTCGCGGCGTTCGAGAGCGCAGCTCGTGGCCTCGTCACAGGCTGGGGCGACGGTGACGCCGTCATCGCGGCGCTGGACGATCTCGAGGTGCCCCTCCTCGAGCATCTTCGCCACGAGGAGGAGCAGCTCCTACCGGAGGTGACGCGCTTGATGACGCAGCAGGAGTGGGACGACTTCCAGCAGCGAGCCTGGATCCGCGGGAACACACTTCCCCAATCGGCACGCTTCCTCGCGTGGTTGATCGATCGAGCGGCCTGGACGCCGGACCAGGTACGCAGGCTCGGGGTGCCGTGGCCGGCGTACGCACTCCTCATCAAGCCACTCTGTGCGGCTGTCCGAGCGGTCTCCGCGAGCCCATGGCGACGGACCACTGCCGCAGTCGTGCACCCGCTCACCGCTGATGCGTACGTCTGCGCACGATGAGGCTCATCGTGTTCGGGGCGACCGCCATCACGAGATCGCGCGACCGTCCGCGGCCCGAAACGCAGTAATGCCTCGGTAACGGCCGGTTCGTAGCGTCCCGGGTGCCCACCCCACCCCGAGGAGCACCCCTGATGCGCTTGATCCCATCACCCCACCGACGGCGGTTCGCGCCCATAGCGCTGGCGACCACCGCCGCGGTCGCGTTGCTGGCAGGGCCGTCCCTCGCCACCACCGCAGTGGCCGCGCCGTACGCCGCCAATACGTCCGTGGTCAAGGTCGACTCGGCCCTGCAGAAGGCCGTGTCCGACGGCGGCGAGGCCACGTTCTTCGTCGTCCTGAAGGACCAGGCCAGCCTGGCGCAGGCCCGCAGCATGAAGGGCAAGAACGCCAAGGTGAAGGCCACCTACGGCGAGCTCCGCTCCGCGGCCAACCGCACCCAGAAGTCCCTGACCGCCTACCTCGACGCCAAGAAGGTCGGTCACGAGGACTTCTGGATCACGAACTCGGTGCTGGTCACCGGGGACGAGGCCCTCGTCGACGAGCTCGCGTTGCGCAACGATGTCGCCGAGCTGGTCCAGGAGAAGCGCTACGCCCTGGACGTACCGGAGAGCGAGAGCGCCCCCGAGGCCGCTACGACCGCGACGCCCGAGTGGGGCATCACCGAGGTCAAGGCCGACCAGGTGTGGGCGAAGTACGCCGACCGTGGCGAAGGCGTCGTCATCGCCAACATCGACTCGGGTGTGCAGTTCGACCACCCGGCGCTCGTGGACTCCTACCGAGGCAACGACGGCAGCGGCACGTTCACGCACGACTACAACTTCTTCGACCCCACGGGAACGTGCACCGACGGCGCCCCGTGCGACAACAACGGGCACGGCACCCACACGATGGGCACGATGGTCGGCGCCGACGGGATCGGCGTCGCGCCCGGCGCCACATGGATGGCGGCGAAGGGCTGCGAGGCTCGTTCGTGCTCCGACTCGTCGCTCCTCAAGGCTGGCCAGTGGGTGCTGGCACCCACGGACCACAACGGCGAGAACCCGCGCCCGGAGCTCGCGCCCGACGTCGTGAACAACTCGTGGGGCGGCGGCCACACGACCTTCTACCAGGACACCGTCGAGGCGTGGAACGCCGCCGGCATCTACCACACCTTCTCCGCCGGCAACTCCGGCAACGGGGTGACCTGCTCCACCGCTGAGGCGCCGGGCTCCCAGGCGCCGACCTACGCCGTGGGTGCGTACGACGTCAACGGGAACATCTCGGACTTCTCCGGCTTCGGCCCGTCGCGGGTCGACGGGTCGATGGTGCCGGACATCGCCGCGCCTGGTGTCGACGTCCGCTCGACCTGGCCGGGATCGTCGTACAACACGATCTCCGGTACGTCGATGGCGGCGCCGCACGTCGCAGGCGCCGCGGCTCTGGTCATGGCCGCCGCCCCGTCGCTCATCGGCGACATCCAGGGCGTCCAGGCGCTCCTCAACGACGGCGCGATCGACGTCGATGACACCCACTGCGGTGGCACCGCCGACGCCAACAACGTCTGGGGCGAGGGCAAGCTGAACGTGCTCGCCGCGGTCGACGCCGCCCCCAAGGAGGCCGCGACCGTCACCGGCACCGTTACCTCCGAGGCCACCGGTGCCACGCTGTCCGGGGTCACCATCGACATCACCGGCAGCGCCACCCGCACGGTGAAGACCGGCTCCGACGGCAACTACACGGTCCACCTGCTGCCCGGCACGTACGACTTCTCGCTCAGCGGCTATGGCTACGCGACGCGCACCATCGCCGACGTCCGCCTCACGGACGACCAGAACCTCACCCAGGACGTTTCCCTCACGGCCGTCCCGGTCCACGCAGTGACCGGTACGGTGCTCGACGTCGTGGGTGAGCCGCTCGCCGGCGTCAGGGTCGCGGTCACGGGCACGCCCGTGGACGCAGTGACCACTGACGCCGGCGGCGGGTTCACGCTGCCCGAGGTCGCCGAGGGCGACTACACGCTGACCGCAACGCCGTCCGAGCCGGTGCTGTGCAACGGCGAGTACGCCGCCACGCTGACCGTCGACGGTGACGAGACCACCACGGTCGAGCTGCCCGCCCGCACGGACCGCTCGGGCCACTCGTGCGCCCCGACCGCCTACGGCTGGGTCGCGGGCAAGTCCCGTGTCGCCCTCAGCGGCGACGAGGACGCAGCGACCATCGCGCTGCCCTTCGCCGTGGACTTATATGGCGTGACGTACAACCAGGTCGCGGTCACCACCAACGGCCTGCTGAACTTCCTCTCCCCGCGCGTCGGCGACTACGCCAACGACGCGCTGCCGTCCAACGAGGCGCCCAACGGGATCGTCGCGGCCTACTGGGACGACCTCGCGCTCGACAAGAAGTCCCAGGTCACCACCGGCACGGTCGGCAAGACCGGTGACCGCCGGTTCGCAGTGGTGTGGAGCAACGTGCTCGTCGCAGACGGCTCCGGTGACCGGGTCACCTTCGAGGCCGTCTTCGCCGAGGCGGACGACTCGGTCACGCTGCAGTACCAGTCGGTGCCCGCCAGCGGCACGGGCGCCACCGTCGGCATCGAGAACCAGTTCGGCTCCGACGCCCTCCAATACTCCTTCGACCAGCCGGTGCTGACCACCGGCTCGGCGATCCGCTTCGCACAGGGAGACCAGTGATGAACCACCGGACCACGAGACGGGGCATCCGCCTCGCCACCACGCTCGCGGCCGCGAGCCTCGCGGTGACGGCCGCCCCACAGGCGGTCGCCGCCGATGCCAACGGCGACGGCGCGATGAAGCTCACCAGCGACCAGGTCACCGAGTTCGCCGAGCGCGTCCAGGTCGACGTCCACGCCGAGGAGGTGGCGTCCCGACCCGCCGAGCGGGACGACGCCGCCGCCCTGGCGGAGGCCGAGGCCGACGGCACTGTCGACGGCACGACCGATGGCAGTGCAGAAGGCGGTACGGAAGGCGGCGCCTCCACGCAGGCCGAAGGTGACCCCGTCACCTTCACCGAGGAGTCCGCCCTCGAGGGCGTCCAGGGGATGGGCGTGACCGCAGACGCCGGCTCGGGCGGTGACTACTTCACCCTGCACAGCCTCGGCAACGTACAGCGGCACGCGGCCGACGGTGAGACCACCTGGACGCGCACCACCCGCTCGTTGTACGCCGAATGGGGCGTGCGCAGCTGGCGGGCGTGGGAGAAGGAGCTCTACGGCCCGCAGCTCGTACTCGGCTACAACGCGGTCAGCCCGTTCACGCCGGCCTCCGACCAGGGGTACGCCACCGGCGACCTGTCCGGCGACGGCGTGGACGATCTGGTCTTCTCGACCGCCATCGGGATGTCCCCCGTCGCCTGGTCGGCCAAGGTCGGCACGTACGTGACCATCCTGGACGGCCGCACCGGCGACACCTTGTGGTGGAAGCTCTATGACTACGCGGCACAGGTGAAGGTCACCGACGGCACGCTGTTGGTCGCCGACTCGCCCGCCCTCAACGGGCGCGGCTCCGGCGGCTCCGCCACCCTCACGGGCACGAAGTTCGAGCGCGCCGCGGACGGTGTGCTAACCGCGGCGGCGACCTGGACGTACGACGTCGGGACCGCGCAGCCGGCGACCTGGGCGGCCATCGAGGACCTCGGCGGCGGCGAGATCGCCGCGGTATGGGACCTGCGCAAGACCGACACCACGGCCGCCCGCGGCCGCACCCTGGTGGTCGATGTCGCCACCGGCTCGGTGCGTTGGCAGACCGACAGCGACCTCTACGGCCGTCAGCTGCACCTCGATGCGGATCGCGGCCGCCTGGTCGCCCTGGAGCAGGCCGACGCGACCGACGCGGTGCGCTACCAGATCGCGTCCTACGACCTGGAGACCGGCGCACGCACCGTGCACGACACGCGGGTCAACGCGCTGCCGACCGCGATGACGATCGGCGACGTGTCGAAGGGCGGCGGCGACGAGTACGTGGTGAGCGAGTCGACGCTCACGCCGTACCAGTACGTGAACGCGGCGACGGTCCGCGTCCTCGACGGCGATTCGCCGGACACGGCGTTGTGGTCCCACACCACCAAGCGCGCCGCGGACAACTCCCACGACGGACCCAGCAACTGGGCCCTGTCGGTCGTGGACGGGTCGCTCGTCGTGTCCTCGCAGGACGACCGCGACCTGAACACGGCCGCCAACTACGGCGGCCTCCAGTACGGCACGCTCACCGCCCTGTCCGGCAGTGGCAAGGTGCGCTGGCAGCACGACGGAGTGACGGCGTCACCGATGGCCCACGAAGTCGTCGGATCCGGCAAGCGCGTGCGGACGATCGACCTCCAGCAGAACGTCCGGACCTATGGCCTGGGCAACGGCAAGGAGACCGACCTGACCCCGCTGCAGGGCGACCTCGCGTACGCCCAGGCCGTCGAGGTGGACGGTGACGGCCTGCCCGACGTCGTCGCCGGCGGTGCGTCCCACGGTGTCTGGGCGTGGTCCGGGACGTCGCTCAAGGACGGCGAGCCACGGCAGCTCTGGCGGGCAACGGTGCCCGGCCAGGTGCACCGGATCGAGACCGGTGACGTCGACGGTGACGGTGACGCGGAGGTCGTGGTCGCAGCGGACACCGCGACCTCGGTGCTCGACGCCGCCACCGGCAAGATCGTCGCGACGATCGACGGCGGCGGGCAGTACGTCCGCTCGATCACCGTGGCCGACCTGGACGCCGACGGTGCCGACGAGATCCTGGTGCCGACCGACGCGCTGCGGGCCTACCGCGGAGACGGTCGCGCCCTGTGGACGTACGCGGCCCCGCAGGGTGCCGGCGACGTGGTCTTCTCCGACACGGTGGTCGCCGACGGCCGGGTGCACACCCAGTACAGCAGCTTGGGTTCGCTGGACCGGGACGACTCAGCGCAGGACGGTGTCGCGCTCGACGCCTCGGACGGTGCCGTGCTGTGGACCGCGGACCCGGTGGCCCCGGCCGCGGCGGTGGACGACCGGCTGCACGGTGCTCTGCTCGACCAAGCGGTGTTCTCCTCGCCGAGCATTCCGTACGCCGACGGGCACGCGGTCGTACACACCTGGATGATCCGGAGCACGATCCCCGGCGTCCCCAACTCGCCGGTCAGCCCGCGCGTTGTCATCGAGATCCGGGACGGGCGCACCGGGGAGCTGCTGCACCAGCGGGTCGGCGGTAGCCCGTGGTCCCACGACAACTTCTTCGCCGACGACGAAGCCGGTGTCCTCTACCAGCTCAGCTTCGCCAACTTCTTCGGTTACCTGGCGGGCGGCGAGGAGACGCTCGCGTCGGTGACGGCGAGCCTGCGGAGCGCGGGCGCGATCAACGGACCCGATGGACGTCGGCTGGTCGGCGGTGGCACCGAGGCCGGCCTCGCCGTGTACGACTGGTCGCTGCTGTCGAGCGGACGCATCTTCGCGTCCGGTGTCGGAGGTGCTCTGCTGTACGGCGGGCAGAACTTCCTCGCCGCCGACCTCGACGGCGACGGGGTCGACGAGATGCTGTCGTTGAACTACGACGACTTCGGTGTCTTCCGCACCTCGTCGCTGCTCGGGGGCGGCGCATTCGCCCTCGACGACGGCATCCACCAGATGTCGACGTACTCGCTGTCGTAGCCAGCACCATCGGCGTCCTGCCCCACCCCGGGTCAGGACGCCGATGGGCTCGCTGGCCCTGGGACTAAAGTGGCGCTCCGATGGACGAGCGGCACCACCCAACAGCACCCCTGCTGCGGCTCCACCTCCTCGACGGGTTCAGGGTCACGCGCGACGGCGGCCCTCCCCTCCCGGAGAAGTGGACGCGGCCGAGCGCGCGCGCCCTCGTCAAGCTCCTCGCCGTGACACCGGACCACCGGTTGCACCGGGAGCAGGTCATGGAGATCTGCTGGCCCGGAATCGACGCGCAGGCCGCTCTCGGCAGCCTGCGCGTCGCGCTGCACGCTGCCCGCCACGCGCTCGAGCCGGAGCTGGCGCCGCGGGCGGCATCGTCGTACCTGGTGGCCGACGGGCCGATGCTCGCGCTCGACCCGAAGACCGTGTGGATCGACGTCGACTGGGCCGAGGAGGCGGGGCTGGCCGCGCTCGCTGCGGCCGACAAGGCGGACGACGCCGATATCGCCCGCGCGCTGGCACTCTTCACCGGCGACCTGTTGCCCGAGGACCGCTACGAGCCGTGGGCCGAGGAGCGGCGTGACCAGGTCGCCGAGCTGCGCGATCGGCTCCGGCTGCGGCTCGCGACGGTCCGGCTGACCGCCGGCGAGCCACGGGACGCGGTGGCACTGGCCGAGCAGGTCCTGGCCGGCAGTCCGGCCGACGAGTCGGCCCACCGGATCGTCATCGAGGCAGCGCTGCGCCAGGGACTGCGGCGGCTGGCGGTCGCGCAATATCACCGGTGCCGCAGGGCCATGGACGTCGAGCTCGGCGTACGTCCTGGCCCCGCGATCGAACGGCTGCACCGCGAGGCCCTCACCGAAGCGCCCGCCCGGGTCCCGGCCGCGCCAGGCCTGCCCGCGCCGGTGCAGGCGGCTCTCGCCGCACCATTGCGTGGTCGCGAGACGGTGCTGGAGCGGCTCGCCGTGCCCGGCAGACCGCCCGTCGTGCTGCTCACAGGCGAGGCCGGAGTGGGCAAGACGCGGCTCGCAGCCGAGGCCGCGGCCCGTGCGGCTGCGTCGGGAGCCGCAGTGCTGTGGGGTGTAGGACGCGAGCCCGAAGGGGGAGCGCCCTACGGGATGTTCGCCGAGGCCCTGGACCGGTGGTTCGCCGGGTGCGACGGGGCCGAGCGAGCCGACGTCGGCGCGGAGTACCCGGAGCTGGCGGCGCTGCTGCCATCTCTGGGCCAGGTGCCGGCGGACGGCGAACGCACGCCTGAGGAAGAGCGGGACGGGCTGTTCCGGGCCGGCGCGCTCGTGCTCGGCGCGCTTGCCGCCGAGCGGCCAGTGCTGGTCGTCCTCGATGACCTGCAGGCCGGCGACACGGGTACGTTCCGGCTGCTCGGCCACCTGGCCCGCCACGCAGCAGATCGTGGGACCGATCTGGGGTTCCTGGCGACGTACCGCGCCGAGGAGCTCTCCGACGGCGACCCGCGCCGGAAGGTCATCGCGTCCTTGGTACGCCAGGGCCTGTGCGCCACCGAGTGGCTCGACGGGCTCGACGAGGAGGCGTGCGTGGCCATGGTGCGCGACGCGGTCCCGCCGGCCGACCGGAACGACGACACGCTCCGCCGGGCGTGGCGGCTCTCCCGGGGAAACCCGCTGTTCGCGCTCGAGCTGGCCCGCGGACCGGGTGCCGGTACGCCGGGGGTCCCGGACTCACGGGCGCCGGACGGGGTCGGGCAGGTGGTGGGCCTGCGGCTCGACCGGCTCGACCTGGACACCCGGCGGATCGTGGAGGCGATCGCCGTCGTCGGCGGGGAGGCGGCGCTCACCGAGCTGATCGACGTCGCGCGCCATGGTCTGGAGCCTCCGATCGCCGGCAGCTCCGTCGCAGACGCCGTGGAGCGCGCGATCGCCGCGTCGCTGATCGAGGAGCGACAGGTCGTGGTGTCGGGCCACGGGGAGGACGGGCTGGCGTTCCGGCATCCCGTGGTGCGGCTGACCTGCTACGAGCGGCTCAGCGGGGTCCGCCGGCGACAGCTGCACGCCGCTGTCGCCGAGGCCGTGCTGCGACGCCGCCCGGATGCCGTCGACACGCTCGCGGTCCACCTCGCCCGCGCCGACGACCCGCGGGCGGGCGAATACCTGCGCCGCGCCGCCGAGCGCGCTGCCGCGCTGTATGCCAACGACGCCGCCGACCGCTACTACCGCGACCTGGTGAACCGGCTCGACGTGGACGCAGCCCGGGCGCGGCTCGCGCACGGCCACGTGCTCTACCGGATGGGGCAGTTCGGTCGTGCCGCGGAGACGCTCCGGCTTGCGATCGACGAGCTCGGCCGGCGCGGCGAGGAGTCCGAGTGCGTGCTCGGGACCGCGCTCCTGGCGCAGACGCTCCTGCGGTTGGGCGAGGTCACAGAGGCCGCCGAGGTGCTGCAGGCCCACCCGCCGCGTGCCGGAGTCGCCGCTGAGGCGGCCGCGAACCACGCGCTCGCGTGGTCCATCCTGCTCCGGTTGCAGGGGCGCTACGCCGAGGGACACGACGCCGCCCGTCGCGCCCTGAGCGCGGCGGAAGAGGTTCCCGGCGCGGCGAAGTACGGCCTGGTCGCCCGCGCCCACGCCAACCAGGCGAGCAACCTCGGCCTGGCCGGCCGCTTCGCCGAGTCCCGTGCGGCCGCGGACCGAGCCCTGGCTCCGGCAGAGACCTACGGAGAGCCGACCCTGCTCGGCGCCGTCCTGTCCACGCTCCGCGAGAACGCCCGGCGCCACGGGCGGCTGCGACGCGCTGTCGAGTTCGGCGACCGCGCCCTCGAGCTCGCCCTGCGCTCCGGCGACCCGTCGTCGGCTGCGTTCGAGCGTGCCAACCTCTCCGAGATCCGGTTGCTGCTCGACGAGGACGACGCCGCGCGGGAACTGGCCGAGCAGGCGGTGGCCGCAGCGGAGTGGGAGGAGACCTGGTGCCTGCCGTACGCGCTGGCAGCGCTCGCGGCGGTTCGCTCCGAGGCGGGCCGGCACGATGATGCCGCAGGGCTGCTGGCCAGGGCCGAGGAAGCCGTCACCACGGCCGGTGACCTTCAGGCTCGCCTGGTGGTGCGAACGGCGCTCGCCGAGCATCACCTGGCCACGGGAGAACCGGAGGCTGCGCTGGCGATCATGGCTGAGACCACGGACGGTCCCGTGCTGGTGGCGCGGGCGCAGCTCGCCGCCGGGCGCATCGGCGAGGCGCGCCGCGTGGCCGCGGCCGAGGTGGACCGGGCCCGCCAAGCCGGGGAACACCTCGACGAGGTCGACGCCACGGTGGTGCTCGCCCTGGCGACGTCGCACGGCGGGCGCGACGCCGAGGCGGTGGATCTGCTGGCCGCAGCCGAGCGGCTGGCCGAAGACCTGCCCTACCCCGCCGGCCTTCGACGGGTCGTCGAGGCGAGGCAAGCTCTTGTCACCACAGGTTAATAACCGTTAACCTCGACCCCATGGCGGCAAACCTGCGGGAGCTCACCGACGAGCTGCGAGAGCGGCTCGAGCGCGTACGGCAAGGGGGGAGCGAACGCTCCCGGCAACGGCACACCGACCGCGGGAAGCTGCTCCCGCGCGATCGGGTGGACGGTCTCCTCGACCCCGGGTCACCGTTCCTGGAGGTGAGTCCGCTGGCGGCGTACGGGATGTACGACGACGGGGACGAGTGGGCGGTGCCGTCGGCCGGCGTGGTCGCCGGGATCGGGATGGTCGCCGGCCGCAAGTGCATGATCGTGGCCAATGACGCGACCGTGAAGGGTGGCACCTACTACCCGCTGACGGTCAAGAAGCACCTGCGGGCGCAGACCATCGCGGCCGAGAACAACCTCCCGTGCATCTACCTCGTCGACTCCGGCGGCGCGTTCCTGCCGAAGCAGGACGAGGTCTTCCCCGACCGCGAGCACTTCGGGCGGATCTTCTTCAACCAGGCCAACATGTCCGCCCGCGGGATCCCGCAGATCGCCTCCGTGATGGGGTCGTGCACCGCCGGTGGCGCCTACGTTCCGGCGATGAGCGACGAGACCGTGATCGTGCGCGACCAGGGCACGATCTTCCTCGGCGGGCCGCCGCTGGTGAAGGCGGCCACGGGCGAGGAGGTCACCGCCGAGGAGCTCGGCGGCGGGCTCGTCCACGCGACCAAGTCGGGCGTCGTCGACCACCTGGCCGACGACGACAAGCACGCGCTCGAGATCGTTCGCGGAATCGTCTCGACTCTGCCGGAGCAGGAGACGCGGACGACGACTTACGACGAGCCGGTCGAGTCCCCCGACACGCTCGCTGACGTGGTGCCCGCCGACACGAAGACCCCCTATGACGTACGCGAGGTGATCCGCCGCATCGTCGACGGGTCCAAGCTGCAGGAGTTCAAGGCGCTCTACGGCGAGACGCTGGTCTGCGGGTTCGCCCACATCGAGGGGCAGCAGGTCGGCATCGTCGCCAACAACGGCATCCTCTTCTCCGAGTCGGCGCTCAAGGGCGCCCACTTCGTCGAGCTGTGCAACCAGCGTGGCATCCCGCTGGTGTTCCTGCAGAACATCACCGGGTTCATGGTCGGCAAGGAGTACGAGAACAAGGGCATCGCCCGCGACGGCGCCAAGCTCGTCACCGCCGTCGCCTGCTCGGTGGTCCCGAAGTTCACCGTCGTCATCGGCGGCTCCTACGGCGCCGGCAACTACGGCATGTGCGGGCGTGCGTACGACCCGCGCTTCCTGTGGATGTGGCCCAACGCGCGGATCTCGGTCATGGGCGGCGAGCAGGCCGCATCGGTGCTCGCGACGGTCGCCGGCAAGCCGGACGACGAGGAGTTCAAGGCGCCGATCCGGGATCAGTACGAGACCCAGGGTTCTCCCTACTACGCCACCGCGCGGCTGTGGGATGACGGCATCATCGACCCCGCCGACACCCGACGGGTGCTGGCGATGGGGCTCGCGGTGGCGGCGAACGCGCCGACCCCCGAACCCCGCTACGGAATCTTCAGGATGTGACTGGAATGTTTGAGTCTGGGATGTTCGAGAGTGTTCTGGTCGCCAACCGCGGGGAGATCGCGCGACGCGTCTTCCGCACCTGTCGTGAGCTGGGGATCCGGACGGTCGCGATCTACACCGCGCTCGACGCGGACGCGCCCCACGTACGCGACGCCGACGAGGCCGTCGAGGTCGCGTCCTACCTCGACGCCGATGCGGTGGTCGCGGCCGCCGCGGAGGCAGGTGCCGAGGCCATCCACCCGGGTTACGGGTTCCTCTCCGAGCGGGCCGAGTTCGCACGCGCGGTGGCGAAGGCGGGGCTGACCTGGGTCGGTCCGACGCCCGAGGTGATCGAGCAGATGGGTCGCAAGGATGCGGCCCGGGAGATCGCTGTCGCTGCCGGCGTACCTGTGGTTCCGCGCGGCGAGGACAGCCCCTACCCGCTGCTGGTCAAGGCCGCGGCGGGTGGCGGCGGCAAGGGCATGCGGATCGTCCGCTCGCCGGAGGAGCTGGACGAGGCCCGCGCGGCGGCCGCCCGCGAGGCGCTGAGCGCGTTCGGCGACGAGACCCTACTGATCGAGAAGTACGTCGAGCGTGGCCGTCACATCGAGGTGCAGGTCTTCGGCGACACCCACGGCAACGTCATCCACCTCTTCGAGCGGGACTGCTCGGTCCAGCGTCGCCACCAGAAGGTGATCGAGGAGGCGCCCGCTCCGACGCTCACCGACGAGCAGCGGAACCTGGTCCTGACCAGCGCCGTCGCGCTCGCTCGCCAGGTCGACTACACCGGCGCCGGGACGGTTGAGTTCCTCCTCGACGAGGCGTCCGGCGAGGCGTACTTCCTGGAGATGAACACCCGCCTCCAGGTCGAGCACCCGGTCACCGAGGAGGCGGTACGCATCGACGGCGCCGCCGCCGATCTCGTCGCGCTCCAGCTCCGGGTCGCTGCCGGTGAGCCGCTGGGCATCGCCCAGGACGACGTACGCATCGACGGCCACGCCATCGAGGTCCGGGTCTACGCGGAGGACGCCTTCGAGGGCTTCCTGCCGCAGGCCGGCCGCACCTCGATCGTGCGCTGGCCCGGGAGCGCTCGTGTGGAGCACGCTCTGGAGGGCGAGCAGGTGGTCAGCACCGCCTACGACCCGATGCTCGCCAAGGTCATCGTCCACGGCGCCGACCGCGAGGAGGCCCGTACGGCGATGGTCAAGGCGCTCGACGCGACCGCCGTCCTCGGACTGACCACCAACACCGGATTCCTGCGCGTGCTGGCCGCCTCCGACGCCTTCCGCGACGCGGAGATCGACACCGCCTGGCTCGACCGCAACGAGGTTCCCGCACCCGACCCCGAGGTCCCGCGCGCTCTCGTCGCCTGGGTCAGCGCGATGCTGTCGGCGGCGTCGGACACCACGACGCCGTTCCGTGCCGACGGCTGGCGCCTCGCCGGCTCTCCCGCGCCGACCGTCGTCGACCTCGACCGCAGCGTCACCGTCGACCGCCCCTCCGGCCGCGTGGACGACCATGTGGTTCGGCAGCTCAGCGCGGCCGACCACGTCCTCGTGGCCATCGTCGACGGCGTACGCCACTGGGCGGTCATCAACGTCCAGCCCGGCCTCGCCGAGATCGTCCACCAAGGCCACCGCTTCGACTTCTCCCCGCCCGACCGCGTCGCCGGCGCCGCCGCCCACCACAGCGACGGCGCAGTCGAGGCCAAGATGCCCGGCACCGTCATCGACGTACGCGTCCAGGTCGGCGACACCGTCGACGAAGGCCAGGTCCTCGGTGTCATGGAGGCGATGAAGATGGAGGTCTCCCTCAAGGCCCCGTTCGCCGGCACAGTGACCGTGGTCGGTGCGTCAGCGGGATCCCAGGTCCCCCTCGGGTCCGAGCTGTTCGTCGTGGAGCCGACCGATGACTGATCTCCCCGCAGTCGTACGCCACGACGACCTGCCCAGCAGGATCACGATCTACGAGGTCGGTGCGCGTGACGGCCTCCAGAACGAGAAGACGGCGATGGACACCGGCGTCAAGGCAGACCTGATCACCCGCTTGCTCGACGCCGGGCTGAGCCCGGTGGAGGCGACGAGCTTCGTGCACCCGAAGTGGGTGCCGCAGCTGGCAGATGCCAAGGAGCTGATGACGGAGCTCGTCGACAGGCTCGGCGACGGGGCGAGAGAGCTCCCCGTCCTCGTCCCCAATGAGAAGGGTCTCGACCGGGCGCTCGAGCTGGGGCTGCGGCACATCGCGATCTTCGGCAGCGCGACGGAGACGTTCGCCAACAAGAACCTCAACCAGACCTTCGACGGCCAGTGGGCGATGTTCGAGCCGACGATGAGCCGGGCGAAGGACGCGGGGATGACCGTCCGCGGCTACCTGTCGATGTGCTTCGGTGACCCCTGGGAGGGTCAGGTCGAGATCGCGAAGGTGGTCGAGGCGGGCAAGCGGCTCCTGGACCTCGGCGCCGACGAGCTCAGCCTGGGGGACACGATCGGCGTCGCGACCGCCGGCCACGTGAAGGCTCTGATCCAGGCGTTCGGCGACGCGGGCGTCACGACCGACCGGCTCGCGCTGCACTTCCACGACACGTACGGCCAGGCCCTGGCCAACACCCTCGCCGGCCTCCAGTCCGGCGTGACGACCTACGACGCCAGCGCAGGTGGCCTGGGCGGCTGCCCCTATGCCAAGTCAGCCACCGGCAACCTGGCCACCGAGGACCTGCTCTGGATGCTCGACGGCCTGGGGATCGAGCACGGGGTCGATCTCGACAAGGTCGCCGACACGAGCAGCTGGCTCGCCAGCCACCTCGGCAGGCCGAGCCCCTCGGCCGTCGTACGTGCCTTGCGGTCCTAGCTGGCGACACGCCCTAGACTGCACCTAAGAGTGACGGCCGGGTGACAAAAGACGGTCCGCCGCGACAATCTCTACTAACTTGGTGCAGAATAGCGGGATCATGGCGCGCAAAGTCTTCCTCCACGTCGGCGCTCCGAAGACGGGCACGACGTACCTCCAGGACAGGTTGTTCCACAACCGGGTGTCCCTGGAGAAGCATGGCGTCTTCTATCCGGTCGGCGGCCAGCCCGACTTCTTCCGGCCGGCGCTCGACCTGATCGACCGTCCGTGGGGCGGGATGAGGAAGACCGTCCACGGCGAGTGGGACACGTTGATCAAACGGGTGCGCCGCGACGAGTCCGAGACGATCCTGATCAGCCACCACCTCTTCGCCGGGGCCCGGCCCGACCGGGTCGAGAAGGCGATGACCGACCTCGGCGAGGGCGGCCGCACCGAGGTGCACATCGTCTACACCGCCCGCGACATCGCGCGCGTGCTGGCGGCGGAGTGGCAGGACCAGGTGCAGCGCGAGCGCAAGGTCACCTTCGCGCGCTACCTCGAGCGGATGCAGATGGCGAAGCAGTCGCGCTCGGCCGCCTGGTTCTGGCGTACCCACGGCCTGCCCGACGTGCTCAGCCGGTGGGGTCGCAACCTGCCGCCGGAGCGCGTGCACCTGGTCACCGTGCCGCACGACGGAGCGCCGAGCGAGCTGCTCTGGCGCCGGTTCTGCGAGGTCGTCGGGATCGAGGAGTCCTGGACCCCGATCGACAGCGACCGCCACAACCAGTCGCTCGGCCGCGCCGAGGCGACGCTGCTGCGCCGGCTCAACGCGCGGCTCGAGTCGCAGGAGCTCCCCCGCGAGGACTACCGCCACATGGTCACCGAGGTGATCGCCAAGCGCACCCTCGCCCACCGCGAGGGTCGCGAGCGGGTCACCATGCCGCCGACCGCCTTCGACTGGGCCGACCAGGTCGCCGACTCGTGGATCGAGTGGGCCGAGCTGGCCAAGGTCGACATCGCCGGCGACCTCGACGACCTCCGCCCGCAGCGGCCCGACGCCGACGTCGAGTGGATCGACCCGGACGCGCCGCGCACCAAGGACGTCGCCGACGCGGCGATCGACGCCCTGGTCGCGGTCGTCGTCGAGGCCGCGCGCACCGACCCGCCCCAGCGTCCGGTCGCCTCCCGCGCCGCGAACCTGATGCGGCGGGTCAAGGGGCGACGCTCCTGATGCCGGCTGCACCCACCAGGGGTTGGGGTTGGGCTGCGCACCTGCGCGAGGGCGGTACGACTCCTTGGGCATCCTGGTCCCAGCCCGCCACGCCCTTCACGACCGACCACCTGCCGGGTGCCGAGATGCTCGAGCTGCTGCGACGGCTCAACGAGGTAGGTCCGTCCGAGCCTGATCGGGTGGACGCCCTGCTGCGCACGAGCCCGCCCGGCCGAGGCCGCCGCGACCTGCCGCTGCTCGGGGACACCGAGACGAGGACGTACGGCCCGCTGCCGGTCGATCCGGCGGCGCTGTCGGAGCGAGAGCTGCTGAGAGCGGCGAGCGTGCTGCTCGCCGAGGACCTGCTCGCCACCGCGGAGACGGCGCCTGCGCGGCGCCCGCGAAGATGGTCTCGCCGGCCCAAGAAGTCGGAGCCAGAGCAGCAGAAGTTCCCCTACCGCCTGGTCGGTTCGCCGTGGCTCACGCTGCCCATCCGCGAGGAGCTGGAGCGGCAGGGAAGGCTGCCCGGCGCCGATGGCTACACCGTCTACGTCCTCGGTGGCCCGCTGGACGAGATCGCCGCCGGCGCGTGGAGGTTCCGCACCTTCACCAACCGGGTCAACCCCTGGCACATCTGGATCCGTGACGCACAGTGGCGAGGCTGGCTCGGCCCCCGCGCCGACCTGCCCAGGATCGCCCGTTGGTGGGCCCGACGGGTCGGGAAGGACCGCGTCGAGATCGTCACCGATCCAGCCCTGCTGCCCGGCCTGCTCGGCGTGGACAGCCTGCCCGGCCCCTGGTCGATCTCGGCCGAGGGCAACGAGGTCGCTCGCGTGATCGGGCAGGTGCTCAGCGTACGAACCGATCTCGAGACCCAGCGGAAGCTGCTGTTCGACCAGCTGCGACCGCGGTTGGAGAAGCTCGAACCGCTCGTTCCGGACGCCCGGGAGGTCGGCGTCCCTCCGGAAAGTTTGCCTTGGCTCGAAACACAGGCGCGGGCCCAACGTGATGCATTGGTAGAAGCCGGATACGCTCTCCACGGAGACCCTGACCGGCTGCTCCCCTCGGGGGCGGCGACGCAGGGTCCCGACGAGTGCCGGGCGTTGGCGCTCGCGTTGTCATTGCTGGCGGGGCGTTCCTAGAGGAGTAGAACGTTGGAGACTGGGCGGCGCGTGCTGCTTCATGTCGGCACCCCGAAGACGGGCACGTCCTATCTTCAAGACGTCCTCTTCCACAACCGGGAGTCCCTCGCCGAGCAGGGAGTCCACTACTTCGCCGACCGCTTCGACGCCCACTTCCTGGCGGCCCTCGACCTGATGGACCTGCCCTGGGGCGGCATCGAGGAGGAGGCGACCGGCGCCTGGGACGCACTCGCCGAGAAGGTGCGAGCCGTCCAGAACGGCACCGTGATCATCTCCCACGAGATCCTGGCGAGCGCGTCCTGGCAGCAGGCCAAGCACGCTTTGGACTCGCTGGGCGACTCCGAGATCCACATCATGCTCTCCGCGCGCGACCTGGCCCGGCAGATCCCGGCCGAGTGGCAGGAGAACGTCAAGCACCGCTCGGTCGTGACCTACGCCGAGTTCCTCGAGGAGATCCGCGACCCCGCCCGCGAGGGACGGATCGGATCGTGGTTCTGGGGCGTCCAGGAGCTGCCCGACATCCTCGACCGGTGGACCCAGGGCATCGCGCCCGAGCGCGTCCACCTGATCACCGTCCCGCCGCCGGGGTCGTCCTCGTCGCTGCTGTGGGAGCGGTTCTCCACCGCCTTCGGTCTCGACGACCTGACCATCGACTTCGAGGGGATCGACCGCGGCAACCCGTCCCTCGGTGTGCCCGAGGCGGCGCTGCTCCGCGAGATCAACCTGGCTGTCGTGCCGGTGCTCGAGCCGGCCGACTACCGTCCTTTCGTACGCGAGTTCCTGGCCCACCGCACGCTGGCCAAGCGCCGCGACTCCGCGCGCCTGGCGCTCTCCCCCTCGATCCTGCCGTGGGTCGAGTCGCTCTCCGAGAGCTGGGTCAAGGCGTTGTCAGGACGTGGCTACGACGTGGTCGGTGGGCTGGACGAGCTGCTGGTCCCCGCTGACCTGGCCGACAAGCCGTTCGTCGACCCGGACACGATCTCCCCGCGCGAGGTCCTCGACGCCGGCGTCGCCACCATCGACGCGCTGCTCCAGGAGGCCATCCGGCTGCGCAAGTCCGAGGCCCGGCTGGAGGACGAGGTCGGTGAGCTGCGCGCCGAGCTGGAGCACACCCGGTCGCTGGTGCCGAAGCAGCGCGCCCGCGAGGGTCTCGAGCGGCGCTGGTGGGGCCGCGCGGTCCTGAAGGTCTACCGCCTCGTCCGCCGCTAGAGGAGCGCCTCGAGCCGTCCCGCGGCGCGGGCACGGTCGAAGACGTGCACCGTGTCCCAGGAGCCGTCGGCGTCACCGAAGGTCGCCGCCGTCAGCAGCCGCGGCTGGTCATCGGTCCAGCGGTGCCAGTGGCGCTCGAAGGCCTCCGTACGGACCAGCCGTCCGCGCTCGTGCTGCCCGTCGATCGCTGCGACGCGCGGCACGTCGATCATGACCAGCGACGTACGCCAGCCGCGGGCGTGGGCGATCCACCCGAGCAGCTCGCGCCGGCCGGGCCGGGTGGCCGGGTCATGGACGAGGAGGGTGTGGCCACCGGGGGTCGGGCCGAGCAGGACCAGGACCAGGGTCGCGATCGCGTGCCACAGATGCACCAGCGGCCGGTAGAGGCGGTAGGGAACCTCCGGCAGCCGCGCCGCGAGCCAGCGCCCCGGGGTCTCCGGGTCGAGGGTGCGTACGTCGGGACGCCGGTCGGCCACGTCGCGGATCAGCGTGCTCTTGCCGGCGCCGGGTACGCCTCCCAGGAGGAGCAGGTGAGGTCTCACCTCGACCCCGGCAGCGCGGGCGGGGCTGATCGGGGCGTACGTCGTGTCGAGGGTCATCTGCTGTTCCTCCCAAGCGGACACCAACAGTGTGGCGTTCCGTGCTCTGAGGAACGTTGGACGGACCTGTGAAGTTCCTGTGAGCCGGGCTCAGCCGTTGTCGGGGTGACGCGGCAGCAGCTCGCGCGAGGCGTAGCGACCGATCTGGTAGGTCATCCACCCATCTGCCCCTCCGCCGACGACACCGCCGACCAGCGGAATCCGCTTGGCGGCCATGGAGATCATGCCCCTGCCGGTGACCCGGCTGAGCAGCTCCTGGGCCACCTCCGAGGCGACGATGGCATCGATCGCGCGGTCGTAGGTCGGAGCGGTCGCGATGGCCATCGGCGGAGCCGGGATCTTCTTCTCCTGGATCTGCTTGCCGACCTTCTCCTCGCTCAGGAGGGTGAGCAGGATGGCGTTACGCACCCGAGGATCGGTCAGGTCGTAGCCACGGAGATGCGCGATCGCGGCCACCATGCGGCACTGGATGATGGCCATCCCGGTGATGTTGGCCGGGAGCGTGATCGCCTGGGTGACCAGACCGCCGATGTTGGTCGCGAAGCCGCCGACACCGGCCAGCCGCACGTGGTTGTCGATGACCTGCTTCACCGCGAGCTCGACGTCGTTGTCGTGGTCCTTGAGGTGCTTCTCGGCGGCTGCGGCCGCTCCCGGGAGCGGGCCCACCCCGACGATCGCGTGGTGCAGCGCCTGCCGGACCACGGTGGTTGTCACGCCGGGCGCGGACTGGATGACCTTGGGTGCGAGCCGGCCAGCCGCACTGGTGAGCACTGCCATGGGACCGATCATGAGCCAAATCTTAAGTGTGTGGTGGTTGGCGCCGCACGGGGCGATAACGTTTCGTCGTGGCGAAACTTCGGGGACCGATCGAACCCGAGCCCTCGCCGTGGGCCTTCGCCGACCTCCGGGACCCGGGCGCGGGCCATGGCGGGGCCGAGCTGGACGATCTGGTGGGGATGGGCGCGGACGTCGCGCCCGGGACGCTCCTGGCTGCGTATCGGCACGGGATCTTCCCGATGCCCGGGGAGTCCCCGCGTGATCCGATGATGTGGTTCTCGCCGGTCAGGCGCGGCGTACTCCCGTTGGACGGGCTCGTCGTCTCGCGGTCCTTGCGCAGGTCGGCGCGGGACTTCGAGATCAGGATCGACACCAGCTTCGACGAGGTGGTGGCCTCGTGCGCCGACCCGCGCCGGCCCCATGGCTGGATCGACAAGCGGATCCGCCGGGCGTACGGCAACCTGCACGAGCTGGGCTGGGCGCACTCGGTCGAGGCGTGGCAGGACGATCGCCTGGTCGGCGGGCTCTACGGGGTCGCGATCGGCGGCCTCTTCGCCGGGGAGTCGATGTTCCACCGGGTCCGCGACGCGTCCAAGGTCGCCCTGGTCGGGCTGGTCTCGGCGATGAGCGAGGCGGGCTCTATCGACCAGCGGATCCTGGACGTGCAGTGGCGCACCGACCATCTGGCCTCGCTCGGCGTCGTCGAGGTGGGTCGCAACGACTACCTCGACCGCCTGGAGAAGGCGCTCAGGCTGCCGCTCCCGGAGGCGTTCGGCGGACCTCCCGTCTAGCGGTGGTCCTAGAGGACGTACGCCTCGGCACCGGTCTCGCTGACCATCGGTCGTCCGGCGGCGGCCCAGTCGAGCATTCCGCCGGCGAGGTTGACGACCTCGAAGCCCTGCTGGGCGAGGTAGTTGACCGCCTGGGCGCTGCGTCCGCCGACCTTGCAGACCACCAGGGTCTGGCCCTCGGGAAGCTCACCGAGGCGCGCCGGGAGCTCCTGGAGCGGGATGTGGGTCGCGCCCTCGATGTGGCCGGCGGCCCACTCGTCGTCCTCGCGGACGTCCAGGACGGCCACGGGCAGGGGATCGGGCACTCCGGCGATCTCGACGGTGGGGATGGTCACCGGTCAAGCCTACTTGAGAAGCCGGGACATCCGCCGATCGGCGAGCGGCTTTCCGCCGGTCTGGCAGGTGGGACAGTACTGCAGGCTCGAGTCGGCGAAACTGACCTCGAGGACCGTGTCTCCGCAGACCGGGCACTTCTTGCCGGCCTTGCCGTGCACGGCGAGGTTGGACTTCTTCTCGCCCTTCAGCTCGCTCATCGCCAGGCCGGAGTCGCGCTCGACGGCCTCCTTCAGGGTCGTCCGCAGCGCGTTGTAGAGGCTCTCCGACTCCTCCTCGGTCATCTCGGCGGGCTTGAACGGCGACATCTTCGCCGCCCACAGGATCTCGTCGGAGTAGGCGTTGCCGATGCCCGCGATGATCGACTGCATCCGCAGCACGCCCTTGATCTGCTTGCGGCCCTGACCTGCGAGGATCTCGCGGAAGCGGGCCAGCGTGAAGTCGTCGGCCAGCGGGTCGGGGCCCAGTGAGGCGACGCCCGGGACGTCCTGCGGATCGTGGACGACGTAGAGCGCCAAGCGCTTCTTGGTGCCGCCCTCGGTGATGTCCAGCCCGGTGTCGTCGTCGAGCACGACCCGGATCGCCAGCCCCGACTTCGACCCCGGGCGAGGCGGTGCCGCCGGGATCTCGTCACGCCACCTGATCCAGCCGCCGCGGGCGAGGTGCAGCACGAGATGGACGCCGCTCGCCTCGATGTCGATGAACTTGCCGTGGCGGGTCACGTTGTCGACGAGCGTGCCCTCGACCGCGGTCAGCGGCGGATCGTACGTCTTCAGGGCGCTGAACTGCGCGACGTGCACCTTCGTGATCGCACGGCCGTCGAGGCGCCCGCGCAGGTCCTCGGCGAGCGCTTCCACCTCGGGGAGTTCCGGCATGTCCGCGAGTCTAGATCGTCAGGCTTGCGCGAGGGAGGAAATCCCGCTAAGATCGAACACACGTTCGACGATAGCGATCGATGTGAGAGTCTGCGCCTTTCTAAGATCCATCCTAGAAAGGTGAATAGAGACCTACGCTCATGAAAGTTGTGGCTCGCTAGCCAAATCTAAGACGCGTCCTATAGATGTGGATATCGTCTGATCATGGACCCCATCCGCAATCCGTACGCTCCTGGAGCCGGTCAGCGGCCCCCTGAGCTCGCTGGTCGTAACGAGCAACTCGGGCAGTTCGACGTGGTGCTGGAGCGGGTGGCGCGCGGTCGCCCGGAGCGGTCGCTGGTGCTCACCGGGCTCCGCGGCGTCGGCAAGACGGTCCTGCTCAACACGCTGCGGTCTGCGGCGGTCCGTAAGGGCTGGGGCACCGGGAAGATGGAGGCGCGCCCTGACCAGTCGCTGCGCCGGCCGCTGTCGAGCGCCCTGCACCAGGCGGTGCGCGAGCTGGGTCATCCGAGCGCCGACGACGTCGACCACGTGCTCGGCGTGATCCGCTCCTTCGCCCAGCGCGAGGCCGGTCCCAACGCCAAGCTGCGCGAGCAGTGGTCCCCCGGCATCGAGGCGCCGGCGGTGCGGGGCCGGGCCGACTCCGGTGACATAGAGATCGACCTGGTCGAGCTGCTCACTGACGTCGGCGGGCTCGCTGCCGACGTCGGCAAGGGTGTCGGCGTCTTCATCGACGAGATGCAGGACCTCGGCCCCGACGACGTCTCGGCGATGTGCGCGGCCTGTCACGAGATCAGCCAGTCGGGGCTGCCGGTGATCGTCGTCGGCGCCGGCCTGCCGCACCTGCCGGCCGTGCTCTCGGCGAGCAAGTCCTACTCCGAGCGGCTCTTCTCCTACCAGCGCATCGACCGTCTGCAGCGGGACGCCGCCGACCGTGCCCTTGCCGCCCCTGCTGGTGAGGAGGAGGCCGAGTTCGAGACCGCCGCCCTGGCGGAGATGTACGCCGCGACGGGCGGTTACCCCTACTTCATCCAGGCCTACGGCAAGACCGTGTGGGACCAGGCGCCCCGCTCCCCGATCACCGTCGAGGACGTGAAGGTCGCCGCCCCTGAGGCCGAGCGCGAGCTGGCTGTCGGCTTCTTCGGGTCACGCTACGAGCGTGCCACCCCTGCCGAGCGGGACTACCTGCGGGCGATGGCCGACGCCGCCGTCGAGCTCGGCGCCGACGACATCGGCACCGTCGCCACCGCGGACGTCGCCGCCTTCTTGAACAAGAAGCCGCAGTCGCTCTCCCCAGCGCGTGACGCGCTGATGAAGAAGGGCCTGATCTACTCGGGCGAGCGCGGCCGGATCGCCTTCACCGTCCCTCATTTCGGCCGCTACTTACGCCAACAGGGGTAATTCGGCACCAGCTCCGCAAACAGGGCTTAATTCCCTCTTCCCTCCGCGTAGGCACGGTGCTTGACTTTGGCGGTGGCCAGTGACGTACATCACATCGGCCGCATTCCCCGCAGCGAGCTCGGGCGCAGCACGAACGAGTGGAGGGAGAACCACGCATGCGTGGTTGGAAGAAAGCGCGACTCCTCACCATCGGAGCCGCAGGAGCGCTCGTCCTCGGCCTGACGCTGCCCGGCGCACCCGCCGGTAGTGCACCTCCGGCGGACGATGATCGAGGTCGGGCCGCCAAGGAGCTCAAGCAGACCGGGTCCGACTACAACAACGGCAAGAAGGTCGGCATCGAGCGGAAGCGCGGTGACCTGGCCGGCAAACAGCCGCCGAAGGGACCCGCGAAGGTCGGTCAGAGCCGCACCTGGCTGGGCCTCGACGACGCCCAGGGAAGCATCTACCTGAAGGACTACACGCTGCGTGGCGTCGGCGACAACATCGAGGTGTGGGTCGCCGACGACAGGGCCTTCCCGGCCGGTGACTGCCGCAACGCCCTCGGCCTGACCGAGGTCACCGACGCCCAGGTCTCGAACTTCATCTCGGAGTTCGACAACACCATCTACCCGATCGAGTCGGAGGAGTTCTCGGTCCCGCCCGACCGGGACGGCAAGCAGGCCACCCTGCCGGGGCTGATCCCCAACCTGCCCTCCTCGGAGTACAAGGGCGACGGCGACAACATCGTGGTCCTGGTCGACAACGTCCGGGACGCCAACTTCTACGAGCCCGCCACTCCGGATGGGCAGACCTACATCGCGGGCTTCTTCTACTCGGTCTTCAACGAGTACTTCGACCGCAACGTGATGAGCATCGATGTCTTCGACTGGCTGCATCGCACGGGCACCAACCCGCCCGACGACAGCACCGATCCGGCGTACGTCGCCTGCAACGAGGAGCTGAACAGCGCTCCGGGTCGGCTGGTCGGAGCATCTCGGCCGCTGCTGTACGAGGGCACCTTCGCGCACGAGTACCAGCACCTGTTGGAGTACTACGAGGACGCCGACGAGGTCTCCTGGGTCAACGAGGGCCTGTCCGACTACGCCCAGACTCTGGTCGGCTACGTCGACCCGAGCACCCCACCTGACGATCCTGGTGCGGACTCGCACCTGGCGTGCTTCATGGGCTATCTCGATCCGGCGTTCGGTGGCTCGGAGAACTCGCTGACCGGCTGGGGCGACCAGGGCGGGCCGGAGACGCTGTGCGACTACGGCGCGGTCTACTCCTTCATGGAGTATCTGGCCAGCCACTACGGCCCCGACTTCCTCAGTGCGCTGCACCGTGAGGATGCCGGCGGACTCGAGGGGCTCCAGGTCGTGCTGGACCAGTTCGGTGCCGAGGTCTCCGCCCAGCAGACGATCCACGACTGGGCCGCCATGGTGGCTCTCGACGGAGCACTGGACGCCAATGGCGGAAACCTGAACGGCGGTGACGCGGCGACGTTCCAGGCCGACTCGCTCTCCGCGAAGGTCAACTGGGACAACCCCGAGGCGTGGAACGAGAACGGCGCTCCGCCGAACGGCTCGGACTACGTACGCCTGCGCGACGGTTCCGGGGCCTACCTCTCCGCGGGCGAGATCGAGTCGCTCAGCTTCGACGGCGCGACGTCGTTGGCGCCCAAGCCGGTCGAATGGACGGTCGATGCCACTCCGCCGGACGCCACGACGGCCGACAGCAGCTGTGGTTCGCCGCCCGCCGACGGCACCGGAGCAGCGGCGCTCTACGCCGGTTGTGGGCCGAACCTCGACCGGTCGGTCGTGCGAGCGGTCGACGTGCCGGCTGGCGGGGCGTCGCTGACCTTCGACGCCCTGTGGGACGCCGAGGCCGGCTGGGACTTCGGCTACGTCCAGGTCTCCACCGACGGAGGTGAGACCTGGCAGAGCCTGGCCACCGCCGACACGACCAGCGAGCACGACCCGGGTGCCATCCCGACCGTGGTCGACAACCTGCCCGGCTTCTCCGGTGACTCCGGAGGCTGGCGTCCGCAGAGTGCCGACCTGTCGGCGTACGGCGGGCAGAACGTGCTGGTGGCGTTCCGCTACATCACCGACTCCGGGGTCGACGAGTCCGGTTTCTGGGTGCGTGACATCGCCGTCGGCGGCACCGCGCTGCCCAGCGACACCCTGGACGGCTGGCAGTCGATGTCGCAGGTCAACCCGACTCCGGTCGAGGGCTGGACGGTCCAGCTGGTGGCGTACGGCCCGGCGGGCTCGCCCGCGTGGGTGCACACCCTCGCGCTGGACGAGTCGTTCGACGGCACCCTCAGCGGTGCCGCGCTCGACGCCGCGATCGGTGACAGCGCCGAGACCGTGGCGGCAGTCGTGATGTTCGACGATCCGACGGAGAGCGTGTCCGACCCGGCGCGCTACACCCTGACGGTCGACGGGGTCACCCAGCCCGGCGGCTGATCCCACCACCCAACGAGCGGGCTGCGGCTGTCGATGGATGGCCGCAGCCCGCCGCTGTGCCAGCAGGGGTGAGAGATCGGGCCGTCGGTCACTCGGTAAAGGCCGTAGGACCCTCCCTGCACCCGGACGGATGCAGCAGCGTGGTGATACCACCACCTGCGAAGGGAAGCCCGATGGCATCGCGCTCGAAGCATCCCGCGCTGGAGTTCCTCGGGGCATCCGGCACCGTGACCGGGAGCCGGTTCCTGGTGACGTACGGCAGCGATCGTCTGCTGGTCGACGCCGGTCTCTACCAGGGGCTGCGCGAGCTGCGACGGCTCAACTGGGCACCGTTCCCGGTGACGCCCGCGGACCTGGACGCCGTCGTCCTCACCCATGCTCACCTCGACCACACCGGATACCTGCCGCGGCTGGTGAGCGACGGCTTCGCCGGCGAGACGGTGTGTACGCCGGGCACCGCTGCGCTCGCCGCCATCGTTCTCCGGGACAGCGCGCACCTGCAGGAGGAGGACGCTCGGGTAGCCAACGAGGGCGGTTGGTCGAAGCACGACCCGGCTCTGCCGCTCTACACGGCGTCAGATGTCGAGCGGACGCTCGAGCGCCTGCACCCGGTGGCCTTCGACGAACCGTGGCCGCTCGGCGGGATGGTCGTGACGCTGCAGCGCGCCGGCCACATCCTGGGCTCCGCGGTGGCCGTTGTCGACGTCGGAGGTGAGCGGGTGGTGTTCAGTGGCGACCTGGGTCGACCCGGCCATCCCCTCCTGCGGCCACCCGACAAGCCGCCGGCTGCCTCGGCGATGGTGCTCGAGTCCACGTACGGCGATCGACGGCATCCACCCGCGGATCCCGAGGCCCTCGCCGACACGGTGCGCCGTACGGTCGCCCGCGGCGGCGTCGTACTGATCCCTGCGTTCGCGGTGGACCGGACCGAGTTGGTGCTGCTCGAGCTGCTCAGGCTCCGCCGCACGGGCCGGATTCCGGAGGTCCCGATCTTCGTCGACAGCCCGATGGCCCTGGCCGCGCTCGACGTCTACCGGGCAGCCCTGGGTGCGCACAGCGACGAGCTCGATCTCAAGCGAGCGGCGCCGCTGCGCGCCCTCGAGGGCCTGGACGTCCATCGGGTCCGGGACGCCGCCGGCTCCGAGCGGCTCAATCGCCCCAAGGAACCGTGCATCATCATCTCCGCCTCAGGGATGGCCACCGGCGGTCGTGTCGTCCACCATCTGCTCCGCCAGCTTCCCGACCCTCGCAACAGCATCGTGCTCACCGGCTATCAGGCTCAGGGCACCCGTGGCCGTCAGTTGGCGGAAGGCGCCGGGGCGGTGAAGATGCACGGCCGGTACGTCCCGGTCCGTGCGGAGGTGGTGGCGATCTCGGACTTCAGCGTCCACGCCGATTCCGACGAGCTGGTCGCATGGGTGGCCTCGGCGCCCGAGCTGCCGGAGACCGTCTACCTCGTGCACGGCGAGCCAACCTCCTCCCGCGCCCTGGCAGAGCGGATCCAGGACGAGCTCGGTGTCGTCGCCGTGGTCCCCCGGCTCGGCGAACGCGTACTCCTGGGCTCATGACGCCCGGTCTCGGAACCCTCAACGCCTCATGATGAAGGAGACTGACATGACACACCCCGTGGTGCACTTCGAGATCGCCGGATCTGACGGCGAGCGGCTCACCGGGTTCTACCGAGACCTGTTCGGCTGGGACATCGAGGGGGCCGGCCCCGACTACTGGCTCGTTAAAGCCACAGAGGACGGGATCGGTGGCGGTGTCATGCAGACCCGCGACGAGATGCCCGCCTACGTCACGGTGTACGTCTCTACCGACGACCTCGAGGGCAGCCTCCGGCGCGCCGGAGAGCTGGGTGGTGAGACCGTCGTGCCGCCGATGGAGGTCCCCGGCACCGGGTCGTTCGCCATGTTCCGCGACCCCGGCGGCAACATCATCGGACTGTTCCGTGAGTGACCCGACAGAGCCGCAGGGCAAGGTTCGGGCAACGACGACCGAACGACCCCGCTGGACGACCGGGCGAGTCATCGCCGTCGTGGCAGGCAGCGTTCTCCTGCTGGTCTCGCTCGGTCTGATCGCCGGTGGCGGTGCTCTCGCGGTGGCCGCGGCCCAGCGCGACGACGACGGTTACCTGGTGACCGACGGGGTGACGATCTCCGCCTCTGGGCATGCGATCACCTCCGAGTCGTTCACCATCGAGACCGACGCTGGCGCGGACGTACCCGGCATGCTGATCGGGGACGCCAAGCTGGTCGTCACCTCGGTCGAGGAGGGCCCCGTCTTCGTGGGCGTCGCGCCGTCCGCGGACGTCACCGCCTACCTCGCCGACGTCCGCCACTCGACGATCGACGGCTTCGACGGCGACACCCCGACGTACGACGCGGTCGACGGCGGACCCCCGGCGTCCCTCCCCGCGGAGACCGGGTTCTGGACCGCCTCGACGAGCGGGACCGGGCCGCAGACGCTCACCTGGGAGGTCGAGTCGGGCGACTGGACCCTTGTGGTGATGAACGCCGACGGACATGCTCCGGTGACCGCCGTGGCGGCCATCGGCGCCACCCTCCCGATGCTCGGCATCGCGATCGGTGTGTTGCTCGGTGTCGGCGGCGTACTCCTGCTGGTGTCGCTCGCCCTCCTGATCGGCGGGCTGCTGTCGGCGAGCCGGGTGGAACGGAGGGAACCCGCGCCGGCCAGGTGAGGGCTCGTACGTCAGAACCGCATCGACGCTGTTCTACGGTGGAAGACGTACGCGCCGAGAAGGAGACCGCATGTCGACCATCGCCGAACAGATCGTGTCCACCTTGTCCGCCAGCGGTGTCCGCCGCGTCTACGGGATCCCGGGTGATTCCCTCAACGGGTTCACCGACGCGCTCCGCAAGAACGGAGACATCAGCTGGATCCACGTACGTCACGAGGAGGCTGCGGCGTTCGCGGCGGCCGCCGATGCGGCCACCACGGGTGAGCTCGCGGTGGTCGCCGGGAGCTGCGGGCCGGGCAACCTGCACCTGATCAACGGGCTCTTCGACGCCAACCGTTCACGGGTGCCGGTGCTCGCGATCGCCGCCCACATCCCGACCGCGGAGATCGGCACCGGTTACTTCCAGGAGACGCACCCGCAGGAGCTGTTCCGGGAGTGCTCGGTCTACACCGAGTACGTCGCCCAGCCGAGCCAGATGCCGCACGTGCTCGAGATCGCGATGCGTACGGCGGTCGAGAAGCAGGGCGTGGCCGTGCTGGTGATTCCCGGCGACGTCGCGCTGGCCGAGTCCGTGGTCGAGCGGACCGTCGAGATCCGGCCGACGCGCTCGCGGGTCATCCCCGACGAGGACGCGATCAGGCAGGCGGCCGACCTGCTCAACGCCGGCGAGCGGGTCACCATCCTCGCCGGAGCCGGCTGTGCCGGCGCACACGACGAGGTGGTGGCCCTGGCCGAGACGCTCGGCGCCCCGGTCGTGCACGCGCTCCGCGGGAAGGAGTTCCTGGAGTACGACAATCCCTACGACGTGGGAATGACCGGCCTGCTGGGCTTCGCCTCGGGCTATCGCGCGATGGAGCGTGCCGACACGCTGCTGATGCTCGGCACCGACTTCCCCTACCGGCAGTTCTTCCCGAAGCACGCCACAACCATCCAGGTCGACGTACGCGGCGAGCAGCTCGGCCGTCGCCACCCGATCGGGCTCGGGCTGGTCGGCACGGTCAAGGACACCGCCTCGGCGCTGCTGCCGCTGCTCGACCGGAGCGATGATCGCCGTCATCTGGACGACTCCCTGGACCACTACCGCCGCACCCGGACCAAGCTCGACGAGCTGGCCACCCCGTCCCGGTCGAAGGCGCCGATCCACCCGCAGTACCTCGCTCGGCTGGTCGACCAGACCGCCTCCGACGACGCCGTCTTCATCCCCGACGTCGGGTCGCCGGTCGTGTGGGCGGCGCGCTATCTGACCATGAACGGTCGCCGCCGGCTGATCGGCTCCTTCGCCCACGGTTCGATGGCCAACGCGCTGTCGCAGGCGGTCGGCGCCCAGGTCGCCCACCCGGGCCGGCAGATCGTCGCGCTCGCCGGTGACGGCGGCCTCACCATGCTGCTCGGCGAGCTGGTCACCCTCATCCAGAACCGGCTGCCGGTCAAGCTCGTGGTCTTCAACAACTCCTCGCTCAACTTCGTCGAGCTCGAGATGAAGGCCGCCGGCTTCGTCACGTACGGCACCGATCTGGTGAACCCGAACTTCGCCGACGTCGCCAACGCGATGGGCATCTACGCGCGTCGCGTCGAACACTCCGCGGATCTCCCGGACGCCGTCGCCGACGTCCTCGGCCACGACGGCCCCGCCCTCCTCGACGTCGTCACCGAGCGCCAGGAGCTCTCCATCCCGCCCAACATCACCGCCGAGCAGCTCAAGGGCTTCACCCTCTACGCCCTCCGGTCCGTCATGTCGGGTCGGGGTGACGAGCTGATCGATCTCAGCAGGGCCAACCTCCGCCAGCTGTTCTAGCGGTCGCGTCCCGCGGTCTCGAGCAGGCGGAGCCAGATCTCGCTGATGGTCGGGTAGGCGGGGACGGCGTGCCAGAGGCGGTCCAGGGGGACCTCGCCGACGATCGCGATCGTGGCCGCGTGCAGGAGCTCGGAGATGTCCGGGCCGACGGCGGTGAAGCCGACCAGGGTCTTGCGCTGCTCGTCGATGACCATCCGTGCCTGGCCGCGGTAGCCGTCCGCGTGGAGCGAGGCTCCGGCGATCGAGCCGAGGTCGTAGTCGACGACGCCGACCTCGATGCCGGCCACCTCGGCCGATTCGGCGGAGTGTCCGACCGCGACGACCTCGGGGTCGGTGAAGATCACCTGGGTGGTGGCGCGCTCGTCGGCGGTGGCGGCGTGACGCCCCCATGCGCTCAGGTCGGGCTGCTCGCCGCGAGCGCGTGCCGCGATCAGATCGCCGAGCGAGCGGGCCTGGTACTTCCCGTGGTGGGTCAGCAGCGCTCGATGGTTGACGTCGCCTGCGGCATAGAGCCAGCCGTCCTCGAGCTGCCCGCTGTCGTCGACCACGGCCAGGGCGTCGTCGACCTTCAGCCAGCTGCCGGGCTCGAGACCGACGTGCTCCAGGCCGAGGTCCTTCGTGTTGGGCACCCGACCGGTCGCCACCAGGACCTCGTCCGCGATCACCTCGGTGCCGTCGGAGAGAGTCACCCGCACCTCGCCGCCATCATCACGCCGGGCCTCGGTCGCGCCGGCGTCCAGGTGGAGCGTGACCCCGTACGTCCGGAGCGCCTCGGCAACCTGCTCACCGGCGAACTTCTCGACCCCCGGCAGGAGCCGGGTGCGGGAGATCAGGGTCACCTGCGACCCGAGGGCGCTGTAGGCGGTCGCCATCTCGGCGCCGACCACACCGCCGCCGATGATCGCCAGGCGATCCGGAACGGACTGGGCGCCGGCGGCCTCGCGGTTCGTCCAGGGCCTGGCCTCCTCCAGTCCGGGAATCGGCGGGATGAGGGAGGAGCTGCCGGTGGAGACGACCACGGCGTGGCGTGCCTGGAGGTTCGTGGTCGTGCCGTCGTCGGAGGTGACGGTGACCGACCGGGTGCCGGTGATGCGCCCGTGCCCGCGGACCAGGGTGATCCCGGCTCCGGTCAGCCACTCGACCTGACCGGTGTCCTTCCAGTTGGATGTGAACTCGTCACGCCGGGCGAACACGGCGGCGGGGTCGAGTGTGCCCGTGACCGCTTGGCCGGCGGCCGGGAGCGCACGCGCGGCGCGCAATGCTGCCGCGTCGCGAAGCAGTGCCTTCGTCGGCATGCACGCCCAGTAGGAGCACTCGCCGCCGACGAGCTCGCGCTCGACGATCGCGGCGGTCAGCCCGCCCTGCACGACGCGGTCTGCGACGTTCTCGCCGGTCGGGCCGGCGCCGATGATGATGACGTCGACGGTCAGGTCTTGGCTGGTGCTCGTCATGTCAGTTGACCTTACCTGCGCGCTGGCGCAGTCGGAGGGCAGAGATCAGGAAGAAGATGCCACCCAGCGTCGCGTAGCCCGCGAGGCCGGTGAGTGACGCCTTCGGGCCGGCGGCCATCAGGATGAATCCGGTTCCGGCGAAGGTCGAGATCCCGCCGCTGAGGATCATCGCCCACTGGCCACCGAGTCGGTAGCGGCGTACCGCGACGAACAGCTGGACCAGGCCGGCGGTGATCGCCCAGGCGCCCCACACCCGCAGGATGTCCGGGATCCCGGAGGTGGCCGCGACGGCGACGCCGACAGCGGCGAGCAGGCTGAGCGCCATGTTGACGTACAGCAGGACGCGCGGGCCCTTGGCGCCCGAGGTGCGGTGGTCGACCACGGCGGCCACCACGTCGAACAGCGGGTAGATCACCAGCAGCGCGATGCTCGCGGCGTTGAGCGTCGTGGCGGTGAGGGCGACGAGTACGGCCCAGATGATCGCGAATCCGAAGCGGGCGAAGTAGAGCTTCGGCAGCGCGCTGGTCGGCGCGCTCAGTGTGCCGGGCTGACCGGTCTCGACGGAGGTGGACATCAGATCCCTTTCGTGGATCAAGCTGGGAGACAGAACGATCGTTCTACCCGGATCGAGAGTCTGCACCAACCTTCAGGCAAATGCAAGACCGATCGTTCTGTCTGCTACCGTCGGGTCCGCGAGACCTAGACCCTGCGAACGAGAGGGATGACGGATGTCTGAGGCCCGGGACCGACTGCTCAGCACGGCGAGTCGGCTCTTCTACACCGAGGGTCTGCACTCGGTCGGAGTGGATCGCGTGATCGCCGAGGCGCAGGTCACGCGGGCAACGCTCTATCGGCACTTCCGGAGCAAGGACGAGCTCGTCGTGGCGTACCTGACGCAGGCCGACGAGGCGATCCGGGCGCGCGTGGACGCCGCCCGGGCGGAGGTCGAGGACCCCGACGACCTCATCCGGGCCGTCGGCCGGTCGATCGCCGCGGACATCCAGAGCGAGGGGTTCCGAGGTTGCGCGTTTCTCAACGCCGCGGCCGAATACCCGGACCCGGCGCACATGGTCCATCAGGCCGTGCTGAAGCACCGGCAATGGTTCCTGGCCACGATGACCGAGCTCTTCGCGGCGACGGGGAAGCCTGATTCGGAGTTTGCCGGCCGCCACTTCGTCATGTTGCGAGACGGTGCGATGGCGGCCGGCTGTCTGACCGATCCGGCCCCGGTCGGGGAGACGTTCCTACGAGGGCTCGAGGGACTTCTCACCTACCGGAGCGGCCTGGGATCAACGCTCAGCTGACGCCGTTGTCGGCGAGGAACTCCTTGGCGACCGTGCCCGGGTCGGCCTTGTCGACCTGCACCTTGGCGAGCGCCTCGGTGAGGTTGGCGGTGGTCAGCGCCTCGGAGACGGCGTTGAGCGCGGTCTCGGCATCGCTGCTGAGCGCCTCGGAGCGGATCAGCGGGACGACGTTCTGGGAGAGGAAGAGGTTCTCCGGGTCCTCCAGGACCACCCAGCCGTTGGTGGGGATCGCCGAGTCGGTGGAGAAGACGTTGGCGACGTCGATGTCGCCCTTCGCCAGCGCACCGGTGGTCAGCGGGCCGCCGGCGTCGAGCGGCTTGAACTCCTTGAACGTGACCCCGTAGACCTCCTCGAGACCGACGAGCCCCTGGTGGCGCTCCTTGAACTCCGGGGCGCCGCCGAGCGAGAGGTCCTTCGCGACCGGAGCCAGGTCCTCGATGCTCTTCAGGGAGTACTTGTCGGCCGTCTCCTTGGAGACGGTGAGGGTGTCCTTGTCCTCGGCCTCCGACTGCGGCAGGGTCTCGCTGCCCTCCGGCAGGACCTCCTGGAGCGCCTCGTAGACGTCCTCGGGGGCGGAGACGTTCTCCGGGACGCCGTCCGGCTTCAGGTAGGCCAGCAGGGCGCCGTTGTACTCCGGCAGCAGGTCGATGTCGCCGCTCTTGAAGGCCTCCATGTAGACCTCACGGGAGCCGATGTTGGGCTTGGTCTCGACCTTGACGCCCTCGGCCTCGAGAGCCTGGGCGTACATCTCCATGAGCAGCTCGCTCTCGGGGAAGTTGGCCGAGCCGACGACGATCGTGCCGCCGCCGGAGTCGGAGTCCGATCCCGAGTCGAGCGGGTCACCGCCACAGGCGGTCAGGGTGCCTGCCACGGCGAGCGTCGCGAACAGGTACGCGGTGGTGCGGATTCGGCGGGACATTGAGATACCTCTCGGGTTGCTGGATTGATCAGCCGACGGGTTCGGGGCGGAGGGTGGTCGGACGGGTGCCGGCCTCGCGGCCGTCGACACCGGGCGATACGAGGAGTCGCTGCACACCCGCGAGCGCCAGGTCGATCGCGACCGCGAGCACGGCGAGCACGATCGCGCCGGCGACCACCTGGTCGTACTGGAGCGTCGCCAGCCCGTCGAAGAGATAGCGGCCGAGGCCGCCGAGACCGGCGTACGCAGCGATGGTCGCGGTCGAGACGACTTGGAGCGACGCGTTGCGTAGGCCGCCGATGATGATCGGCAGCGCGATCGGGACCTCGACCCGCCAGGCGATCTGGGCCTCGGTCATACCGACCCCTCGCGCCGCGTCGACGGTCTCGTCGGCGACCGACTGGATGCCGGCGTACGTCGTGGCGAGGATGGGCGGGACGGCGAGCACGACCAGGGCGATCGTGACCGGGACCAGACCTATCCCGACCAGGCCGAGCGCGAGCATGAGTACGCCGAGGGTCGGCAGTGCGCGGCCGGCGTTGCCTAGGTTGATGGCGATCAGCGCGCCGCGGCCGGTGTGGCCGATCAGCAGACCGATCGGGAACGCGATCACGGCCGCGATCGCCAGGGCGAGGACGGTGTAGCCGAGGTGCTCGAGGATGCGCTGGGGAAAGCCGTCTGGGCTGGTCAGCGACCAGTTGGCGGCGTCGAGCAGGTAGTCGAGGCTCATCGCGCACCCGCTCGGGCCCACGGGGTGAGCCCGCGCTGGAGGGCGACGATGAGGACGTCGGCGATGACCGCGAGGGTGACCGAGAGGACCAGCCCGATGATGATCGGCGGCAGGTAGAAGCCGAGCTGGAACCCGCGCGTGAAGAGCTGCCCGAGGCCGCCGATGCCGATCAGGGCCGCGATGCTGACCATGCTCACGTTGGCCACGGTCGCCACCCGCAGGCCGGTCAGGATCACCGGCATCGCCAGCGGCAGCTGGACCGTGAACCAGCGGCGTACGGGCCGATAGCCCATCGCGGTGGCGGCCTGCAGGACGGTGGTGTCGACCGCGTCGAGACCGTCGGCGGTCGTGCGGACGAGCAGGGCGAGCGAGTAGAGAGTGAGCGCGATGATCACGTTGATCGGGTCGAGGACGCTGGTGCCGAGGATGCCCGGGAGCAGCAGGAGCAGGGCCAGCGACGGGACGGTGTAGATCACGCTGCCAGCCGTGAGCGCGATGTGGCGTGCCGGTCCGAAGCGATGGACCAGGGCGCCCAGCGGCAGGGCCAGAACGAAGGCGATCGCCACCGGAATGAGAGCGAGCCAGATGTGCTGGACGAGCGCGGTGAGGACGTCGTCCGCGTTGGTCTCGAGATAGCGCCAGATCTCGCTCACCCGGCCTCCTCCGCGGACGCCAGGGCCGCCAGTCGCTCCCGCTGCTGCGAACGTACGCTGCCGGCCAGGTCCTCGAGCAGGACCAGCCCGTCGGCTCTACCCTCGGCGTCGACCCGGATCGCGGCGCCGGCGGGCGAGAGGATGACCAGGTCGGTGACCGTACGCAGGTTGGCGCCGTCGCTGAAGGTGCCCTCGGTCGGGAGGAGCCCGTCGGGACCGCGCCAGCCCAGCGGGCGGCCGTCGTGGTCGACCTCGAGGGTGAGCCCGTCGACGCCGTGGTCGATGGGCTTGAGCGCGACCGAGCTCCCGTCGGCGAAGCCGAGACCCCGGAAACCGCGGTCGCGACCGACGAGCGAGGCGACGAAGTCGTCGGCCGGAGCGGCGAGAAGGTCGGCGGGCGGGGCGAACTGGGCCAGGCGGGCGCCCTGGGCGAAGACGGCGACCTTGTCGCCGAGCCGGATCGCCTCGTCGATGTCGTGGGTGACCAGGACGATCGTCTTGCCGAGCTCGCCCTGGAGCCGGAGGAGCTCCTGCTGGAGGTCGTCGCGTACGACCGGGTCGACGGCCGAGAACGGCTCGTCCATGAGCAGCACCGGCGGGTCGGCCGCGAGCGCCCGGGCGACCCCGACGCGCTGCTGCTGGCCGCCCGAGAGCTGGGCCGGGTAGCGCTCGCCGAGGTTGGCGGCGAGCCCGACGCGCTCGAGCAGCTCGAGGGCGCTCGTGCGGGCCTCCCGGCGGGAGATTCCCTGCAGGATCGGGACGGTCGCGACGTTGTCGAGCACCGTGCGGTGCGGGAAGAGCCCGGCGCCCTGGATCACGTAGCCGATCTCGCGCCGCAGCTGTGCCTCCGGGCGGCTGGTGACGTCGTCTCCGTCGATCAGGATCCGGCCGGAGCTCGGCTCGATCATCCGGTTGATCATCCGCAGCGCGGTCGTCTTGCCACATCCGGACGGCCCGACGAACACGGTGATCTTCCCGGTGTCGACCGTCAAGGAGAGGTCTTCCACGGCAACTGTGCCGTCCGGATAGCGCTTGGTCACGCCCTCGAACTCGATCACAGCCACCGCTCCTGTCTGTTGTTCTTCATCTGCGGACGCCGTTGCACAAGATCCTCAGCCTGCCAGATCTGGGGAAGGAACCGAAGATGTTAAACGGACAGGGACGTCGGGTTCGCCGTCCGAGCCACGTTCCTCGATGCTTGAAATCTGCCACATCCCGGGACTCGACGCCCGAGATGTCGACTCGGCGCGGCGCAGGTCGTTCAGTCCTCCAGCGGGCGCAGCTCGTCGGCGTAGGAGACCGAGACGCGGCGCATCACGCCGTCGTCGCTGATCGCGTACTGCCCCATCCGCCACAGTGGCGGCGAGTAGGCGTGGATCGAGACTGCGCCGTCGACCGCACCGCTCATCCGGTGGATGTGGTCGGGCCCGAAGCCGAAGCTGCGACCCGCGCCGACCTCCCGTTGCACGGGATCGCCGCCGAACCGCGGCTGCTGCTCGAAGACCGATCCGCGGGTCACCGCGACCGCGCCCGAGGAGATGTCGTGGTCGTGCCAGCCGGTGTCGTCGACGGTGTTCCAGCACAGCAGCCAGACGTCGATGTCCTTGTCCCGGTAGAGCGAGGCGTAGTGGCGACCGCCGGTGTCGTGGCGCACCAGGTGCTCCCACCGCTCGGGGTGCGCGGCGAGCTCGTCGACCCAGGCGCGCAGCTCGCCGGGAGTGAGCGTACGTCCGGGCAGGTCGGGCAGGTCCGCGGCGCCCAGAACGGTGTCGACGGTCGGTTCGGTGATGGTCATCGGTCTCCTCCGGTGAGCAGGTGGTGCGGGTTGGCGACGAAGATCGCCCGGCCGAGGGCCTCGCCCAAGCCGGGATCGGTCGGCTCGGCGTAAGGCCGGTCCGAGCCGTTCACCAGTGGGTCCACGCCGACCACGCGCGACATCGCGTCGATCGCCTGGGTGCCGTAGGACGAGGTCTCGTAGTAGACGTGCCGGTCGACCGCACCGAGGCTCCCGCCGCGTTGCGCGAGGCGCTCGTGGTGGAGCGGCGCGAGTCCGGCCAACGCCACAAAGGCGATCCGCAGAGTCGGCAGCAGCGACCGCCCCGCGACGTGCCAGGAGTGCCACGCGGCGCTCTGCTGGGCGACGTACGAGGTCAGGGCCGGCCACCACACCGGCAGGTCGCTCGCCTGGCCGGCAGCAGGACCGGGATGCACGAGGACGGGCAGGTCGGCCTGTTGGGCGATGTCGAGCACCGGAGCCAGTGCCTCGAGCGCGGACGGGGTCGTCAGCGCCGTCGCCGGCACCTGGAGGCCGTGGATGCGGTCGTGCGCCAGGGTCTTCGCGAGGCCGTCGAGGTCCGGTTCGACGAGCGCCGGCGCGGCCCACAGCCCGTAGTCGGCGGGCAGGTGTTCGGCGAAGCCGTGCCAGGCGTCGAGCAGCCCGTGTGCCTCGGCCGGAGCGAGTGACTCGATCCCCAACGGGCTGGAGAGCGACAGCAGGACGAGCCCGTCCTCCTGTGCCGCGCGGCGGGTGAGGTCATGATCTGCCGGATCGACGGAGTAGGGCGGCTCTCCGTCGAGGTGGAGCACCCAGCCGTCGAGGTACGGAGGCTGCCGCCGGCGGCGCAGCTCCTCGACCAGTGCGGGCGGCCACAGGTGCTGGTGGACGTCGACCTGGCGCTTCATGCGCTAAGTCAATAGGTTTAGTTGAGATTAAGCAAGCCTACCCGCCGGTGAGGCACCATGGCGGGATGACCGAAACGAACACCCAGATCCTGCTCCGCGCTCGCCCGGTCGGTGAGCCGACCGCCGACGACTTCTCGATCGTCACCTCCGAGGTGCCGGCGCCCGCGGAGGGCGAGGTGCTGCTGCGTACGAAATTCCTCTCGCTCGACCCTTACATGCGAGGGCGGATGAGCGATGCGCCGTCGTACGCCGCTCCGACCGCCCTGGGCGACGTGCTGCCCGGCGCCACGGTCGCCGAGGTGGTGGAGTCGCGGGATCCGTCGCGGCAGGTGGGCGATGTGGTGCTGGCGTACGGAGGCTGGCAGGCGTTCTCCGTCGCGCCGGCCAAGCACACGCGCCGCCTCGATCCGTCCGTCGCGCCGGTCTCCACCGCGCTGGGCGTGCTGGGGATGCCGGGGTTCACGGCGTACGCGGGGCTGACCCAGATCGGGCAGCCGAAGCCCGGCGAGACCGTCGTCGTGGCGGCCGCGACCGGTCCCGTCGGCGCCACGGTCGGACAGATCGCGAAGATCCTCGGCTGCCGCGCGGTGGGGATCGCCGGTGGACCGGAGAAGGTCGCGCATCTGACCGAGCTCGGCTTCGACGCCGCCCTCGACCACCGCGCGCCCGACTTCAAGGAGCAGTTGAAGGCGGCGGTCCCCGACGGGATCGACGTCTACTTCGAGAACGTCGGCGGTCACGTGTGGAACGCGGTGCTGCCGCGGCTCAACAAGTTCGCTCGGGTGCCGGTCTGCGGGATCGTCGCCCACTACAACGACACCGCCGCGCCCGAGGGGCCCGATCGGGCGCCCGGTCTGATGCGGCACGTGCTCAACAAGTCCCTGCTGATCAGGGGTTTCATCCAGGACGAGTTCGTCCGTGATCACCAGCAGACCTTCCTCACCGAGGCGGCCGGCTGGCTGGCCGAGGGCAAGCTGCGCTACCGCGAGGACATCACCGAAGGGCTCGAGAACGCGCCTGCCGCGTTCAACCGGATGCTCCGGGGTCAGAACTTCGGCAAGACGGTGATCAAGGTCAGCTGACCCAGATCACTCCGCAGGACCCTCCTCGGGGGCGGTGGCCTCCGGGGCGGGGTCCTTGAGGGTCGGGAACTCTTCCGTGCCGGCAAGGTTGCGGAGGTGCTCTCTGATGGTGAGCCCGTCGGGCATGGTCGTCTCGGGCTCGAACGTGGCGATGCAGTTGGCGATCACGGCGTCGTAGGTGACCTTGTCGGCCGCCTCGAAGGTCTCTCCGTAGACCGCGATCGTCGCCAGCTTGCAGGGCTCCGCGAGCGTCGTCGCTGTCGCGTCATCGGTGGGCGTCGGGGTCGGGGTGGGCGTCGGGGTGGGAGTCGGCGTGGGGGTCGGCGTCGCCGTCCCGTCGCCGTCGCCCGACGTGTTGTCGTCCGGGTCGGTGCCCGTCTGGGTGTCGTCGGGCTCCGCAGGCTTGGTCGGCGTAGGGGACGGTGTCGGTGCAGGCGCCGGGGGCTTCGAGGCGGCCTTGGGAGCGGACTTGGTCTCCGATTTCGGTGCCGGCGCGACGGTGTTCGACGTGCGCGGGAGGGCGGAGGCGGTGGGCCTCATCGTGGAGGTGGACCCACCGTCCACGCTCGGCGAGCCGGGGAACTCCCCGTCGCGGTACTGGTCGGCGATCTTCAGCACTGCCTCGACGTACGTGTCGCTCTGGTTGTAGCGGTAGACCGCGGACTGGGCGCCGGAGTCGGTGCTGACGTCCTCGGCGCCGGCGCACAGGTAGGCTGCGGTGGCGATGGCAGCATCGTCGACGTCCTGCGGGTCGCGGCGGTTGTCGCCGTCACCGTCGGTGCCCACGACCGTCCACGTGGACGGGATGAACTGCATCGGGCCGACAGCGTGGTCGTAGACCGTGTCGTGATCGTAGAGGCCGTTGTCGGTGTCGCGGATCGCCGCGAAGTTGCCGGCGCCGTTGAGCTGCGGGCCGATGATCGCGGGGAGGGCGAGGCCGTTGGAGTTGAGCTCGCTGCCGCCGAAGCGGCCGTGGTTGCTCTCGACCATGCCGATCGCGGCGACCAGCGCCCAGTCGATGCGGCAGGAGGCGTCGGCGTCGTTGAGCACGGTGGCCGAGCGCTGGTAGGCGGCCAGGGCGACCGGCGGGATCGCCAGCTCCTCGGCGTTGGAGGCCAGCCTCACGGCGTCGGTCGGGGTCAGGTTCTTCACGCCACCCAGGCCATTGGAGATGCCGAGGGGGTCCTGAAGAGCGCCCGGATCGGGAAGCTCAGGCTGCTGATGACCGGTGTCGAGGCGTGCCTCGTTCGGAGCCAGGACGGCGAAGGCAGCGGTCAGCGCGACGGCGGCAACGGCCCGAGGCCCGATGCTGGTCAGCGCCGCTGTACTGATGCTTCTGGCCCAGAATTTTCGGGGTGCTTTGGTCATGCCGATCTCACCTCTTCCACGCGTGGGGTACGTGTCCGTCCCTTGAGCCTACCCAGGTATTCCCGATCGGCGCCCTGCAATTAGAAATCCACCCACCTTGGGGATGAACGGCAACGGTCGGGCCACCTGACGTTGGGCTGGTGTTCCCCGGCTCGCCGCCCGGTCTCACCTTGCGCCTGTCACCGTGGACGACATGACTGAACGGACTCGTCTGTGGATGGTTCCGCTGGTCGCGGCCGCGGGTTGGGGCGTCGGTTTCCTGCCCCAGCTCGTCCAGCCGCAGCCGCTCCTGCTCGCCCCGATGGTCGCCGAGCTGGTCTCGTTCACGCTGCTTGCCGCCGCGCTCGGTGGGCTCGCTGCCGGGCTGCGCCCGGACCGCGGGCTGCTCAGTGCAGTGCTCGCCGGCGCCGGTGTCGTCGCCGCGGCCCTCCTCGGGCTGATGTTCGCCGCTGGGCCGGCGGCGACCAACCCGTCGATGCTGACCCATCTGATCGTCATCGCCGCGATCACGACGGTCGCCGGTCTCGCCGCCGGGATCGCGGCGAGTCTCGGGCCGTGCGTACTGCGGGCGCCGATGCTGGCCGCGCCAGCCGTCTGCGTACCTCTCTGGCTCGACGGGATGCTTCCCGGCGAGCTGCCGTCGTCGGTCATCGACGCGCTGTTGGCGGCTGCCCTGGTGACCGTGCTCGTGACGTCCGTACGCCGCGCCGTCGATGTCGTCGCGTGGGTGCCCGCCTGGATCCTGGGCTGGGCGATGCAGACGCTGCTGACGGTGCTGGTGGCCATCGGCGTACTCATCCAGGAGGGCCGTCCGGTCGACGCCGGGCTGCTCTCCTCACACCTGGTCTACTTCCACGAGCGCTGGAACGAACCCGCGGTGCACTACCCCGCCGGATGGGCGCTCGCCGGCGTCCTGGCACTGGCGTTGGTGGCGTGGAGGCTGCGTGACACCCTTCGGGTGTGAAACGCTCTCTCATCACCGGAGGCACCCGCGGGATCGGTGCCGCTGTCGCTCGTCGACTGGCCGCTGACGGCCACTCTCTCGTGCTCGGATATCTGTCCGACGAAGCTGCTGCTGTCGCGACTCGCGACGAGATCCGGGCCCTCGGGGTCTCCTGCGAGATCGTGGCCGCCGACATCACCACCGACGCCGGGATCGCCTCGCTCTTCGAGGCTGCCGGCCCCGTCACCGGCGTGGTCAACAACGCCGGCGCGACCTACCGCTACGCGCCCCTCGTCGACACTCCGACCGACGAGATCCGGAGGACGTACGCCGTCAACCTGGTCGGCCCCACGCTGGTCGCCCGCGCGGCGGTGTCGGCGCTCGCCGAGGGTGGCGTGATCGTCAACATCTCCTCGGGTGCCGCCACGCTGGGATCACCGGGGGAGTACGTCCACTACGCCGCCGCGAAGGCCGGGATCGACGCGCTCACCAAGGGCCTCGGGCTCGAGGTCGCCCCGCTCGGCATCCGGGTCGTCGCGGTCGCCCCCGGGCTCACCGAGACCGACATGCACGCCAACACCGGCGACCCCGGCCGGATCGCGCGGATGGCGCCCCAGATCCCGATCGGACGCGCGTCCTCACCCGATGAGGTCGCCGAGGCCGTCGCCTGGCTGATGAGCGAGAAGGCCGGGTACGTCACCGCCACGACGCTGCGGGTGACCGGCGGGCGGTGATGTCACAGGCCGGCGGCGTACCTCGTCCTCGTTGGCATGAACATCACTTTGTGGATCGTGACCGTCTTTCTCGCTCTCGGCTTCCTGGCCGGTGGACTGGCGATGCTGCTGCTGTCGAAGGAGAGTTTCCGCAACGCCTTCGAGGGGTGGCACTACGCCGACGACTTCCCCGGCGGCTTCCTCAAGGTCATCGGCGTGATGAAGGTGCTGGCCGCGGCCGGGCTGATCCTTCCGGTCGTGACCGGGACTGCCACCTGGCTGGTGCCGTACGCCGCTCTCGGGCTGGTGCTGCTCATGACCGGCGCGACGACCACCCGCATCATCCGCAAGGAGTGGGGCTCGGCCGCCGGTGACCTGGTCTTCTGGTCGCTGGCGGCCTTCGTCGCGTTCGGTCGGTTCGTGGTCGTGCCGTTCTAGGACCGCTTACGCCGGCGCGGTAACGGTTTTCGGTGTCGTGTCGTGCGCCCTCGCGGTTGTCCGATGGACAACAATCTCCCCATGAGGCCCCAGGTCGTCGCGCATCGCGGCGCCAGTCATGAGATCGCGGAGCACACCCTCGCTGCGTACGTCGCAGCCCTGGATGCGGGCGCGGACGCCTTGGAGTGCGACGTACGTCTGACCATGGACGGGCATCTCGTCTGCGTCCACGACCGCCACCTGCGCCGCATCGGTGCGCGGGGGCTGGTCTCGGAGATGACCCTCGCCGAGCTGCAGGCGATCGACTTCGCGGCCTGGAAGAACGGGTTCTGGGACGGGGAGGACGAGTTGCCGGACCGGGACATGCGGGGTGTGCTCACGCTGCACCGGCTGCTGCGGGTCGTGCGGGACTACGGCCGGCACGTCGAGATGGCGATCGAGACCAAGCACCCGACGCGCTACGGCGGACTGACCGAGGGGCGTCTGGTCGACGTGCTCAACGACTTCGGCTGGGCCGGCCCGGGCAGCCCGGTGCGGGTCATGAGCTTCTCGTTCACCGCGCTGCAGCGAGTGGAGCGGCTGGCGCCGGGCGTACCTCTGGTCCAGCTCGTCGACCGCGCCGCCAACTGGTCTCTCCTGCGGCACGCGATCGGCCCGGACTGGTGGCTCGGGGCCAGCATCGAGATGCTCACCGCCCACCCGAAGCTCGGGCGGCGGCTGGCGTCGAAGGGCCGCAACCTCCACGTCTACACCGTCAACACCGAGGAGCAGCTCAAGCTCTGCCTCGACATCGGCGTCAACGCGGTCATCACCGACCGGCCGGGGTTCATGCTGGAGCTGCTCGGCCGCTGAGGCGCGTTGCCTGGCGCGCGGGCCAGGCAGGTTAGGGTTTGGCCGTGGCCAAGAAGTCCCGAGTCAAGAACCGTCAGGCGGCTGCTGCCCCGACGGACGGTCCCAACCCGCGCGCGGCGTGCCCGTGCGGGTCCGGCAAGCGCTACAAGGCGTGCCACGGTGCCGCCGGCGGCGCGTTCGTGGGGCGCCCGTTCGAGGGCCTGCCCGGCGAGTGCGACCTGGTCGCGCTGCGCGAGCTGGTGCCCTCGGCGACGGTGTCGCTGACGGTGAAGGGCTTCGAGTCGACCCCCGTCACGCTGGGCACCCTTCTGCCCGGCGCCGCGCCGGCGATGTCCCGCGACTCGGGCGAGGTCTGGGCCGGGCTGCAGGTTCAGCACAACTACGGCGACGTGTCGCGCGACGTGGCCGCGGCGCTGCTCCAGGCGCTGGAGAGCCGCGCCGCCGGTGAGTCCGGCATCTTCGGTCTGACCACCGCGCCCGGTCCCGGGCCGCGGCTGCAGGACCTGGTGACCGACTCGACCCTGGACGTCACCGTCCACGAGGGCTTCGACTGGTGGCTCGCCGACGTCGAGGACAAGGGCGACTTCGAGCACGCCCTCGAGCACGCCAACGAGTCGGTGCTGCCGACGCTGCGACTGGCGTCGGTCGAGGCTGCGTACTGGACCTCGGTCGGCTCCAAGGAGCACCTGCGCTGGGTGATGCCCGAGCCCGAGGACGCCCTGCTGACCGCGCTCGCGCGCCTGCACGTGACCGGCGAGGACGTGATCGTCCCCGACGCTCGTTTCGTCGGCATGTTCCGTGCCCACGGTCTGCTCGCTCCCGTCTGGGACCTGCCGGTCGGCACCGGCGCCGAGGCGCTCGAGGAGCCGGCGGTGGCGTTCAAGAAGCTCCTCGACGAGGCCCTCGCCGACGACTCCGAGATCACCCCCGAGGTGCGCTCGGCTCGCGCCGGGCTCGCCAACCGCCAGGTCACCATCCGCTGACCCCGCTGGTCGAGCCGGATTCGTTCGTAACTGACGAATCCGGC
>NZ_JBEXRR010000020.1:0-104070 GCF_040613175.1 Nocardioides sp. NPDC006303
GTGCAGAACGCGCTCCGTGGGGCCGCAGACTCCCCGGGCTACCCGACCACGATCGGCACACCCGCGGTACGTCAGGCACCGATGGGACCGTGTTGGTCTCGACACGCTCGGCCGCAGGCGGCCTCGCGGCTCGACCAGCGGCGTCAGTGCCCGCGACGGTGGCGGTTGCGGCGGCGTACGACGTCCTTCAGGTCGGCGACCGGGCCCAGGTGGCCCAGCTTCTCCGGGTTGGTGACCGAGCGGATCCGCTGGATCTGGCCGTCGAGGATGTCGAGGGTCCAGGTGCCGAGGATGGCACCGTCGGCGTCGCGCAGGATGGCGCCCGGCTCGCCGTTGAGCTCGCGCTGCTCCAGGCGAGCACCGATGGCGAGCAGGGGCGGCACCGCCGCGATCAGGATGCGCGCGGCCTTCTCCGCACCGAACCGGCCGCCGGCGCCACCGGCGACACCACCACCGTCGTTGACGGTCTCCACATCGGCCGCCAGCAGTGCCTGGAGCTGGTCCAGGTCACCGTCGCGCAGCGCCTCGAAGAACCGGCTGGAGAGCTCGACGCGCTTGCGCCGGTCGGCCTCGAACCGCGGCTTGCCCTCGTCCATGTGTCGCCGCGCCCGGGAGGCGAGCTGACGGCAGGCGGACTCGGAACGGTCGACCGCCGCGGCGATGTCGGCGAAGCCGAAGTGGAAGACCTCGCGCAGCACGAAGACCGCCCGCTCCAGCGGGCTGAGCCGCTCGAGCAGCAGCAGCGCCGCCATCGACACCGAGTCGGCCAGCTCCGTCGCGCGCTCCGGGCTGGCGTAGAGACCCGCATGGTCATCGACGTGGGTGTCGGTCGGCAGCGGCTCGGGGAACCACGGCCCGACGTACGTCTCCCGCCGCACGCGCGCGGAGCGCAGCACGTCCAGGGAGATCCGGGTGACCACGGTCGACAGGTAGGCCTTGAGCGAGTCGGGCTGCGTCGAGGTCCCCTCCAGTCGGAGCCAGGTCTCCTGCACCGCGTCCTCCGCCTCGGTCACGCTGCCGAGGATCCGGTAGGCGATCGAGAACAGCAGCGGTCGCAGCTCCTCGAACTCGATCTCGGTCTCAGGTGTCACGGTCGTCCTCCCTCGGGTCAACATCTTCCACCCTTGGGACGAGACCGCGCCCTCGACTGTGACATCAACCGGGCGATGCCTAGTCGTTGGCGGTCAGGAAGGCGTCCAGATCCTCGAGGTCGTCGGTGTTGATGTGGTCGACCCCGGCTGCGAGCAGCTCGGTCCAGACCGCCTCACGCGCGGCGCCGTCGGTGTCCGGCGTCGCCCAGAAGCGCACCCGGTAACCCTGGGTGTGAGCGTGGTCGACGATCTCGTGGAGCTTGCGGCGCTCGGTCTCCGGCATCGGGCCGATGCCCTGCCAGACGAACACCTTGGTCCAGTTGTCGCTGACCAGCGGCATCAGCGAGGCGGGCATGCCGGAGCGGAGGTCACTCATCCGGCCGTCGTAGAAGCTGAACCGCTCGGTCGCGCTCCGCATCGTCTCCAGCGGCCGGTCACCGCTGATGACCGCCTCGACCGGACCCTCCTTGACGGTGCCGTTCTCGTAACGGGTGAAGAGCTCCTCGTAGTCTCCGAGCTCCTTCTCGATCGCCGCGTAGGTCGCCTCGCCGGTGTTCTTGATGTCGATCAGGAGCTGGAAGGTCCCGTCGTAGCCCGGGTAGACGTCGCGTCCCTTGCCCCTGACGAGCTTCTTGAGCGGAGCGAGGTAGAGACGCTCCAGCGTCCGCGCCGGGTCGAGGTCCTCCGCGTCGTGCGCCACCAGGAGCTCGCCGTCGACCAGCCACACGTCGGCCTCGACGCTCGTGAAGCCGTGCTCCAGGGCGTCGAGCAGCGGACGCTCGTGCTCGTAGTCGTTGTGGGCATGCGCCTGCGCGTGCGGCGTACCGAGCTCGGCGGAGGGCCGTGTGGATTCGGTCGTGCTCGCCGTGGCGGCGGTGGGGGAGAGGAATGCCGCCGCGGCGAGCACCGCGGTCAGCGAACGGACGAAGGTACGCATCAGGATCTCTTTCGGTGAGGGTGGCCCTCAACCTGGCCGGACCGCGTGATCCCGTGGCAACCGTCGTACGTCCCCTGCCTGAACTCCTCCCGAAGGCTCAGCCGAGGCAGACGAAGAGGGCCAGCCCGGCGTATGCGAGGTTGACGAAGCCCCGGGTGACGACGCCGCCGGTGGTGTCGCTGAGGCGGGAGGCACCGGCGGCGTGGCGGAGGTCGTCGAGGTGGACGAGCGTGTAGGCGAGGAACATCAGCACCGCCACGCCGGCCGCCCAGGGGCGGATGGCCGGGACCAGCAGGCCGATCCCGATCACCACCTCGGCGACCCCGGAGGCGTACACCGTCAGCCGCTTGGCCGGCCACCACTCCGGAACGAGCGGCTCCACCTTGCTCGGGGTGAACAGATGGGCCACCCCGACGACGAGCAGGAGCGCGGCCAGGAGCCAGGCGACGACGGTGACGGCGAGACTCACAGGCTGGGCTCCCGGACCAGTGGTGTGGCCGCTGCCGCCTGGACGCGTGCGGCGCGCGACCCGTCCTTGAATCCGATCGCGGAGCCCGGGTGACGCGCCTCCATCCCCAGAGCCCAGACCGTGCTGCGGCAGACGATCTCCTTCACCTTCGCCGCGGGCATTCCGCGGAGGCGGGCGCCCACGGCCGAGTCGTCGCGGCGGGCGAAGTTCACCAGGCCGAGCCCGCGTCCGATGCTGATGCACTGTCCCACGAAGCCGATGCTGATCGGTTCGGGCGTGGCGCCGGCGAGCCGGCTCAGCACCGTCTCCGCGGCCAGCGGCCCGAGCTGGTTGGCGGCCTGGCAGCTCATCCGGTACGCCAGTCGCGAGGGCGCCGAGGCATCTCCGGTCGCGACGATCCGGTCGTCGTCGATGCTGGTCAGCGTCTCGTCGGTGACCAGCCGGCCGACCTCGTCGGTGGAGAGCCCGCTGCGGCGCGCCAGGTCCGGAGTGGTGAACCCGGCGGTCCAGATCGTCACCGAGCTGCTCAGCTCGCGGCCGTTGTCGAGACGTACGCGGCCGTCCAGCACCTCTGCCACCCGGGCACCCTCGACGATGCCGACGCCGAGCCGCCGCAGGGCGCGCTCGGCATCGGCGCGGCCCTTCTCGTGCAGCCACGGGCCGAGCCTGTCGCCGCAGATCAGAGACACGTTCCGGCCCGCCTCGGCGAGCTCGGAGGAGACCTCGATGCCGGTCGGTCCGCCGCCGACGACGACCACCGGCGCGTCGGCCGGCGTCGTCTCCAGCGCCGCCTTCAGCCGGGTCGCCTCCTCGTAGGTCGAGATGCCGAAGGCATGCTCCTGCGCTCCCGCCACCTGCGTCTCGCCCGTGCTGCCGACGGCGTAGACCAGATAGTCGTACGCCACCTCCTCCCCGTCCTCGAACGCGACCGTCCGCGCGGCGGCATCGATGGCACTCACCGTGCCGACGTGCAGACGGACCCGCGGACTCAGGATGTCGGCGTAGGCGACCACCGCCTCGGACGAACCGGCGACCAGCTGGTGCAGCCGGATCCGCTCGACGAAGTGGTCGCGCGAGTTGACCAGGGTGATGGCGATGTCGTCGCGCTTGGTGAGCCGGTTGGCGGCCATCACACCGGCATATCCGCCGCCGATGACCACGACCCGGCTCCTGCTGAAGGTTCCTTGGTTGCTCATACCCCAAGGACACCGGTCCAGCGAGGTCTGTGACATCGGGCGGTTGTGAAGCCGAGAGTGAGCCATAGGTCACTCTCGGCTTCACGACCTCCACTCGGTCAGGAAACCGTGATGGTGAACCTCGCCCTCGAGCCGTCGGAGGCCGTGATCGTGCCGCGATACGTCCCCGGGGAGTCGTACGCATGAGCGGCCGTCACCGCATAGACCCCGGCAGCGTGAAGCGAATCCCGGGGTTCAGACACGGTGAACCGTGCGGGGACCGGAGCCGACCCGTCCCCGAAGTCGACCGTCGCCGTGAGCGGTGCGGTCAGCGACGAGCCACCGGTGCTGTCCGCGTCGTCGACGTCGTCGACGGTGACCGCGGTCCCGTCCGTCTTGGTCCCGGGGGCGGCGAGCAGTCCGACCGACACCGATCCGGCCGATCCGACCGACAGCGCAGCATCGGTTCCGGCCAACTCGGTCGACCAGGCGATCTGCGGCCCGTCGTAGAAGTTGGTGCCGGCAGCGGCCAGTCGCGGACCGACGGAGGCGAGCCGCGCCGCGAAGTCCGACGGCGAGCGCAGCGACTCGGCGGTCCAGCCGGTCTCCCCGTGCGCGAGGATGCGCGGGAAGATCATGAACTCGGCCTGATCGACGCCCCGGATCGTCTCGGACCACAGCGGCGCCTCGGTGCCGAGGATGTGCTCGTCCCCGACGCCCGCGATGACCTCCTGCGGGCTCCAGTCGTAGTAGTGCGCGACGTCGCAGTCGCCGGAGCACGCCCAAGAGAGCCCGATCGGCGTCTTCGGGTGATACTTCATGTCGAGGTAGGACATGTTGCCCGGCGAGACGAGCAGCTTGGCGCCGTCCTCGATGACGGCGCGTTTCGCGTGCTCGGTCGTGCCGGCCCAGTACTGAACACCGTCACCCGCGGTGAGCCCGGATTCGGCGTACTCGTTCCAGCCGATCGTCTTCTTACCGAGTCCGTGGACGATCGCGAGCGCCCGCTCGACGAACGCCACGTAGCCGGCGTGGCCATAGCGCTGCGTCATCGCATGCGACTCGTCGCCGCCGACGTGCAGGAACTCGGACGGCGTGAGCGCAGCGAGCTGCGAGAAGACGTGCTCGATGAAGGTGTAGGTCACCTCGGAGGTCGGATCGAGGTAGGAGTAGCCGACGTCGATGGTCCCGTTGTGTGGCGCGACCGGCTCGTCCTCGGTCGCCGGGTGGCTCGACCCGGCGGTGTTGAGCTGCGGGATCGAGGCCAGGGCGGCATTCGTGTGGCCAGGGATGTCGATCTCGGGGATGATCTCGATCTCGCGCTCGGCGGCATACCGCACCAGCGAGCGGTAGTCGTCCTGGGTGTAGAACCCGGTGTGACCGTCGGCGCTCTGATACGGGTTGCCGAGCACCGCGGTCGCTCCCGAGACCCGGGTCAGCGCCGTGTAGTCGATGTCGTCACCCGCCGTCCGACCGGAGTTGGTGATGTCGATCCGCCATCCCTGGTCGTCGGCCAGGTGCATGTGCAGCACCGAGATCTTGGCCGCCGCCGCGGCGTCGATGACCTGCTTTACCTCGTCGACCTCGAGGAACGAGCGGGCAACATCGAGCATGAGTCCGCGATAGCTGAATCGCGGCGCGTCCAGGATCGAGACCGCTGGCACCGTCCACGTCTTGTTGACGCGCGAGGGAGACGCGGCGAACGCCGGCAGAAGCTGCCGAAGCGTCTGGGTACCGTTGAACAGCCCGTGGCGACTCGCCCCGGTGACCCTGACCCCGTTGGCCGTCGAGGAGATCTTGTACGCCTCCGGGTTGCCCCCGACCTCGCCGAACCCGGCCCCGGGGTCGACGGTCAGGACGACATCGCGAGGGGTCGGCCTGCCGGTGACGACCGGGAGGTCGAAGCCGGTCGCCGGGCGCAGTTCGGCGGCCATGAGGGCACCGACCTCGTCGGCGTCAGTGCCGCGGGCGACGATCCGCGACTGCTCGGTCAGGACGAAACCGGGACCGCCCTTGGCGCTCACCTGGAGCGGCTTCGGCACCAGGCCGGGCACTGGGGTCTCGGCCTTGCCCAGGTGTTCGGCCCGGGGTTGAGCTGCGGCGGATGTCGTCGTCGAAGTGGCGATGAGCATCGTGGCGACGCCGACTGCCAACGCCGTTGTCAGAATTTGGATAGAGCCCGAACGAATCATGCGCATGCCTCCATCAGCGGCCAACTCGGTCAACCATCGAGGCTAACGGCGTCGGCGCCGCAGCGTCGCGAAATCAAGCGATCGGGGTTCGATCTCTGTCCAGGACCCGGCGGTGTGACATCGACTGGAGCGATCCGCGTCGCGGTCGCGCCGATCAGGCCAGAGCGGCGACGGCGTCCGCCAGATCGTCGACGGACTGGGCGCGCTCCGGGAGGCTGCCGTCGGGACCCAGGCTGAGCTGGAAGCCCATGAAGGCGGCGTCGATGACGTGGGCTGCCCGTTCGGCGACGGCGGGACCCACTCCGGACTTGTTCAGATGCGCGATGAGAACGCCCATCCACAGTGTGTTGGCTTCGCGGACCGCCGAGACGTACGGCTCCCTGCCGAAGAGACCGAGTGCGGCCGCCTCCACATAGATCCGGCTGCACCGGTCACCCTCCATCACCGCCCAGAGGTCATAGACAGCGGATCGCAGGTCCTTGGAGGGCTCGAGCCCGGCTACCTCGGCGACCGACCGCTTGTTGGATGTGCGGAGCACATCGGCGACCAACTGGTCCTTGGTGCCGAAGTGGTAGAGCAGGACCCGGTTGCTGGTGCCCAGCTCGGCGGCGAGCGGGCGCAGGCTCAGGCCGATCAGTCCGTGCTCGTGGACGTAGTCGGTCGCCAGCTCGGCCCAGGCAGCGCGGCGCTGTGGATCTTTCGCGGGCGCGGTACCAGCGGTCGTCATGCGGCGACTGTAACAACTGCCGAAGCCATTTGTATCAGCTGCAACAAATTTGTACCACCTGCAACAACTTTGTCCTCCCAGCCCTTGACCTGGCCCTTCAGTCGGCGCAGGATCATTTGCAATTCACCCGCGGTTGCCTGTTGAGCAACCCGACGTCGGAGGTTGCATGAGCCAGATCTACATCGACGGGCGCTGGTTGCCTGCACAGTCGGGCGAGCAGCGGGAGATCCGCTGTCCCGCCGACGGCGCGGTCGTCGGAACCGTTGCGGAGGCTGGAGCCGAGGACACCCGGGCCGCGATCGCCGCGGCGCGGAATGCCTTCGACAGTGGCGAGTGGCCGGCGACGCCGGCGCGGGAGCGGGGCGACCTGCTGCTGAGGGTCGCCGATCTCCTCGAACGGGACACCGCGGTCATCGCCCGGGCGGAGTCGCTCGACACCGGGAAGCGGCTGGTCGAGAGCGAGTACGACGTCGCCGACGTGGTCTCGGTGTTCCGCCACTTCGGGCACGTCGCCACCGAGGACGCCGGGCGCGTGATCGACAGCGGCAACCCTGCTGTGAAGAGCCGGATCGTGCACGAGCCGATCGGGGTCTGCGGGCTGATCACCCCGTGGAACTATCCGCTGCTGCAGGTCGCCTGGAAGGTGGCGCCGTGCCTGGCCGCGGGCAACACGTTCGTGCTCAAGCCCAGCGAGATCACGCCGCACAGTGCGATTCATCTGATGAAGGTGCTCGAGGAGGCCGGCCTGCCGGCTGGTGTCGCCAACCTGGTTCTCGGCGAGGGTCCGACCGCCGGCGCCCCATTGTCCGAGGACCCCCGCGTCGACCTGGTCTCCTTCACCGGTGGCCTGGCCACCGGCAAGCGGCTGATGGCCAACGCCGCGGCGACGGTGAAGAAGGTGGCCCTCGAGCTCGGCGGCAAGAACCCCAACATCGTCTTCGCCGACTCCGACCGCGAGACCGCGCTCGACTTCGCGCTGACCGCCGTCTTCCTGCACTCCGGCCAGGTCTGCTCCGCCGGCGCGCGGCTGATCATCGAGGAGTCGATCAAGGACAGCTTCGTCGACGAGCTGGTCGCTCGGGCCGAGCAGATCCGTCTCGGCGGCCCCTTCGACGAGAGGGCCGAGACCGGCCCGCTGACCAGCAGCGCCCACCGCGACAAGGTGGAGGCGTACGTCGCGAAGGGTCTCGCCGAGGGTGCCACCCTCCGCACCGGTGGCAAGCGCCCCGACGACCCCGCGCTCGCCGACGGCTTCTACTACCTGCCGACGATCCTCGACGACTGCACCACCGACATGTCCGTCACCCAGGACGAGTCCTTCGGACCGGTTCTGACCGTGGAGACCTTCACCGACGAGGACGACGCCGTCCGCATCGCCAACGACTCCATCTACGGCCTCGCCGGCGCGGTGTGGACCTCCGACGCCGGTCGCGCCGAGCGGGTCGCCGCCAGGCTCCGGATGGGCACGGTCTGGATCAACGACTACCACCCCTACGTGGCCCAGGCCGAGTGGGGCGGCTACAAGCAGTCCGGGATCGGGCGCGAGCTCGGCCAGGCCGGGCTGGAGGAGTACCGCGAGACCAAGCACATCTGGCACAACATCGACCCGAGCCCGCAGCACTGGTTCGCCCCGACCTCCCAGAAGACAAGCACCGCCGAGGAGAAGTGAAGACGATGACCCAGACCTATGACTACGTGATCGTCGGCGGTGGCTCGGCCGGCTCCGCGCTCGCCAACCGGCTCAGCGCCGACCCGTCCACGAAGGTTCTGGTCCTCGAGGCCGGTCACAGCGACTTCAAGATCGACCCGTTCATCCACATGCCCGCGGCGCTGCCGTTCCCGATCGGCTCGAAGCTCTACGACTGGGGCTACGAGACCGATCCTGAGCCTCACCTCGGTGGCCGGAAGGTCTACCACGCGCGCGGCAAGGTGCTCGGCGGCTCGAGCTCGATCAACGGGATGATCTTCCAGCGCGGCAACCCGATGGACTACGAGCGCTGGGCGGCCGACCCCGGCATGGAGACCTGGGACTACCGCCACTGCCTGCCCTACTTCAAGCGCATGGAGAGCCGCTTCCTTGAGGACGGCACCTCCGGCGCCGACCAGTGGCGCGGCGGCTCCGGGCCGCTCCACCTCGAGCGCGGTCCCGCCTCCAACCCGCTCTTCTCGGCGTTCTTCGAGGCCGCCCAAGAGGCTGGCTACCCGCTGACCGACGACGTCAACGGCTACCGCCAGGAGGGGTTCGCCCCCTTCGACCGCAACGTGAAGGACGGGCGCCGCTGGTCGGCCGCCCGGGCCTACCTGCACCCGGTGATGAACCGCCCCAACCTCGACGTCGAGACCTTCGCGTACGCCACCAAGATCCGTTTCGACACCTCCGGTGACGTCCCGCGGGCGACCGGCGTGGACTACGTACGCGGTGTCGGCCGGGCGCGCCGGGAGCACACCGTCAGCGCCGCCGAGGTGATCTGCTGCGGCGGCGCGATCAACACGCCCCAGCTCCTCCAGCTCTCGGGCGTGGGGGAGGAGTCGCTGCTGCGGCAGCACGGGATCGACGTCGTGCACAACCTTCCCGGCGTGGGGGAGAACCTCCAGGACCACCTCGAGGTCTACATCCAGTACGCCTCCAAGCAGCCGGTCTCGATCGCGCCCGGTCTGGTGTGGCACCAGCGGCCCAAGATCGCCTGGCAGTGGCTCTTCCAGAAGAAGGGCCTGGGCGCGACCAACCACTTCGAGGGCGGCGGGTTCGCACGGTCCAACGAGGACGTGGACTGGCCCAACCTGATGTTCCACTTCCTGCCCATCGCGATCCGCTACGACGGGTCGATGGCGCCCGGCCAGGAGAAGGGCCAGCACGGATACCAGGTGCACATCGGCCCGATGTACGCCGACACCCGCGGGCACGTGCGGATCAAGAGCGCCGACCCGATGCAGAAGCCATCGATGCTCTTCAACTACCTCTCCACCGCCACGGACCGGAAGGAATGGGTGGAGGCGGTCCGGGTGGCGCGCGACATCCTCAACCAGCCTGCGTTCGCGCCGTTCAACGCCGGCGAGATGTCCCCGGGGCCGAGCGTGGAGACCGACGAGGAGATCCTCGAGTGGGTCCGCAAGGACGCCGAGACCGCGCTGCACCCGTCCTGTACAGCCGCGATGGGGACCGGCGAGATGGCCGTCACCGACCCCACCTCGATGAAGGTGCACGGCACCGAAGGCCTACGGGTCGTGGACGCGAGCGTCTTCCCGTACGTCACCAACGGCAACATCTACGCGCCCGTGATGATGGTCGCGGAGAAGGCGGCCGACCTGATCGCCGGCAACACCCCGCTGGCGCCCTCCGATGTTCCCTACTACCGCCATCGGGACGACTCGCCGCTGTGGCCTGCGGGGGACCCGCGCAACCAGTCCTGAAATCCAATCGTGACCCGAACCGGCACCGGGTGGACTAGCCTGCCGGGCACCCCAACCGGAGGAGACAGCTCATGCCGGAGACAACCGACCCGTCGCGCACGCCCCTGGGTGAACCCGCAGCAGACCCAGACGACATCCCGACGACGAAGCCGGAGCTGAACAAGACCGTCTTCTTCGGCTCCGCCGGGGTGGTGGTCGCGTTCACGCTCTTCACGCTGCTCGCGCCGGACGCCTCTGGCGCCGCGATCGGGCGCGTCGTGGGGTGGATCTCGACGTACTTCGGCTGGTGGTACTTCGCGCTCGCCGCTGCGCTGATCGCGTTCGTGCTGTTCATCTGTCTGTCCCGCTACGGGCGGATCCGGCTCGGCCCGGAGGAGTCCCGGCCGGAGTATTCGATGTTCACCTGGACGGCGATGCTCTTCGCGGCCGGGATCGGCGCCGACCTGATGTTCTACTCGGTCGCCGAGCCCGTCTCGCAGTACCTCACCCCGCCGACCGGCGAGGGCGGCACCATCGCCGCCGCCGAGCAGGCGGTGGGCTGGACGCTGTTCCACTACGGCCTGTCCGGATGGGCGATGTACGCCGTCATGGGCATGGCGCTGGGCTACTTCTCCTTCCGCCATGGGCTGCCGCTCTCGATCCGTTCCGCGCTCTACCCGATCTTCGGCAAGCGGGTCCACGGGCGGTTCGGTGACGGCATCGACATGGCCGCGGTGCTCGGCACCATCTTCGGCATCGCCACCTCGCTCGGCATCTCGATCGCCCTGCTCAACGCGGGTCTCAACGTTCTCTTCGGCATCCCCGAGGGCCGTGGCGCGCAGGTCGGCCTGGTCGTGGTCGCGGTGCTCCTCGGCACGATCTCGGCCGTCTCCGGGGTCGACAAGGGCATCCGCCGGCTCTCCGAGCTCAACGTGCTGCTCTCGCTGGCGCTGATGCTCTACGTGCTCTTCTCCGACAACACCGCGTTCCTGCTCAATTCGCTGGTGATGAACCTCGGCGACTATCTCGTGCACCTGCCCGGGATGAGCTTCGACACGATGCCGTACGACACCGTCGAGAACCCCGACGTCGGCGTCTGGAAGAACCTGTGGACGCTCTTCTTCTGGGCCTGGTGGGTGGCCTGGTCGCCGTTCGTCGGGTTGTTCCTGGCGCGGATCTCGCGCGGTCGGACGATCCGGCAGTTCCTGGTCGGCGTGATGATGATCCCGTTCGGGTTCATCCTGCTGTGGGTCTCGATCTTCGGCAACAGCGCGCTCGGCCGTATCCGCGGCGGCGACGCCGAGTTCGGCGAACTGACCAACGCCAACTACGCGCAGGGCTTCTACGCCTTCCTCGACAACTACCCGGGGGCGATCGCGCTGGTCGCGCTCGCCACCATGACCGGCTTCCTCTACTACGTCACCTCGGCCGACTCGGGCGCGCTGGTGATGGGCAACTTCACCTCGCGGCTGCCGCACCCGATGGCGGACTGCTCGATCCCGGTGCGGATCTTCTGGTCGGTCGCGATCGGCGCGCTGACCCTCGCTCTGATGTTCGCCGGCGGTGATGCGTGGCTGACCACGCTGACCAACGCGACGATCATCATGGGGCTGCCCTTCTCGATCGTGCTAGCCCTGGTCGCCGTGGGACTCCACCGCTCGCTACGGCTGGAGTCGTTCAAGACCGCGAGCGCACGCTACTCGTTCCCGGGCGCGATCTCCTCGGCCCGCCTCGCCGGCGCGGGCGAGGGCGGCGTACGTCCTTCGCTCGCGCAGCGGTTGCGCCGCTCGGTCACCTATCCCACCGCCAGGGACACCGAGCGATTCATCGGCACGGTCGCGAAGCCGGTCCTCGACGAGGTCGCCGCCGAGCTGTCCTCACACGGGCTGACGTCGGTGGTGACCGAGACCAAGGCCGTACGCGGCGTCGCCGGCGTCCAGATCCACACCGACCTGGAGGACGCGCCCGCGTTCGTCTACAAGGTCACCCCGCTGCCGTGCCCCGCTCCGACCTTCGCCGTCGGCCGGGTCACCGGCGACGTCTACTTCCGCGCCGAAGTCCACCTCGCCGAGGGCACCCAGGGCTACGACGTCAACGGCTACTCACGCGAGCAGCTGATGGGTGACGTCCTCGACCAGTACGAGCGCCACCTCTCCTACCTCCACCTCGTCCAGCAGGAGCAGCTGCCCGGCGAGGTGCCCGAGGTTCCGGCGGCGGACGTCAGCGGAGCAGATCGGTGAGGTCGATCTTGACCGGGAACGGCACCGGGACGTCGAGCCGGTCGCGGAAGATCCCGATCGGGACGTAGGCCTTGGTGAGGTCGTCGCGCTCGTAGACATGGATCGCGGGCGCGCCGTCCTCGTTCTCGATGCGCCAGTAGTGGGAGATCCCCGCCTCGGCGTACTTCTGCGGCTTCACCGCCCGGTCGCGGTGCTCGGACTCCGGCGAGACCACCTCGACCACCAGGACCACAGAATCGGCATCGTAGAACGACGCCTGGTCGGAGATCCGCGCCGTGCTCACCAGCACGTCCGGCTCCGGCCGATTGCGCCTGTCGAGCACCACCGTCAGCTCCCGATCCACCTCGAACCCGTCCGGGGCCTGCGCCGTCAGCGAGTTGGTCAGGGCCGTGACGAGCCGACTGTGCCAGCGGCGCTGCGGTGACATATTGAAGACCAGGGCTCCGTCGATGAGTTCGGTATGACGCGGTGCCTCGACGAGCATGTCGAGGTCTTCGGAGTACCAACCCTCCTCACGGGGAGGGTGCATCCAGTCGGGCAACGCGGTCATGTTTCGAGGATACCGCCTGTTGTTGGGGTCGGTGGGCGGGCTTTGTCGTCCTGGTTTGGTCTCGAGAGGCCGCGGGTAAGTGGCCGTGGCTTCGTTTCAGTGTTTCGCCGCCGACCCTTGGTTCGATTGTTTCTCGATCGCGCACCGCGTCAAGGACGGCCTTCGGCCGCCGGCTTCGCCGGTCGCCTCCGGCGATCCCTGACCCGGCGCGCGATCGAGAAAGATTTGGCCTGTATCGGTTCGGCGGCGAGGGTGTGGCGCAGCGGATTCGGTTGGGTGCGGGCTTGGGGGCCGTGGCTGGTCGTTCGCCGAGCGGCTCAGTGCCTGGTCGGCGCCTACGGCAGTGGGCGAGACCTTGTGAACCGTTCACAAGTGAGCCGTGGCTTCGACCGGGTCGGGTTCGGTGCGGCCGGGCCACGAGTTCCCCACTGATCCGGAGAGTTCCCCACGTATGCGGAGCTTCCCCACCCTCCGGAGCGTGGGGAACCTTCACCACAGTGGGGAGATGTCCCCGCCAGCAGGGAAACGGCGAGTGTGGAGTCGAGAGGCTCCCAGCGCAGCCGGTTAGGGGCGGCGGGTGAACCGGATGGTGCCATCGGGTAGTCGCTCATGGGTGTAGGCAGGGTTGTGCGCGAGACGGTGATGGTGAGGGCAGAGCAGGGCGCTGTCTTTCAGGTTGGTCTTTCCGCCGGCGGCCCAGGGTTCGAGGTGGTGGGCGTCGCACCATTCGGGTGGCATGTCGCAGCCTTCGGCCTGGCAGCATTTCTGCTGGAGTCGCATGGCCTTGCGTTGGATGGGCTGGAAGAACCTGCTGCCTCGACCGGCGTCGAGGACCTCGCTGTCGCCGCCGAGGACCCAGGGGATGATGGTCGCGTTGCAGGCCATCCTCCGGGCTTCGGCCGCGGTGATGGTGGTGCCGTTGGTTTCGTCGTAGCCCAGGGTCGCGGTGCCGAGGTCCTTGCGGAGCTCCTCGAGGCTGATGACCACGTTGATGGCGGTGGCGTCGCCACCGTGCCGGGGCAACGCTGCGGGGTCGATGGTCTCCAGGAGCCGGGCGAAGCCTTGGCCCATCAGTCGTTCCCACGGCGGCAGGGGCGCGCCCTTGGCGACGAGTTGCTGCTTGCGGGGTTGGGCGTAGGCCTCGACCAGTCGCTTGAATCTCATCCCGATCGAGGTGGGGAGGACGCCGTCGAACCCGATGGTGCCGTCGTGGTTGTCCCAGACCCGCAGTGCAGTCTTCTGGTTGGCGCGTTCTTCCTCAGCCAGCAACGCCTTGGCCTCGGCGTCCTCGAACCGGGCCGGATCGACCTCGGCCAGGATTCGCTTGCCGACGATGTGGAGCTCGTTCGCGGTCAAATGGGTGGCGTAGTCGACCAAGAGCTTTTCGGCCAACACCAGGTCCTCGGTACTGGCGACCGGATCTGCCTCGATCTTGTCGAGTGCGTTGGTGATCACCCGGGCTTTGTCTTGGGAGAGGACACCTTCAGCGAGACGGGCGGCGACGAGGTCGTACTTCGCGACACTGGTCGCGAGCTTGATCTGGGACCGGGCGATGCCTTTGTCGACGAGCAGTTCGGCGCGCATCCAGGCGGAGGGGTCTTTGGCGCCGGTCTCTTCGGCGATGTCGCCGGCAGAGGCGAGGATCCGGAGTTTCAACGCGGCCACCTTGGCCTGGACCTTCTCGAGTCGTGTCAGCCGGTCCTTCTTCTGGCTGGTGCGCCAGTAGGCGGGGTCTCTGGTCACGAGCTTGTCGAGGGAGGATTCGATGGCGCTCAGCTCGGCGTCGATCGCATCATCGGGGTTGGTTCCCCACGGGTTGATGTCGCGTTCGAGACTCATCGTTTCCTCCCTTCGAACGGGTGTTGTGATGGATCTGATTCTACGCTTCTCGCACCTACCTGGCTATCTATTTATGCAGGTCAGAGGCCGTTTCGCGATGAGCGAACGACCTAGCATCTGTGGATGGTAAGTGGCCCGAAGGGCCACCCTTCCACCCCGCCAACCTCACCTGTCCCAAACAAGAATCCGCTGCGCCACACCCCGGCCGCCGCCCCGATAGCCAGCCAAATCTTTTCTCGATCTGGTCCGGAGTCCAGGACCGCGAAGCGGCCGGCGAAGCCGGCGCCCGAAGGGCGTCCTTGACGCCGGAGCAGATCGAGAAGACCCTCCAAAAACGGGTCGGCGGCCCAGGCCAACCCCGAAGAACAGCCACTCAAGAAGGGGTGAAGACCGACCCAGACTCACCCGAAGTCGATGAGCCGCCCATCCTCATGCATCACACAACCCCGCCCGATCCAAGCAACCGCATGTTCCTTGTCCCCGACAGCGATATGCGAATAGCTAGGCGGAACCCAGACGAGCTCGTAGTCGACGTCACCGAGCGCCGCCTCGGTAGCCCGGACAGCATCGTCGGAGGGGTCGAGGGTGCGTACGGCCTGTTCGACGGAGTCGAAGTATTTCCGGCCGGCCTCGGAGAGCTCCTTGGCGCACCAAGCGCACGTGCCCAGCGTCTCGATCTGCGCGGCGGTGGCCCTGATCGGGGCGTCGAGGCCGAGGAGCTGGGGGCAGGCCCGGACATGCAGGAGACGACCCGTCGCGTGTGCGACGAAGAGGGTCTCGGGGGTGTCGGAGGGCATCTCCGGAGCCTAGGGGAGGGAGGCATGCCCCGGGAGGTACCTGGGGCGAATTCAGGACGTTCGACCCCCGTGATCGCTGTGGTCCAGGTCACGTACGATCCGGGGTATGGCGCATTACCAACAGCGCGGGCACATCCCGCCCAAGCGGCACACCCAACACCGCGACGGAGAAGGGAATCTCTACTACGAAGAGCTCATGGGCGAGGAGGGGTTCTCCTCGGACTCCTCCCTGCTCTACCACCGCCACATCCCCTCGGCGGTGAAGGACGTACGCATCTGGGAGCTGCCCGACCATGGCACCACCCCCAACCACCCCCTGCGCCCGATGCACCTCGGGCTTCACGACCTCTTCCCTGGTGAGGAATGGAAGCGTCACGACGCGGTGACCGGGCGTCGGCTGGTGCTCGGCAACGGCGACGTACGTCTTCACTATGCGGTGGCGGGGGAGGCCTCGCCGCTCTACCGCAACGCGATCGGTGACGAGTGTGTCTACGTCGAGTCCGGGACCGGCGTCGTCGAGACGGTCTTCGGCGACCTGATGGTGGGGGAGGGCGACTACGTGGTGATCCCGCGTGCCACCACCCACCGCTGGGTGCCGGTCGGCGACGCTCCGCTGCGGGTCTACGCGATCGAGGCGAACTCCCACATCGCCCCGCCGAAGCGCTACCTCTCCCGGTTCGGCCAGTTCCTCGAGCACGCCCCGTACTGCGAGCGGGACCTCCGGCTCCCGACCGACCCGCAGACCGTGGACGCGCCCGAGGCGGAGGCCCAAGGAATTGAGGTCTACATCAAGCACCGCGGCCCCGGCGCCGGCGGCATCGCCGGCTCGGTCCACGTCCTCCCGCACCACCCGTTCGACGTCGTCGGCTGGGACGGCTGCCTCTACCCGTACGTCTTCAACATCGCCGACTACATGCCGATCACCGGCAAGGTCCACCAGCCGCCGCCCGCCCACCAGGTCTTCGAGGGCAACAACTTCGTGATCTGCAACTTCGTGCCCCGCAAGGTCGACTACCACGAGCTCGCGGTGCCGGTGCCCTACTACCACTCCAACGTCGACTCCGACGAGGTCATGTTCTACGTCGGTGGCGACTACGAGGCCCGCAAGGGCTCCGGGATCGGCATCGGCTCGATCACGCTCCACCCCGGCGGCCACGCCCACGGGCCGCAGCCCGGCGCGATGGAGCGCAGCCTCGGCGCGGAGTTCTTCGACGAGCTCGCGGTCATGGTCGACACCTTCCGGCCCCTGGAGGTCGGTGAGGCCGGTGCCACGGTCGACGACGGCAAGTACGCCTGGACCTGGGCGGGAGGCCGCCAGTGACCTCGTGGTTGGACATCAACAACAGTCAGTTCGGCCTCGAGGCGCTTCCGTACGCCACCTTCCGCACCTCCACGGATCCCACCCCGCGACTCGGGGTGCGGATCGGTGACCTGGTGCTCGACGTCGCCGCGGCGGCCGAGGACCTGGCCGGGCACTGCGAGGGCGGCCTCGACGGTCTGCTCACCGCGGGTCCGGAGGTGTGGGCGCAGGTGCGCGCGGAGGTGACAAGGCTGCTCAGCGACCCCGCCTGCGAGGCCGAGACCAGGCCGCACCTGGTGCCGATCGAGGACGCCGACCTGCTGCTGCCGTTCACGGTGGCCGACTACGTCGACTTCTACGCCTCCGAGCACCACGCGTCCAACGTCGGGAAGATGTTCCGCCCCGACTCCGACCCGTTGACGCCCAACTGGAAGCACCTGCCGATCGGCTACCACGGCCGCTCCGGCACGGTGGTCGTCTCCGGCACCGACGTCGTCCGGCCGACCGGGCTGCGGAAGACGCCCGACGGGATCGTCGACGGCCCCTCGATCCGCCTCGACATCGAGGCCGAGCTCGGGTTCGTGGTCGGCGTCGGCTCCGAGATGGCCCACCCGGTCCCGCTCGCCGGGGCCGCCGACCACATCTTCGGGATCACGCTCCTCAACGACTGGTCGGCGCGCGACATCCAGGCCTGGGAGTACGTCCCGCTGGGCCCGTTCCTCGGCAAGTCCTTCGCCACCTCGATCTCGCCGTGGGTCCTCCCGCTCGCCGCACTCGAGGCAGCACGGGTTCGGCCTCCGGAACGAGACGTTCCGCTGGCCGGCTACCTGGACGACTCGGCGCTCGAGCCCTGGGCCCTCGACCTCGCCCTCGAGGTCCGGCTCAACGGTTCACTGGTCTCCGAGCCTCCGTTCGCCACCATGTACTGGACCGCGCCGCAGATGCTCGCGCACATGACCGCCAACGGCGCCTCGCTGCGCGTCGGCGACCTGTTCGCCAGCGGCACGATCAGTGGCCCCGAGCCGGGCCAGCGCGGCTCGCTGCTCGAGCTCAGCTGGTCGGGGGCCGAGCCCTTCAAGCTGGACGACGGGTCGGTGCGTACGTTCCTGGAGGACGGCGACGAGGTGACCATCACCGCCACTGCACCGGCGCCGGGCGGCGGCCGGATCGCTCTCGGCGAGGTCAGCGGGCGGATCCTGCCCGCGAAGGAGCGGCCGTGACGACGGTCTACGAGTTCACGCCCCGCTACCTCGAGATCGACCAGCAGGGGGTGATGTTCAACGGCTGGTACCTCACCTACGTCGACGAGGCGATGACCCACTTCATCGACACCCGCGGGGTGCCGTACGGCCGCTGGCAGGAGCTGGGCGTCGACGTCCAGCTCGCCCACGCCGACCTGGACTGGAAGGCCGGTATCGGCTTCGGCGACCGCGTCCAGGTGCCGGTGCGCACCACCCGGATCGGCACCAAGAGCTTCACGCTCGAGTTCGAGTTCCGCCGGGGCGAGGACGTCGCCTGCGCCGTGTCGGTCGTCTACGTGGTCGTGGCTGCCGACGGCTCGGAGTCGACCGCCATCCCGCCGGAGATCGCCGCCGCGATCGAATAGTCGCGCAAGAACGGTCAAGCGAACCCGGAGCCGTCGGTGTGAGACTCGTCGTGTGCTCGAGACAGACGAAGAGATCGCCGACCTGCAACGCCTCCTGGACGCCTCGATCGGCCGCGCGAGCGGCCATCTGACCGGCATCGTCAACGACCAACAGCGCCTGAATGCCCGTCAGCTCGTCACCGAGCTGACGGGCATGAAGGTGCTGGTGCTGGCCACCGTGACCGCCCGCGGTGAGCCGCGGACGAGTTGCGTCGACGGCCATTTCGTGCACGGTCGCTGGCTGTTCGGGACCTCTCCCACCGCGATCAAGGCCAAGCACATGCTCGCCCGCCCCGCAGTCAGCGCGACCCACGTCGATGGGGAGCGCATCGGCGTCTTCACCCACGGCACCGCGCACGTGGTCTCCGAGGGGCCGGAGTTCGAGGAGCACAACGCCTACTTCACCAAGTTCTACGGCTCGGACCCGCAGACCTGGGAGGGACCGGGTGTCGTCTACGCCACCATCGAGCCGAGCTGGATGGTCGCCTATGCCGCCGAACCGGCCTCATTTCCCGACCAAACGAACGCAGACTGAGGATACTGACAGAAAACGGTGAGCGAGAGGGGACTTTTCTGACAGCGACGAGGCGGAGCGTGGTGGGTGTCCGATACGAAACACCCACCAAGGAGACCATCATGAAGCTCACTCGAATCGCTGCCGCCACCCCGCTCGCCGCTGCCCTGATCGCCGGCGGTGCCATGGCGACCTCGGCATCCGCCTCGACCACCGAGGGCGGCTGGGAGTACACCGGCCGCGACTTCTACTGGCAGGACGACTGCGCCGCCGCCGGTGCGGAGATGCTGGAGGACGGCGACATCACCGCCTGGCGGTGCGACGGCTCCGAGTCGCCCTTCGACGACTACTCGCTGTTCGTGATCTGGGCGGCCTGAGCGCTTTCAGGGCCGAGTCGGCGCATCCGCCGACTCGGCACCACTAACAAGGCTCTTCTTGATCTCGGTCTTGAGCACCTTGCCGACCTTCGAACGCGGCAGGTCCGGCCAGACCTCGATCTGCTTGGGGGCCTTGACCGCGCCGAGCCGCTCCTTGACGTACGCCTTGAGCTCGGCGACGTCGACCTCGGCGCCGGGCCGGGGCAGGATGACGGCAGTGACGCGCTCGCCCCACTTCTCGTCGGGAAGCCCGATCACGGCGCAGTCGGCGACGGCGGGGTGGGTCATCAGCGCCTGCTCGACCTCGGTCGAGTAGACGTTGAAACCACCGGTGATCACCATGTCCTTGGCGCGGTCGACGATGTGCAGGAACCCGTCCTCGTCGAGGAAGCCGATGTCGCCGGTGTGGTGCCAACCGTGCGCACTCGCCTCCGCGGTCGCCTCGGGATTGTCGAGGTAGCCGCGCATGACCAGCGAGCTGCGTACGACGATCTCGCCACGTTCACCGGAACCGAGCAGCGCGCCGCGCTCGCCCATGATCGACACGGTCACCAGCGGTGCCGGACGACCAGCCGAGGAGAGGCGTTCGGTGGCGACGGTGCCGTCCTCGTGGAAGTGGTCGGCGGGCGCCATGGTCGCGATCATCATCGGCGCCTCGGTCTGCCCGAACAGCTGCGCCATCACCGGACCGATGCGAGTCAGCGCCTCCTCCAGACGCGTCGCCGACATCGGTGCCGCGCCGTACCAGAAGCAGCGCAGCGACTCGAGGTCGGTCGACTTCAGCGCCGGGTGGTCCAGCACCAGGTAGATCAGTGTCGGCGGCAGGAACGTATGGGTGACGTGGTGGTGCTCGATGTGCTCGAGGAACGCCCCCACGTCCGGCGTACGCATCACCACGATCTTGCCGCCCAGGCACAGCACCGGGAAGCAGAGCACCCCGGCGGCATGGGTGAGCGGCGCGAGCGCGAGATAGGTCGGACGCTCAGGCGCCCCCGGCCACGGGTAGGCCATCAGGGTGATGGCCGACATCGTCTCCAGGTTGGCGCCGGTGAGCATGACGCCCTTGGGCCGCCCGGTGGTCCCGCCGGTGCCGACGACCATGGCGAGGTCGTCGATGTCATCGGCCGGCTCGAACACCTCGTCGGCAGAGCCGAGGAAGTCGTCCCAGCCGATCGCCCAGTCGTAGGTCGCGTCGAGACAGACCAGGGTGGTCAGCTCCGGCAGATCTCCGCGGATCTGGTCGACCAGGCCGGCGAAGGCCGACTGGAAGATCAGCGCCGAGCAGCCGAAGAGGTCGAGAAGCTCCCGGTTCTCCGCCGCCTCGCTGCGCGGGTTGATCGGGCACCAGACGCCCCCTGCACGACTGATCCCGAAGACGGAGGCGAAGGCGACCGGGTCGTTGGCCGAGAGGATGGCGACCTTCGCGCCCGGGGCGACGCCGCGGGCCCGCAGGCCCGCGGCGACGCGCACCGAGAGATCGACGACCTCGGCGTACGACCAGGTCTCCTCGCCGCAGACGAGACAGGGCGCGTCGCCTCCGAGCGAGGCACCCTTGTCCAGATAGTCGACGAGCCGCATCCGGCCGCCCTCAGCCGCGCTGCCGGGTCACGACCGGCTCCGAGACCAGCCCGAAGGCCTGCAGTTGGCCGAGGAGCTCGCGGTGACCGAACGCCTGGCAGCCCGAGGCGAAGCCCACTCGGCGAGGCGGCTGCTGCAGCAGCGAGTAGGCGACGTACGCCTGCAGCAGTCCGGTCTGCTTGTAGTTCTGGTTGCCGTGGATGACGCAGTGCGCGCGCCCCAGCGGGCCGGAGGCGTGCACCGAGTCGAGCGACTTGTTCAGCCGCGGGTTCTCGCGCGGCGGCATCTGGTTCATCACCTGGGCCGCAGTGGCGGTCAGCGCCTCGTCACGCTGCTCGGCGTCCATGTCCTTGGTCGCCTCCAGCGCAGCCGCCACGATCTGCGGCACCCCGTTCATCAGCGCGGCGTTGAAGACCCCGCCCTGGGCCTTGCAGCTGGCCACCTTCGGGTCGCGGCGATACCAGACCGGGTGCGAGGTGCCGCCCCAGGGCAGCGAGAGCGCCAGCTCGTGCTGACCCGGCACCACCAGCGGGACCAGCCCGGCGGTGGGGTCGAACTCGACGTACGCGTTCTGCTCGAGGTAGTGCGCCTTCGAGGTCGCCGCGTTGACCAGGATCGTGCGGGTCGAGGCGATCGTGGGGGAGCCACCCCAGAAGACCGCGATGTCGAGGGTGTCGAGGCCGGGCTGCTCGAGGCAGATCTCGGCGGCGATCTCGCCGGTGGTGTACATCTGCGCGATGCCCGGCGCGAGCAGCAGGCCCTTCTCGGCGAAGCCCTCGCTGTAGGTCTCGTCGCAGGTGATCAGCCAGTCCTGCTCACCGGTGGTGTCGGTGTAGTGGACCCCGGCGGCCAGCGCGGCCTGGACGACCTCCGGACCGTACTGCGAGAACGGGCCGACGGTGTTGAGCACGACGCGTGCGCCGGTGAGCAGCTCGGTGAGCGCCTCGACGGAGTGCTCGACCTCGGCGATCTCGTAGTCGGCGGTCTCGATGCCGGGCACGTTGGCGGCCATGGAGGCGACCAGCTTGTCCTTGGAGCGGCCGGCGGCCACGAACGGCACACCGAGCTCGCGCAGGTATTCGCACACCAGCCGGCCGGTGTAGCCGGAGGCGCCGTAGACGACGACAGGCTTGTTCTGGCTCATGTTCACATCCCCATTCCGCCGTCGACCGCGAGGCCGACTCCGTTGACGAAGGCCGCCTGGTCGGAGGCCAGGAAGACGACCGCGTTGGCCATGTCCTCGACGGTGCCGAGGCGTCCGGACGGGGTCAGCTCGACGACGCCGCCGACGGCCGCCTCCGGCGACTCGAAGAGACCGAGCTGGGCGACGTCGTTGGCGAGCCCGGCACCCATCTCGGTCGGGACCAGTCCGGGGTAGATGCAGTTGACGCGTACGCCGTAGCCGAGCTTGCCGCTCTCCATCGCCGCCACGCGGGTCAGCCGGTCGACGGCGCTCTTGGTGGCCGAGTAGACCGAGATGCCGGGGAAGGCGATGGTGGCCGCGACCGAGGCGACGTTGACGATCACGCCGCCGTTGCCGGCGGCGCCGTCGGGCCGCATCGTGCGCAGGCCGTGCTTGAGGCCGAGGGCGGTGCCGAGCACGTTGACCTCGAGCATCTTCTTCACGTGGTTCGGGTCGAGCTCGGTGATCAGGCTGGTGATCTCGACACCGGCGTTGTTGACCAGGATGTCGAGCCCGCCGAGTGCGTCGACCGCGGCGGCCGCGCCCGCCTCCCAGGAGGCGTCGTCGGTGACGTCGAGGTGCACGAAGGTGCCGCCGATGGACTCGGCCACCTTGGCGCCCTGGTCGTCCTTCAGGTCAGCGACGGCAACCTTGGCGCCGGCCGCCGCGAGCGCTCGGGCCATTCCCTCGCCCAAGCCTTGGGCACCGCCGGTGACGAGTGCTGTGCGTCCACTCAGATCGGTCATCTGTGACTCCTTCGTCGCTGTGATCGGGCTCACAGACAATCGCGAATCTTGACGAGGGTCAAGATTTCTCTTGACGATTGACTAGAAAATGGTCCGGATGGCATCGAACGACGCACGGGAGGGGGTATCGTTGCCGCCCATGACCCAGGTCGCCGCACCCAAGTCGCCTCGCCGCACGCCCGCCGACAAGCACGACGAACGCCGCAAGGCGCTCGCCGAGTCGGCGCTGCGTACGTTGGGGGAGCTGGGCTACGCCCGCGCCAGCCTGCGGGAGATCGCCAACAACTCCGAGTTCAGCCACGGCGTCGTGCACTACTACTTCAACGACAAGCTCGAGCTGATCGTCTACTGCGTGCGCTACTACAAGCAGACCTGCGTCCATCGCTACGACGGTGTCGTCGCCGAGGCGACCTCTCCCGATGACCTCGTGGTCCGCTTCGGCGACAAGCTGGTCGAGACGATCGTCGAGGAAGCGCCGATGCACCGGCTCTGGTACGACCTGCGCTCGCAGTCCATGTTCGAGGAGAGCCTGCGCGAGGCGGTCACCCAGATCGATCAGAGCCTGGAGGACATGATCTCCCGGGTCGTGAGCCGCTACGCCGAGCTCGCCGGCACCGAGCCCGCGATCGCGGCGCCGGTGGCCTACGGGATGTTCGACGGCATCTTCCAGCAGGCGCTCCTGGGCTACCTCAACGGTCGCGACGGCGCCCTGGAGGACCTGCGCAACCAGGTCGTCGGGCTGATGCCGATGCTGCTGGCGCAACGCTCCGACATCACCACCAGCCACATGGCGGGCGAGCTGCCATGACACCGATGATCGGCCTGCCCACCGGAGCCGAGTGGGCTTCCCTGATCGGTGGCATCCTGCTGCTGCTGGTCTGGCTCGCACTCACCGTGTGGTGGCTGGTGATGCTGGTGCAGGCCCTCCGGACACCGGACAGCGTGTGGGCCGCGGCCGACCAGAGCAAGATCCTCTACGTCCTGCTCATGATCTTCCTCGGCTGGCTCGGGGCGCTCCTCTACGTCGTCATCGCCCGGCCCAGGCTCCGTTCCTGAGCCTCACACGACCATCGCGACCACGGCGGCCGCGGCGAGGATCGTCGCGGCGACGCGTACCCTCCCGATCGGCTCGTGCAGCACCAAGGCAGCCGAGAGCGCGACCCAGATCAGGCTCGAGCTGCGCACCGCCGCCACCAGCGAGACCGGGGCGTGCAGGGTGGCGTAGAGACTGAGGACGTACGAGGTGGGGATCAGCACCGCGAGCACGGCCACGGTCCGCGCGTGGGTCCTGGCCTGGCGCAGTCCCTCGGCGTACTTCCCGTGCACGATCACGCTCCACAGCACCACCTGGATGACCGTGCCGACCGCGTAGTAGGCGATCGGGTCGAGGCCGCGCTCGACAACCACCCAGCCGTCGTAGGTCGTGTAGCCGGCGATCGAGACGGCGATGCATGCCGACCACAGCAGCGGCTTCGCCTGCAGCGAACCCCGGGTGCGGACGGTCTCGAACAGCAGCGCCCCGACCGCCGCCGCCATCAGGAGTACGCCACCCCACTGCGCCCAGCTCAGCCACTGCCCGAGCACCACCATGCCGGTGAGCGCCACCACGACCGGGGCCAGACCGCGGGAGAGCGGGTAGATCTGGCTGACGTCGAAGTCCTGGTAGGCGACCTGCACCAGGCCCATGGTCAGTGCGTGCATCGCCGTGCTGCCGAGCGAGAGCAGGAGGAGCTCCCACGTCACCGCGATGCCGTGCCCGCGCACGATCATCACCACCGCGGTGACCGTGACGACCAGGCAGCTCTCCACGATCGCCACCGCCCACAGCGCCGGTCTCCCCGCGGGTGCGATGGTCTTCGACGCCGTGTTCCAAGCAGCGTGGGCGATCGCCGAGCCCAGGGCTAGAACGACTCCGAGCAGCAGCATTCGGGTGAGCCTACGGCGTCGCTGCACGCATCGTGGCCGGACTGCTCCTAGGGTGGGCCACTACTCCAACCCCACAACACCGAGGACTTCTGTGATGGACCCCGTCGACCTGGCTCTGATGATTCTTCGTCTCGCCGTGGGTGGCACGATGATCGCGCACGGCGTCAACCACTGGCGCGGAGGCGGCAAGATCGCCGGCACCGCCGGCTGGTTCGAGAGCCTCGGCCTGCGCCACGGCACCCTGCAGGCGTGGGCCAGCGTGGTGACCGAGATCGGTGCCGGCGTGCTGTTGATCCTGGGTCTGATCACGCCGCTGGCAGCGGCCGGGGTCGTCGCGGTGATGCTGGTGGCCGCGCTCCTGGCGCACCGCCCCAACGGGTTCTTCATCTTCAAGGACGGCTGGGAGTACGTCATGATCCTGGCCGTCGTCGCGGTCGTGCTCGGTGTCACCGGGCCCGGGACGATCTCGCTCGACGCGGCCCTCGACATCGTCTACGACGGCTGGGTCGGCGGCGCGGTCGCGCTCGGCGCCGGCGTCCTCGGCACCGCTCTGCTCCTCGCCGCGTTCTGGCGCCCGCAGCGCCAGGACGGTGCCACGGAGGAGCCTGCGCCGGAGGCCTGAGTCCGGCGCGACCAAAGTCGCGGGCCGCACCGACAGAAGGTCGATGTGGCGCGGCCGGCAGGTTCCTAGCCTGGATTCATGCGCTGCCCATGGTTGGCCCCCGCCGGACTTCTGGTCGCGATGATCGGTTTGCTCGGGCTGGGTGTCGTCGGTCCAGCGACGGCGGACGGTGGGCTCCGGATCCCGCCGGGCGTGCCGATCCTGTTGATCGGTGCGGCGGTGACCTGGTGGTGGCGCAGCGCTCTCGGTGCCGTCCTCGGACTGGTCGCAGTCAGCGGGGTGACAGTCGCCTCGATCGGCTCCGGCCTCGGGCCGGACCTGATCGGCGACCGTGGGCTGCCGGTTGCCCTGGCGCGCTGGGTCCAGATGGCAGGGCTGGCTGCTGCGGCGTATGCCTTGGTCCGGCGGCTGGTAGCCCGACGGTCGCCGGAGGGGGCAGCCGGCGAACGACCTCGCCGCGACCGGAGCAAGGTGCTCCAGATCGCCGGCCTGCTGGTGCTGTGCGGGATCGGGGCCGAGCTGCTGGCGGCGTACTCGGACAGCACGGGCGACCCGGGAGGGATCGCCTTCGCACTGGTCTTCTTCGGCGCGCTCTACGGTGCGCCGGCGCTGCTGGGCCGGGAACTGGCTCGTCGCCTCGGCTGGGGCTGGCCCAGCCTGCTGCTGGTCTTCGCGGCACTCGGTACGGCACAGGCCGGCCTCATCGACCAGTCCCTGTTCAGCGCCGACTACGGCGGCTACGAGGGCTGGGAGGAGAACCGGGAGCCGACTCTCATCCCGGCCATCGGGCTCAGCGGCTACAACGCCTACTCGTTCATCGTCGGACACGTGATCTTCAGCTTCGCCGCGCCTGTTGCGCTGGCCGAGGCGTGGGTGCCAGCTCGGGCCCGGAAGCCGTGGCTGGGGCCGGTCGGCACCACCTTCGCCGCCGTCGCGTACGCCGTCGCCGCCGCGCTGATCGTGACGGACCCGGAGTCGCGGTCGGGGAGCCAGGGCCAGCTGCTCGGCACGGCCGCGGTGGTCGGTGCTCTGGTGCTCCTGGCCGTCATCGTCGGACGGCGCCGCCGGCTGGACCACGCCGAGGCGCGTGAGGTCTCGGTCTGGTTGGTCCTCGGTGTCGCGTTCGTCCTCGCGTTCGTTCCTGATCTGATGCCTGCGACGTGGCTGGGCGTGGTCGCCGCCGCGACCGCGACGGCGACGCTCGGGGTCCTGATCCTTCTTGCCGCCAGGACGCGAGCCTGGACCGTCCAGCACTCGGCGGCGGTCGGCGCGGCCTTCCTGCTCGAGCGGGGATTGCTGGCGTTCACCTACTTCCCCCTCATCGGCGACGTCGCGCCGGGACCGAAGTACGCGCACAACGCGGCCATGCTCGTCATCGTGCTGCTCGCGACCTGGCTGGCGCTGCGCGGCCGGGTCGCGGCTAACGCCGCGATCGGATCCCGAGCCGAGCGGTCTCCCCGGTGGCGGAGCGCTCGAGCTCGGCGATGAGGGTGCGGGCGTCGTAGCGGCCCTCGTGGCGGTGTGACCCGACGAAGAACGTCGGGGTGCCGCGGGCTCCGCTGGCATTGGCAGAGGCCATGTCCTCGCGGACGTGCTCGGCCAGGACCGGGTCCTCGAGGTCGCGGAGGAACTGTTCGACGTCGAGCCCGAGGACTCCGGCGTAGCCGGCCAGGTCATGATGCTCGAGCTCGTTCTGATGCTCGAAGAGGTGCTTGTGCATCTCCCAGAACTTGCCCTGCCTGGCGGCGGCCTCGGCGGCGACGGCGGCCAGCTCGGCGTGCGGGTGCTGGGTGAGAGGCAGGTGGCGTACGACGTAGCGGATCCGGGGCCCGAAGTAGTCCCGGACCTCGTTGGCGGTTCCGGTGGCGCGGGCGCAGAAGGGGCACTCGTAGTCGAGGTACTCGACCAGGGTGACCTCGGCGTCCTCGGCGCCGTAGATGTGGTCGCGCTCCGGGTCCACCGGGGGAGAGAGCAGCTTCGGCAGGGCCGCGTCCCGCTGCCCGAGGAAGCGCGCGGAGAGCTGGAAGATCACCCAGCCGAGCGCGGAGGCGAGCACCACGGAGAGGAGTACGCCGACGATCGCGTCGCGCTGCAGCGTCTCGGAGTCGAAGGCGAGGGTGGTGATCAGCAGCGCGACGGTGAAGCCGATCCCGGACAGCGCCGCGCCGCCGAGAACATGGCCGCCACCGACGCCCTGGGGCAGCCTTCCGAGCCGCAGCCGCGTGGCCACGAGCGCGCCGCCGCCGATGCCGAGCGTCTTGCCCAGGACGAGGCCGGCCACGACGCCCCAGGTCACCGGCGAGCTCAGCGCCTCGCCGAGCACCCCGTTGCGCAGGTCGACGCCCGCGTTGGCGAGCGCGAAGACCGGCACGATGAGATAGCTCGTCGGTACGTGCAGCGTCTCCTGGAGGCGCTCGTTGACCGAGATCGTGCGGGTCAGCTCGTCGCGGGTCTCGCGCTGCAGCGTGGGCAGCGGGGACTGCCGGAAGGCCCGGAACCGCGAGGTCGCGACCTCCATCTGGGCCCGGGTCGGCTCAGCCGCCGGCACCAGCAGACCGGCCAGCATCCCCGCGATCGAGGCATGCAGCCCGGCGCCGAGCGTGGCCACCCAGGCGATCAGGACGAGCAGTACGTAGGGTCCGGCCCGCCACACCTTCACCCGGTCGAGCACGAAGATCCCGACCAGAGCCAGCCCGGCCACGACCAGCGGGCCCACCTCGAGATTCTCGGTGTAGGCGACCCCGATCACGCTGACCGCGACGATGTCGTCGATGACGGTGAGCGTGAGCAGGAAGATGCGCAGCTGGGTCGAGACCGCCGGCCCGACCAGCGCCAGCATGCCGAGCAGGAACGCGGTGTCGGTGCCGATCACGATGCCCCACCCGCGCGCTGCCTCGCCCGAGGGGTTCAGCAGCAGGTAGATCAGTGCCGGCAGCAGCAGGCCGCCGGCGCCGGCGATCAGTGGCACCACCATGCGGCGGCGGTCGGTGAGCTCGCCGACGGCGAGCTCGCGGCGTACCTCCAGACCGACGACGAAGAAGAAGACCACCATCAGGCCGTCGTTGACCCAGTGGTGCAGGTCCATCGAGAGGCCGACGTCGCCGAACCGGACCGAGAACACCGTCTCCCACAGATGCTCGTAGCCGTGCGACCACGGCGAGTTGGCCCAGGCCAGCGCCAGCAGCGAGGCGATCACCAGCAGCGTGGCGCTCGTCGACTCCAGATGCATGAAGTGCCGCAGCCTCGTGCCGAGCTGCCCGGTCAGGTCCTCGTCACGCCGGCACCGCGTCTGCTGTTTCGCCACGGAATGATCCTAGGCCGGGTCCGAGCCGTGAACTGTCGTTGTCCGCGTGAGAGTCGCCTCAGCGCCGCACGGCGACCAGGCCGGCGAGCGTGCCCTGGAGCAGGGTGCCGTCAGGGAGGATCGTGCCGACCATCTGCAGGGTGTTGGCCAGCGGCCCGAGACCGAGGAAGGTCTCGGAGAGGATCTCGCCGTCGGCCGGGTCGATCCGGGCCAGGCGCCACGTCAGGCCGCTGCCGCGGCGGGTGACGGTGTAGAGGACGTCCTCGGCACGGGAGAGCCGGGGGACCGCGGCCGAGGGCACCTCGTTGCGCCAGACGGACACACAGGCGCCGGAGCGCTCGTCGACGTCGATGCGCTCCATGCCGCCGGCGAAGTCGGCCTTCGCCGGTACGGACTCGCCCGTGTCCTCGGTCGCCTGCGCAGGGTAGGGATAGCCGTAGGTGCTGGCGATGTAGACCGAGCTCCCCCAGGCCACGGGGGAGTTCTCGGTGCCGCTGCTCTCGTCGGTGAGGATCGGGAGTCGGCAGACCTCCCGCCCGTCGCGCGCCCGGTAGACGAGAAGGTTCTCGCGCGGGGAGGCGTTGTCGGTGATGACGACGAACTCTGCCCCCGTGCGCTTGCCGAAGAAGGTCGGCGTCGACCCGCTGCCGTGGCTGAGCTGTCCGGGCTTGCGCGCCTCCCCGCGGTCGTAGGGCTGCCGCCAGACGGTCCGCACGGCGTCGCCGTCGGCACGCAGGAGGTACGTCGCGTGGTCGGTCGTCACCGCGACCCCGCTCGGGGCGCTGGAGATGGAGTTGGCGACCTTCTCGTCGCCGGCGCCGAGGCTCGCGATGACGACGTCGCCGTCGGGGGTGACGTACCCGGCGCGGCCCTGGGCGGTCGCGAACCAGACGTTGGCGTCGTAGCCCGGTCCGACGGTGGTGGCCGCGTCGCCCTCCGGCAAGTTCAGCGGCACCTCGCGTTCCACGTCGATCGACCAGCGGAGGACGGACCGGGAGTGCGCCAGCCAGAGCAGGGAGCCGGATCCGTCCACGGTGACGAGTCGCGACTCGTTGTCGACGTAGGCATAGACACCACCGAGGAGCGAGCCGGCCGAGAGATGGCGCCGGGCGACCGGGAGCAGCGTGGTGGGGTCGAGGAGGTAGAGGCTGGGCGCCCGGTCGATGTACTCGGTGCACAGCGCCTGCACCATGCCGTCGGCACCGCTGAGGATCGTCGGGCACACCGCGGGCAGCGGCACCGGTTGTGCGGGGGAGGGGGCGGCTCCCGGTCCCTCGAACGGAGTCGTGTCGGACGCCCCGGCGTCGCCGTGCATGTTCCAGGTGCCGTCCGGGCCGGCGTACGGGTTCGGCGGCATGGCCGCGCCGGCCGCTGGGCCGACTGCCGGGCCGGCCATGAGGAAGACGACGGCCAGAAGGACGGTGGCGGGCGCGCTCCGGCAAATCATGGGGAGGATCTAAGCACGAGTAAGTCGAGCGGGTCGGTCGAAGATCATGTGGCGGTCACCACAGGCGTTACACGAATGTCCAACAGATGCGTGACCTGTCACCCACATCGTCGTTAGCCCCTCTGACGGCGGGTAACAGCCGGATGACAGCGCCGAAGCATGTGGCGCGACCCGGTGCTCAGCCGTACATGGGGGCTTACGGCGTATGCGTCCGGGTACGAACAGGCGCAAATACGCACATCGTGGACATAGCCCGATCGAACTATGTCCAATAGGCCCTAAGACTCATATTTTGTAGAGGATAAAGTCCTTTCAAGTCTTCCTTGAAAGTCTGGATGGGAGTTAGATGGGCAACATGACAACTAGGCGTTCTCGGCCCGGCCGCCCTAGGCATGTTCCCGATTCAGGTACGACCTCACCGCGTGACCAGATCCTGGATGCCGCTTCGCGGCTGTTCGTCTCCCAGGGTTTCGCGGCGACGTCTACCCGCGAGATCGCCGACATGGTCGGCATCCGCCAGGCGTCCCTCTACTACCACTTCGCGGGGAAGGACGAGATCCTCGGCGAGCTGCTCCGCCGGTCGGTGCGACCGACCACGGACAAGGTCGAGAAGATCCTCGACCGGGTGCCGCCGCTCGACTACGAGACCGCGCTCTACCTGCTGGTCCTCGTCGACGTACGCACCCTCGCCGACGTGCCGCACAACGTCGGCATGCTCTACCAGCTCCCCGACGTGGCCAAGTGCGAGGTCTACGACGAGTTCCGCAACGAGCACGCGGAGCTGGCCGGCCACTACGCACACCTGGCCGGCGAGATCGCCTCGAAGACGGTGCGCTCGACGGTCAGCCGCAAGCAGCTGGGTGACCTGCTCATCCAGCAGGTCGAGGGCGTGATCAACATGCGCACCGAGGACCCGAACCGTCGGATCCCGTGCCGCGAGGCTTGGGCGATCGCCGCCACCTGCCTGCGGATCTGCGACGTGCCGCAGGAGAAGATCGACGCCGCGGCGCCCATCGCCATCGAGCTGCTCCCGCAGTTCATCGACGAGAAGGTCGCCGAGCCCGCCTGACCCTCGCCTGTGTGACCGTCATAACCCGGTGGACTGGGGTGCGCGAGTAGGTTTCGATGTGGGCATGACCCTCTTCGTCTCGCACACCACCATCGACTGCCACGACGCGTACGCGCTCTCGGAGTGGTGGAAGGCTCTGCTCGGCTATGTCGACGTGGAAGGCGACCCGAACCTGCCCGGTCACGAGGAGTGCATGATCCTCGACCCGGAGACCGGCCACCAGTTGCTGTTCATCGAAGTGCCCGACCAGGAGCTTCCCGCCAAGCGGATCCACCTCGACCTGCGCCCGCGCACCGGTACGCGCGACGAGGAGGTCGAGCGGCTCCTCGAGCTCGGCGCGACCCAGATCGCCGACCACCGCGGGAAGTACGGCCCCGGGACCGGCTGGGTGAACTTCGCCGATCCCGAGGGCAACCAGCTCTGCGTGCTGCGCTCCGAGGCGGAGGTCGCCGCACAGGAGGCTCAGGTGTCAGGGGCGTAGCAGCTCATACATGCTGGAGAACCCCTGGTCGCCGTGGCCCTGGGCGATCCGGCGGTCCATCAGCGACTTCACCTCCCGCATCCGTACGGCCTCGACGCCGGTCGACTCCCGATGCCCGATCAGGTCGTCCATGAGGGCCGCCTGGACGTCGAGCGAGCCGAGGTCGGGGCCGTACGTCCCGCTCTTGATCGCGCCGGCCATCATCGTCAGCAGGCCGGCGTAGCCGTTCAGCGACCCGGCGAGCCGCTCGGTGAACGCCTCCAGGTCCATGCCCTCCCTCTCGACCAGGTTGAGGGTGTGCAGAAAGCCGATCAGGAACTCGTAGCCCATTGCGACCTGGGCGTTGAACTCCACGGCCGCGAACCCGCCGTCGGGCCCGTGGTAGGTGTGGGAGCCGAGCTCCTGGAGCACCGGCTCGACGGCGTCGAACGTGTCGCGATGCCCGCTGAAGGCCAGCGAGACCTTGGGCGTGCCGACGTCGGGCGGGTCTCCCATGATCTTCCCGTCGACGTACGCCGCGCCGTGCTCGGTCGCCCAGGTCTGGTTGGCGCGCGCCTGGGCCGGGGAACCGCTGGTCAGGCTGACCAGGGTGTGGCCGGCCGCTGCCTGTCCGACCGACGCCAGGACGTCCTCGACCGCGGTGTTGTCCAGCAGACTGAGGATCGTCACCGGGCTGGCCGCCACCGCCTTCGCGGCGGTGGAGGCGACGACGGCTCCCGCGTCGGCGAGCGCCTCGGCCTTGTCGGCCGTCCTGTTCCAGACCGTGGTCTGGTAGCCGCGTTCGAGGTACGTCCGGGCGACCGCAGATCCCATGTTGCCCATCCCGATCACGGTCACCGCGGGGCGGTCGTTGCGTTCCGTCATGGTCCAGCTCCATCTCTCGTGGTGGGTCACCATCGTCAAAGATGAAGTTGACTTGAGGTCAAGACCATTACTGTCGAGCTAGCTGGTCTCCACCGGGAGGTCGTGGTTGCTCCACTGGCTCCAGGAGCCGGGGAAGAGAGCGGCGTCGTAGCCGGCGATCGCCAACGCGGCGATCTGGTGGGCGGCGGTGACGCCCGAGCCGCAGTAGGCGGTCACCGGGGAGTCGGCCTCGACCCCGAGGGCGGCGAACCGGTCCCGGAGCTGCTCGACTGGTCGGAAGCGGCCGTCGGGGCCGAGGTTGTCAGCGGTCGGCGCGGAGACCGCGCCCGGGATGTGGCCGGCCTTCGGATCGACGGGCTCGACCTCGCCGCGGTAGCGCTCGGCGGCACGGGCGTCGAGCAGAAGGCCTTCGTACGCCTCGACCTGCTCGAACGGCAGCACGGGTAGGTGACCCGGGGTGAGTGTCACCGTGCCGGGCGCAGGCACGACGCCGTCGGTGGCCAGCGGGTGACCGGCGGAGGCCCAGGCGCCGAGGGCGCCGTCCAGGAGGCGTACGTCGGCGACGCCCGCCCAGCGCAGCAGCCACCAGGCGCGAGCGGCGGAGGTGTTGCCGACCGCATCGTAGGCGACCACGGTGTCACCCTCGGAGATGCCCCACCGTCGGGCGGCGTCCTGCAGGTCTGCGAGCTCGGGGAGCGGGTGGCGGCCGTCGGTGGGCTCGCCGTGACGGGCCAGTTCGGTGTCGAGGTCGACGTAGACGGCGCCGGGGATGTGGCCCTCGAGGTAGGACTCGTGTCCGGGCGGGCCGCCGAGCTGCCAGCGTACGTCGAGGAGGACCGGGGGCTGGTCGGACGCGAGCGCGGTCGCGAGCTCGTCGGCGTCGATGAGTACGTTCACGGGTGAAGTCTTTCAGGAAGGCGGTCAGGTGCTGGCCCATCCCGCGGCTTCGGCGCTCAGGTGTCGGCAGACGTGGCCGACGGCCGGTGGCGCGCTGGGGCCGGTGACGAGCCAGAGGGTGTTGAGCGGCCCGAGCCTGGGTTCGTGAAGGCGTACGACGGTGCCGTCGGCGAGGGCTCCGTCGACGAGGTAGCGAGGCAGCACGGAGGCGCCGATGCCGGCGACGACGGCGCGAAGGATGCCGCGCAGGTCGGGCAGGACTAGTGCGGTGCGGTTGGTGGGGCGCTCGTCGAACTCGGTGAGCCAGTATCGCCGGATGATCGGCAGCTCGGGGGAGTAGGCCGCGAGCGGCACGGCCGCGAGCGCGCGCACCGGGTTCTGTGCCAGCTCGACGGGATCGACCTGTGCGGCGACCGCCGGCGCCGCGACCAGGAGGAACTCCTCGTCGACCAGAGCGGCCGACCGCAGCCGCTCGTCGCCGGGGCGTACGGAGGAGACGACGAGGTCGAGGCGCTCGTCGGCCAGGTCGTCGAGAAGGTCCTGTGCGAGGCCGGTGGTCACCGAGACGTCGAGGCCGTCGCGTACGAGCGGGGCGAGGGCGGGCACGATCCGGGTGGTCATCACGTCGGTGGCGCCGCCGATCCGGATGCTCCCGGGGCCGATCGCGGGCTCGGTGCCGACGGCGCCGCGAAGCTGGTCGACCAGTGGCGTGATCCGGGTGGCGAGCGCGTCGGCCCGCCCGGTCGGCGCCAGGCCGGTGCGTGAGCGCTCGAACAGGGTCGCGCCGAGCTCGTCCTCGAGCTTGCGGATCCGCGCCGTCACCGCTGGCTGGGTGAGGTCGAGGCGACGTGCCGCGGCGCTGATCGAGCGCTCGCGGTAGGCATGCGTGAACGCTTCCCAGAGATCGAGCGAGGTCATAGAAATCATTATGACCTCGCCGGGTGGCCTGGGAGTGAAGTGGCCGAAGGTCGTCGTTACGTCATCACCGAACCGAACAAGAAGGAAGAAACTCATGACACGCGTACTGATGGTCGTCTCAGCGGCCGACACCCTCGTCCTCGCCGACGGCACCGAGCACCCGACCGGCTTCTGGGCAGAGGAGGTCGCCGCCTCCCACGAGACGCTCGCCGGAGCCGGTGTCGAGATCGACATCGCCACCCCGGGCGGCAGGGCGCCGACGGTCGACGCGCTCTCGCTCAGCGAGCAGGGCGGCGTCCAACCCGAGGACGCCGAGCGCTTCCGTGCCTACCTCGAGACCCTCGAGAAGGAGCTCGTCCACCCGCTCGACCTCGCCGACATCGACCCGGCCGCGTACGACGCCGTCTACATCCCCGGCGGCCACGCCCCGATGACGGATCTGGTCGAGGACCCCTCGCTCGCCGCGCTTCTGACCGCCACCGACTCCGCCGGCCGACCCGTCGTCGCGCTCTGCCACGGTGTCGCCGGCCTCCTCGCGGCCACCGGCGAGGGCGGCTGGCTCTTCAGTGGCCGCCGGATGACCGGCTTCACCGACACCGAGGAGCAGCAGGGCGGCTACGGCGACAGCATCCCCTTCTCGGTCGAGCAGCGGATGCGTACGGCCGGTGGCATCGTCGAGACCGGCGAGCCGTGGAGCGACACCGTGATCGTCGACGGCACCCTGATCACCGGACAGAACCCGCAGTCCAGCGTCTCGACCGCGAAGGCGCTGCTGGAGCGGCTCGCCTGAACCTACCGACCAGGGTTAGGAGGCTACTTCGCCGTCGGTGTCGAAGTCGGCCTCCACGATGGAGCGCTCGAGCTTGCTGAGCAGCCTGGCGAGCTCGTCGCGCTCCTCCCTGGTGAGGTGGTGGAGCAGTGCGTTCTCCGCGCGCAGGTGGTCCTCGATCGCGCGGTTGATCACCTCGAGGCCCTTGTCGGTGAGCTGGGAGTAGACGACGCGGCGATCCTCGGCGTCGCGCTGGCGGGTGATGAGCCCCGCCGCCTCGAGGCGGTCGAGCCGGAAGGTCACGCCTGCCGAGGAGAGCAGTGAGCCGCTCGCGAGATCGCGGCCGGCCTTGCGGTAGGGCGCGCCTGCGCGCCGGAGCGCGGCAAGGACGTCGAACGAAGCCGAGTTGAGGTCGTGTCGGCCGAAGACCTGGGTCAGGACCGACTGGTAGCGCAGGTAGATCCGGTGCACTCTCCCGAACAGCGCAATGGGAGAGGGGTCGAGGTCAGGGCGCTCGTGTGTCCACTGGGAGACGATCGCGTCGACCGCGTCATCACCGCTCGAGGGCTGGTTGACGCCGGATCCGGTGTGACTCATGGTCGCAGTGTACGAGCCGACTCGGGTTCCGCGAGACAGGAAGTTAACACAGAGGGGGTTGACGGCAGATCGTGACGCACCGCACACTCTTAGGACTTAACGACTAAGCACTTAGCAATTACGCCTGTCGAGTGCTGCGAACCGAAAGTTCCCCTCACATGGTCAACATCACCCCGGTGCCGCCGGCTGTCACGGCGGAGCAGATCAGTGCCAGGCTCGAGCGCCTTCCGCTCTCGCGCTGGCACGTCAAGACCCGCGTGCTCGTCGGCGTGGCCACCTTCTTCGACGGTTTCGACCAGCTGATGATCGCCTATGCGCTGCCGGTGCTCATCCCGTTCTTCGGTCTCAACCCAGGGATGATCGCCTGGACGATCGCCATCGGCGGCATCGGGATGCTGCTCGGCGCGCTGGCCGGTGGCTGGATGGCCGACCGGGTCGGCCGAGTGCCGGTCCTCATCGGGTCGCTGGTGCTGTACGCCGTCATGAGCCTGCTCATGGCGGGCACGTCCACGCTGTGGATCTTCCTGGTGCTCCGGTTCGTCCAGGGCTTCGGACTCGGTGCGGAGGTACCGGTCGCGGCGACGTACATCGGTGAGATCACGCGCGCTCACCGCCGTGGTCGATTCGTACTGATCTACGAGCTGATCTTCCCGGCCGGCCTGGTCGCCTCGGCGCTGGTGGCGGCCTGGGTCGTTCCTGCCTTCGGATGGCGCTGGCTCTTCGCGCTCGGCGCCATCCCGCTGATCCTGGTGCCGTTCATGCGTCGCGTCCCGGAGTCGCCCCGCTGGCTCGCCGCCCGAGGCCGCTTGGAGGAAGCCGACCAGGCGACGCGCCGGATCGAGGCTGAGGTCGCCGCACAGAAGGGTGAGCTGCCCGCCCCTGTGACCAGCGCGGCGCCGGCAGTCCAGCAGGGCCGGGCCCGCCTCTCGGAGCTGTTCAAGGGCGTCTACCTGCGGCGCACGCTGATGCTGGCGACGGCCTGGCTCACGGCGTACTTCGTCAACTACGGCATCGCCGCCTGGCTGCCCACCATCTACGGCCAGGTCTTCCATCTCGACGTCGACACCGCACTGCGCTACAGCGTTGCCACCAGCGTCGCCGGCATCCTCGGCTGCGTCGTCATCGCGCTGACCATCGACATCGTCGGGCGCCGGGTGGCGATCACGGTCGCGATGCTGGGCAGCGCGGCAACCCTGTTCGTGCTCGCCTCGACCGGAGCGACCAGCGCCAGCACGGTCCTGTTCTGGTCGGCGGCCTCGGCGATGTGCATCTTCGCGGTCAACCTCGCACTGTACGTCTACACCGCCGAGCTCTACCCGACCCGGATGCGGGCGCTGGGCGTCAGTGTCGGTGGGGCGTTCGGTAGGCTCGGCATCATCGTCGGCCCGCTGGTCGTCGGCGGCCTGATCGGCCGCGGGTTCTCGATCGCCGACGTGTTCATCGTGATGGGTGCGGTCGCTGTCGTCGGGGCGCTCACCACTGTCGTGTTCGCGGTCGAGACCCGGGAGCGTACGTTGGAGGAGATCTCCCAGTGAGCGCCCTGGACCTGACGGACGCGGTCGTCCCGGCCGACGAGATCCTGGTCGCGGGGGAGTGGCGTCGCGGCGGCGGATCCGGGTCGGAGAGCATCGACCCCGCCGACGGCAGCGTGATCACGACGGTGCACCACGCCTCGGAGGCCGACGTCGACGAGGCGGTCACCCGCGGAGCGGTGGCTGCCGCCGCGTGGGGCAGGCGACTCCCGCACGAGCGGGCGCGCCACCTGCACCGGATCGCCGACAGGATCGAGGGCTCGGCCGAGCGTCTCGCCCGGCTGCAGACGCGTGACACCGGCAAGACGCTGACCGAGACCTCCGCCCTCGTGGCGAGCGCGGCCGGAACCTTCCGATACATGGCCGCCGCGTTGGAGACCTTCGACGAGGAGCTGACCACGCAGCGAGGCCCTTCGCTCACGATGAGCGTGCACGAGCCGATCGGAGTCATCGGCGCCATCACTCCCTGGAACTCGCCGATCGCCAGCGACGCCCAGAAGATCGCGCCCGCCCTCGCGGCCGGCAACGCCGTCGTGCTCAAGCCGGCCGAGTGGACGCCACTGGTCTCGCTCGCCCTGGGTCGCATCATCACCGACTCCGGGCTCCCGCCCGGCCTGGTCTCGGTGCTGCCCGGCAGGGGATCGGTCGTCGGTGACGCCGTCGTGCGCCATCCCGGCATCGGCAAGGTGTCCTTCACCGGAGGCACTACGACGGGTCGCGTCATCGCCCATGCCGCGGCTGACAAGCTGATGCCGGTGACGCTCGAGCTGGGCGGCAAGTCCCCGACCATCGTCTTCGAGGACGCCGACGTCGAGGCCGCGATCGCCGGGATCCTGTTCGGCATCTACTCCAGCTCCGGGCAGAGCTGCATCGCCGGATCGCGGCTGTTCCTGCCCTCCGCCCGTGCCGAGGAGTTCCTGGAACGCCTGGTCAAGGCCGTCGCGCGCCTGCGCATCGGCCATGGGCTCGACCCGCTGACCCAGGTGGCGCCGCTGGTCCATCACCGGCATCGCGACAGCGTGGCGGGCCACGTCGCCCGTGCCCGTGCGGCCGGCGGGGAGGTGCTGGTCGGTGGTGAGGTGCCCGAAGGGGACGGCTACGCCGCCGGTGCGTACTACCGGCCGACCGTCATCGCCGGCCTGGACAACTCCTCGCCGACCTGCCAGGAGGAGATCTTCGGGCCGGTCCTCTCGGTGCTCACCTATGACGACGAGGACGACCTGGTCGCCCGCGCGAACGACTCCGTATACGGGCTGGCGTGCGGCTTGTGGACCAGTGACTACCGGACGGCCTGGCGGGTGGCCCGTCGGATCGACGCCGGCACGGTGTGGATCAACACCTACAAGCAGTTCAGCATCTCCACCCCGTTCAGCGGGATGAAGGAGAGCGGCCTCGGCACCGAGAAGGGCCGTCGCGGCATCGCGGAGTACACGCGCCAGAAGAGCCTCTACTGGGGACTCGACGAGGCGCCGCACCCCTGGGTCGGCTGACCGGGCTCCGAGCGGTGATCTGGGCCACTGTTTTTCCTTGACACGAAAAAGCCTAAGCGCTTAAATACTAATCACTAAGAGAAAGGAGTCGGGATGTCGATCGCCACATTGCACTCACTGCGCAGCGTCCAGCTGCAGGTGCCGACGCTCACCGAGTCGACGGACTTCTACTCCGAGGTCTGGGGCCTGTCGGTCGTCGAGCAGGACCACGACGACACCTGGCTGCGGGGCACGGGGGAGAACCACCACGTCCTGCAGCTGACCCGTGCGGCGCGGAACGGTCTCGGCGCCATCTCGTTCGCGGTGCGTACGCCGGCCGAGGTCGATGAGGCCGCTCGCCGGCTCGCGCTTCGGGGGATCCCGATGCTCTCCGAGCCGGGCGCGCTCGATCAGGCGGGCGGCGGCTACGGCATCCGCTTCGCCGACCCGGAGGGCAGGGTGATCGAGCTCGTCGCCGACGTCCACGCGGTGAAGCCGCTCGACCGGGACCGTCCCGTCCCGATCGGGGTGACGCACGTCGTGCTCAACACGGTCGACATCGACCGAGCGGTGGCGTTCTACACCGACGTCCTCGGGATGCGCGTCTCCGACTGGTCCGAGCACCAGATGGCGTTCCTGCGCTGCAACACCGATCACCACAGCATCGCGTTCAACCAGGCCGCCTGGACCTCGGTCAACCACGTCGCCTACGAGATGCCGAGCATGGACCACTTCATGCGGGGTATCGGCTCGCTCAAGCAGCAGGGCGTCACCCCGCTGTGGGGCCCTGGCCGCCACGGCCCCGGCAACAACACCTTCTCCTACTTCGCCGACCCGGCCGGGCTCGTGTGCGAATACACCTCTGACGTCGCCCAGGTCGTCGAGGACCAGTGGCTGTGCAAGGTGTGGCGCCGGGTGCCCGAGCTGTCCGACCTGTGGGGGACCGCAGGCCCTCCGTCGAAGGACGTACGCCGCCACATGGCCGGCATCGAGGACGCGGGCGTGTTCGCCGACCGTCCCGAGCTCGCCGCTTCGTACGTGTCGCCGCAAGCCCGCGATCTGGTGGAGGCGGCCCGATGACGAAGGTCAGCATCATCGGCGCCGGCGCCATCGGCCGCCCTGTGATCGAGGCCCTGGTGGCCGGAGCGGTCGAGGATGTCGAGGTGGTGGGAGTCGTCAACGACACCCCCGTCGGCGAGTGTCCGGTGCCGCAGATCAGGCTCGCCAAGGCGATCGAGACCAGCGACGTGATCGTCGAGTGCGCCGGTCAGGCGGTGGTCTCCCGGCACGGAGCCGAGATCCTCGAGGCCGGGCGCGACCTGCTCATCACCTCGGCAGGAGCTCTGGCCGACCAGGAGCTGGTCGCCACGCTCAGCGCGACCGGCCCGGGGCGGATGTTCATCACCTCCGGCGCCATCGGCGGCATCGACCTGCTGGTCAGCGCTGCCAGCCACGGTGCCGTGCACCGCGCGTCGGTGACCACCACCAAGCTGCCCTCGACCCTGCTGCAGCCGTGGATGGACGACGAGACCCAGGAGAGGGTCCGTGCCACCACCGAGCCGACCACCATCTTCGAGGGATCCGCCGCGGAGGCCGCGCGCTACTTCCCGCGCTCGCTCAATGTCGCTGCCACCGTCGGGCTCGCCGTCGGCGACCTGGAGCTGGTCGAGGTCCGCCTCGTCGCCGACCCGGGTGCCGAGCTGACCAGCCACGTCATCGAGGCCGACGCGGACGCGGGCAGCTACCGGTTCGAGATCCGCAACCATCCCTCGGCCGCCAACCCGCGTACCAGTGGCGTCGTCTCGCGCGCCGTGGTCCGGTCCCTGTCCATGCTCGTCGGCCGCCCGGTCGGCGCGGTCAGCATCATCTGAGGCCGCTGTCATGACGAGCACGACCACCACCACGCTCCGTGCCACCCGGGTCCACGTCGAGGACACCGGCAACGGTCCGACCCTGCTGTGCCTGCACGGCATCGGATCCAGCTCGGCCTCGTTCGCGCCCCAGGTCGCGGCGCTCGCCGGCGAGCTCCGGCTGCTGGCTTGGGACGCACCCGGCTACGCCCGCTCCGCCGACCCCGAGGCCGATCTCGACCTCGACGGCTTCGCCGACGCGGCGGCCGCCGTCATCGAGGAGTACGCCGCACACGGCCCTGTCCACGTCCTGGGCGTCTCCTGGGGCGGTGTCATCGCGGTCCGGTTGGCCTCACGCCACCCCGGGCTGGTCCGCAGCCTCGTGCTGGCCGACGCGAGCCGCGGATCCGGCACCGCTCCGGAGAAGGCAGTGGCCATGCGTGGCCGGGCTGCCGAGCTCGGCAGCGCGGGCAGCGCCGACTTCGCCGCGCAGCGCGGCCCCCGGCTCGTCAGTTCCGAGGCCCCCGACGAGCTCGTCGACCGGGTCGTCGCCACGATGCGGGACGCGATCCGGCTCCCGGGCTACGGCCTGGCGGCCGAGTCGATGGCCGCCACCGACCTCACCGCCGAGCTCGCCGCCATCGACACCCCGACGCTCGTGCTCTGCGGCGACCAGGACCAGGTCACCGGAATCACCGAGTCGCAGGCGCTCGCCGGCGGCATCCCCGACGCGGTTCTCGTGACGCTGCGCGGTGCCGGCCACCTGGCCAACCAGGAGACGCCCGAGGCTTTCAACGCCTGGCTCTCCTCCTTCGTCGGGATCGTCGAGCGCCTCTACGGCTGATCCCGACACCCGAAACCCGAGAACGAACACCAAGAACGAACACCGAGAACGAACACAGCAAGAAAGGAACGACCCATGTCGATCACCCAGCAGCCCCTCACGTACGAGACGGCCGAGAGCCTGGAGGAGTTCACCGACTCCATCATCCTGACCCGCGCCTCGCGCCACGAGGACTGGGACACCCTCGGCTTCCAGGCCAAGGCCGGCGACCAGTTCAAGCGCGCCCAGGTCCGCTATGTCGGCTCCGGCGCGACCGGCAACCACGAGAACGACAACCGCACCATCAAGTCCCAGGGCTTCACCTTCTCCAACATGCTGCTGCCCCCGGGCGGCGAGGGCCCCGAGCACACCCACCACGATGCCGAGGAAGCCTTCTTCGTGCTCGAGGGCGAGGTCGAGGTCGGCGTGCACCGTGACGGCCAGGTCGTCAAGCGCACCCTCGGCTACCGCGACATGATCGTGGTGCCGGCCGGCGTGCCGCGCAGCCTGAAGAACAACGGCGACACCGACGCGCTCTTCTGCGTGATCATCGGTGCCCAGAAGCCGCAGGTCCCGACGTACCCGGAGACCTCCGCGATGCACGGCGTCACCCGGGACTGACCCATGAGTCTCGACGGTGCACCGGTTCTGGTCACGGGCGCGGGTCGCGGCCTCGGGCTGGCGATCTCGCGGCGCCTGGCCCAGGCCGGTGCCCGGGTCTGGCTCGCCGACATCCGCGAGGACTGGCTGGAGGCGGCCGGAGCCGCGCTCCGCGCGGAGGGGTACGCAGCCGCGACCGTTCCGGTCGACGTCACCGACCACGCGTCGGTGCGGGCGATGGTGAAAGAGACCGGGCCGGTCTACGGCCTGGTCAACAACGCCGCCCGCGCCGACGGGGTCGGGGGCAAGCCGGTCCACGAGATCGACCCCGCGGAGTGGGACTCGCTGATGGCGGTCAACCTGCGTGGTCCGTGGCTGGTCAGCCGCGAGGTCGTCCCGGGGATGATCGAGGCCGGCGGTGGCCGGGTCCTCAACATCGGCTCGGACTCGGCTCTCTACGGCTCGGCGAACCTCGCCCACTACATCGCCTCCAAGGGCGGTCTCGCGGCGCTGACCCGGGCGATGGCGCGTGACCTCGGTCCGCACGGGATCACCGTCAACACCCTGGCCGCCGGCCTGACCACCACCGAGGCAGCTCAGCAGATCCCCGAGCACCGCCACCAGCTCTACCGCGACAACCGGGCGCTGACCCGGGACCAGGAGCCCTCCGACGTCGTCGGGGCCGCGGCCTTCCTGCTCGGCCCCGAGGCCGCGTACATCACCGGCCAGCAGCTCGTCGTCGACGGCGGCTTCGTCTTCCACTGACGGTTTCACTGACAGGACCAGGACCCATGGATCTCCACCTCGCCGATCGCACCGTGCTCGTCACGGGAGGCAGCTCCGGCGTCGGTCTCGCGACCGTCGCCACCCTCCTCGAGGAGGGCGCCAACATCATCACCTGCGCCCGCCGTCTCGACGTGCTCGAGAAGGCGCTCGCCGATCTCGGCGCGCCCGCCGACCGGGTGCTCGCGACGAGCTGCGACGTACGCGACGCCGACCAGGTGAACGCGCTGGTCGAGGCGGGCGTGGCCCGGTTCGGCGGGATCGACGGGCTGGTCAACAACGCGGGCCAGTCCCGGATGCTCGGTCTCGACAGGGCGACCGTCGAGGACTTCCGCGACGAGCTCGACCTGAAGTTCGGCGGTGTCCTCAACGTCACCGGAGCCGCGCTTCCGCACCTGCGCGCCTCCGACGCCGCCGCGATCGTGACGATCAACGCGGTGCTCGCCCGCCAGCCCGAGCCGCGCCTGGTCACCACGTCCGCCGCCCGCGCCGGCCTTCTCAACCTGACCAAGTCGATGGCCTCCGAGTACGCCCCCGAGGTCCGGGTCAACAGCGTCTGCCTCGGGCTGATCGACACCGGCCAGTGGCGCCGGCGCTTCGAGGCGGACGAGCAGGCAGCGTCGTACGAGGCCTTCGAGCGTGAGCTCGCCGAAGACCGTGGCATCTCGCTCGGCCGGTTCGGCCGGGCCGAGGAGGTCGCCTCGATGGTCGTGACCCTGCTGTCCCCGCGAGCGTCCTATGTAACGGGCGCGGCGCTCGACGTGTGTGGCGGCGTTGCCCGCTACGTGGCCTGAGGAGCCTGTGATGACCAACCTGACCACTGCCCCCGCAGCCGACGTGGTGACGTACGCCGACGGTGGCGCCCTGCTCGTCTCGGTGCTCCGTGAGGTGGGCGTCGACACCGTCTTCGGCGTCATCTCCGTGCACAACCTGCCGCTCGTCGAGGCGGTCTCGCGCGAGCTGCGGTTCGTGCCGGTCCGCCACGAGGCGAGCGCAGTCAACGCGGCCGACGGCTACGCCCGGGCGACCGGCGGCCTCGGCTGTGCCCTGACCAGCACCGGCACCGGCGCGGGCAACGCGGCCGGCTCGCTGATCGAGTCGCTGAGCTCGGCCACCTCCGTGCTGCACGTGACCGGGCAGGTCGAGTCGGCGTACCTCGGCTCCGGGCGCGGCTTCATCCACGAGACCAAGGACCAGCTCGGCATGCTCCGGGCGGTCTCGCTCGACGCCGTCTCGATGCCGTCGCTCGACGACTCCGCCGGCATCCTGCGTGCCGCGGCCGACCGGGCGCTCGGTGGGCCCGGCCGGGCCGGTGGTCCGGTCAGCGTCGAGTGGCCCATCGACCTGCAGTACCTGCCGCAGCGAGAGGTCATCGCTCCCGACGGCTCGACCCCGGCCGCGTCGTCGGTGCCCGCCGGACTCGACGCGCTGACGGAGCTCGTCGTCGCCGCCGAGCGGCCGATCATCTGGGCCGGCGGCGGGGTGGCCGAGGCCGGGGCGGCGCTCACCGAGCTCATCGACACCTGGGGCGCGGGACTGCTGACGTCCAACTCAGGCCGCGGCGCGGTCCCCGAGGACCACCCCCTGGTGGTCGGCAACTACGGCGCCACTCCTGGCGGCGGCGAGCTGCTCGCCGAGGCCGACCTGCTGCTCAGCATCGGCACCCACTTCCGCTCCAACGAGACCCGCGACTACGACCTCGTCCTGCCTGCGGTGCACGTCCAGGTCGATCTCGACCCGGCCGCGCTCGGGCGGGTCTTCCCGATCGCGGCCGGGGCGGCTGCCGACGCCCGCGACGTACTGCCCGCCCTCACCGCTGCCGTACGCGAGCGCGGTGACGTCGCCCAGGAGTGGCGGGACCGGGTGACCCGGGCACGCGAGGACGTACGCGCCACCCAACGCGAGGGGCTCGGCGACCACGCCGTGCTCGCCGACGCCCTGCGCTCCGCGCTTCCGCGCCGGTCGGTGCTCGCTCGCGACGTCACCATCGCGTCGTCGTCCTGGGGCAACCGGCTCTTCGAGATCTACGATCCCCGCGACAACGTCTTCCCGCGCGGCGGCGGCATCGGCCAGGGCCTCGGCATGGGGCTCGGTGCCGCGATGGGCCGCCCCGACGAGCCCACCGTGGTCATCGCCGGTGACGGCGGCCTGGCCGTACATCTCGGTGAGCTGCTCACGCTCGCCCAGGAACGTCCGTGGCTGGTGCTGCTGGTCTTCAACGACGGCGGGTACGGCGTGCTCCGCAACATGCAGGAGGCCCGCGGCGTCGACCGCGCCGGCGTCGACCTGACGACCCCCGACTTCGCGGGTCTCGCCGGCGCGCTCGGGCTGCCCTACCAGCGGATCGGCAACGCCGCCGAGGCCGCGACCGAGCTCGGGCGGGCCGTCGCCCGACGCGGACCGGTGCTCGTCGAGGTCGACCTGGAGTCCTTCGGCCCGATGCCGCGGCCGTTCACACCACCGGTCAAGGTTCCCGACCCGACCACGAGGAGGTCGTCATGAGTGTCGCCACCGAGGAGCAGGAGCTGGAGCTCCTGGTCAAGCAGATGACCCTGGAGGCCGACGGCGTACTGTCGCTGCGGCTCGTCCACCCCGGCGGCGACCCGCTGCCGGAGTGGAGCCCGGGAGCCCACGTCGACCTGACCCTCAAGGGGTCCCTGGTGCGGCAGTACTCGCTGTGCGGCGATCCGGCCGACCGGAGCAGCTATCGGGTTGCGGTGCTGCGTGAGCAGGCCGCCCTCGGCGGTTCGGAGTACGTCCACGAGGGGCTGCGCCCCGGACACCGGCTGCGCGTGGTCGGTCCCCGCAACAACTTCGACTTCCTCCCCGCCAAGAAGTACGTCTTCGTCGCCGGCGGCATCGGGATCACCCCGCTGCTCGCGATGCTCACCGAGGCCGAGCGGCAGGGCACCGACTGGGAGCTGTGGTACGGCGGCCGCCGCGGCGACTCGATGGCGTTCCTCGACGAGCTGGCTGCGTACGGCGACCGGGTGAAGGTCATTCCGGAGGAGACCCAGGGCCGGCTCGACCTGGCCACCGCGCTGCCGGTGCCTGACCCCGGCACGCTGGTCTACTGCTGCGGTCCCGAGGGGCTGCTCGCCGCCGTCGAGGAGCACGCCACTGGATGGCCCGAGGGGACGCTCCAGGTCGAGCGCTTCAAGGCCAAGCAGATCGAGGTCGACCCCGACGGCGAGCAGCCGATCTCCGTGGACTGCCGCCGCTCGGGCCGGGTCGTCCAGGTGCCTGCCGACGTACCGGTCATCGACGCGCTCGAGGGAGCCGGGATCACGGTCTCGAGCTCCTGCCGCGACGGCATCTGCGGCACCTGTGAGACCAAGGTGCTGGCCGGCACCCCCGACCATCGCGACTCCCTGCTCAGCGACAGCGAGCAGGCGGCCGGAACCACCATGATGATCTGCGTCTCCCGGGCGCGGACCCCAGAGCTGGCGCTCGACATCTGACGAGCCACATCGACTGCGTTGACTGCACAGAGGGAGAACAGAGAAATGGGCTATCTACAGCCGGTCCAGGCGGCGGTCGCCGAGACGACCCCGTGGGAGACCAAGCTCGCCGGTGCCATCGAAGAGGTCTTCGGGGGCGGGCGGCACGACCTGCCGGGTCTCGTCGACGGGCTCAACGAGCTCGGCATCCCGGCTCCCGGTGGTGGTCAGTGGACCCCCGAGGGATTCACCACAGCGATCGCCGAGCTCGCCGCGGCGGGGAAGCAGGAGGACTGAGTCATGGGACCGATGGTGAAACGACAGCTGAGCGCTGAACAGATCCTTGCGACCGGCCTGCGCAACCAGTGGTACGCGATCTGCCCCTCCGACATGGTGCCGCAGGGTGGCGTCCACCGGGTGCGCCGGCTCGGGATCGACTGGGTGCTGTTCCGGGAGTCGGACGGCACCCTGCGGATGCTCGAGGACCGCTGCCCCCACCGCGGCGCGCCGCTCTCGCAGGGACAGCACCTCGGCAGCAAGATCGCCTGCGCCTACCACGGCGTCCAGGTCGACGGCACCGGCAAGGTCGTCTCGGTGCCCGGTCTGCCCGGCTGCAACCTGGAGGGGAAGACGCTGGTCCCCAGCCCGCCGCTGCAGGAGCTGGGCGGCGCGATTTTGGCCTACATCGGCGACGAGCAGCACCCCGACCCCGCCCCGATCGCCCTGCCTGACCCGCTGGTGGACGAGGAGGTCTCCTCGTTCCTCTGCTACGCCGAGTGGGACACCCCGTGGCGCTACGCCATGGAGAACCTGCTCGACCCGATGCACGGCGCCTTCCTGCACCGCGAGTCCCACTCGATGTTCGGAGGTGACATCGAGGCGCGGTTCCGGATCCGCGAGACCGACCGCGGGTTCTTCTTCGAGAAGACCGACCAGATCGGCGTGAACTTCGACTGGGTCGAGTTCTGCCGCACCGGCATCGACTGGGTCGACCTCTCCATCCCGTACCCGCCGACCGCCGGCCCCGGCGGCTCGTTCGGCATCGTCGGCATGGGCACCCCGATCGACGCGACCACCACCGCGGTCTTCTTCTGGCGCTACCGCAAGGTCAGCGGCTGGGAGCGCGATGTGTGGCGCTTCCTCTACCGCACCAAGCTGGAGGCTCGCCACTGGCACGTGCTCGAGCAGGACCGGGTCATGCTGGAGGCGATGGCCGACGACGCCGACCAGGCCGAGAACCTCTACCAGCACGACCTCGGGGTGGTCCGGCTCCGCAGGCTCTACAAGAAGCTCGCCGAGGAGCAGGCGGCAGCGCTTGCGCCGGTGCCGGCCGGGCGCGCCTGAGGCGAGCCCGGCCGGGTCGGTCAGCGGACCGGAGCACCCGGCCCGAGCGGGATGCCGAGGGCCCACCAGAGGAAGAACAGGGCGGTCCAGGCGAGGCTCATCGCGATGGCGAGCGGCAGGGTGTAGGAGGCGAGGGTGCCGATGCCGGCGTCCTTGCGGTAGCGCTGCAGGAAGCCGAGGGCCATCACGAAGTACGGGCTCATCGGGGTGATCGCGGTGGAGCCGGAGTCGGCGATCCGGAAGAGCGCCTGGGTGGTCTCCGGCGGCACCGAGAGCAGCATCAGCATCGGCACCAGGACGGGCGCGGCGATGGACCACATCGCCGAGCCGCTGGTGACCATGATGTTGACGATGCTGAGCAGCGCCAGGACGAGCAGGAAGACCACCCACACCGGGATGTTGCTGGTCTCCAGGGCCTCGGCGGAGTTGACCGCCAGCACGTCGCCGAGGTGGGACCACTCGAAGTAGGCCAGGAACTGGGCGATCGCGAAGAAGAGCACCAGCACCGGCGCCATCTGCTTGATCCCCTGGCCCATCAGCGCCGGCACGTCGCCGGCCTTGGTGATGGAACCGGACAGCGTGCCGTACACGGTGCCGGCGAGGCCGAAGAGAACCGCGACGATCGCGGCGATGCCGGTGAGGAACGGCGACTCGGTCAGCGACCCGTCCTCGCCGCGCAGGGGAGAGGACGGCGGGATCACGACGGCGGCGACGACCACGATCGCGACCAGCAGGCTCAGCATGGACCAGCGCAGCGCCCGGCGCTCACGGCCGTCGAGCTCGAGGGAGCCAAAGTCGCCGTCGTCGGCGTCCTCGTCGGCGTCGAGGTCGGGCCGCTTGGAGAGGACGAACTTGGTCATCAGGGTGATCACCGCGGCCAGCAGCACCGAGGAGGCGATGTTGAAGAACCAGTTGCTGACGGGGGAGACGTACGCACTCTCGTCGACGATCTGGGCCGCGGCGGTGGTGATGCCGGCGAAGATCGCGTCGTTGGGCGTGGGGATCGGGCTGGCGTCGTACCCGCTGGCGATCGCGGTGTAGGCGACCACGATGCCGAGGATCGGGGAGCGCCCCACTGCCCGGAACGCGAGGCCGCCGAGCGGGACCAGGATGATGTACGCAGCCGCCGAGGCGACGTGGGCGACGGTTCCGGTGAACGCGACGGCGAAGACCACCCAGCCCACGGGCACCCGGGAGATGCCGGTCTTCATCGCGGCCGTGAGGAACCCGGTGCGCTCGGCGACGGCCACACCCATGATGACCACGACGATGGTCGCCATCGGCGGGAACTCGGCGAAGTTGGAGACCATCGTGGAGACCGCCATCGCCAGGCCCTCGCCGCTGAGGAGGCTCTGCACGACGACCTCCTCCCCGTCGCTGGGGGAGATGACCGAGACGCCGGCGGCGGCGCAGATCGCACTGATCACGGCGAGGATCGCGGCGAGGATCCAGAAGAGCCAGAACGGGTGCGGCAGGGCGTTGCCGATGCGCTCGATCACGCCCATGGCGCGGATGATCCACGGCAGCCTGTCGCTCCCGGTGGGGGTGGTGGTGCTGGTCATGGGAGTCACCCTTCGCTGGTGAGGCGGTGGCGGGAGAAGAAGTCCCAGATCACCGTCGCGGACTCGATGGTGTGGGTGACGTGGCCGCCACCCGAGTAGATGTCGCCACCCGGCCAGACGTGGCCGCCGCCTTCGACGGCGACGTGCTGAACATCGGCCCCCTGGTCGCAGCCGGTCCATCGGGTGGTCTCGACGTCGCGGTTGGTGCGCGTGGCGGAGGCGGTGCAGCCGTTGTGGTCGGCCCAGCCCTGGACCCACTCCGGGATCGCGGGCAGGTCACGGTCGGCGTCGCCCGCGTAGGGGATGGTCGCGTCGGCGACGCCGTGGATCTCCAGGATCGGCGTCGGCGTTGCCTCGGCGCAGCCGGTCCGGGTGCCCGGGTAGAGGGCGGGTGCGACCGGGGCGACCGCGGCGAACGTGTCCGGCAGCTGGCAGGCGAGCAGCGCGGCCAGGCCGGCGCCGTTGGACTTCCCGGTGGCGTAGACGCGGGTCGTGTCGATGCAGTGGTTGGCCTCGATGGCGGTGAGCAGGTCGCTGGTGAAGGCGACGTCGTCGACGCCAGGTGCCTCGTACGGTGCGCCCTGCCAGGCCTTGCGATATCCCGACCCGGTGCCGATCGCGCCGTCGGGATAGGCGACGACGGCGGGGAGGTCGGAGAGCTCGGAGTAGCCCTCGACCTCGACGCCGGTGCTGCCGCGACCGTGGTAGGCGACGATCAACGGCCAGTCCGCGCGCCGGTCGTAGCCCTCGGGCAGGCGGAGTACGTAGCTGCGCTCGATGTCGCCGCTGGTCATCTCGTACTTCTGGCTGCTGTCGGGCTCCTGGTCCGTGGGCTTGGCGCAGGGTGCTGAGGCGCTCTCGCGGGCCGATTGGTCCTGGTCGGAGGCGCGGGTCAGGGCGGAGGTGGCAGACGGTGCCAGTGACAGCGCGGCCACCGCCACGACCGCGGCGGCCGGGGCCAGGAGGCGGGATTGTCGTGGGGACATGGGGTGCTCCTTCGGGGCAGGTCGATGCGTTTTCGGGTGTGCTGGATCGCCCGGTGACGCGGTGTGCGTCCCGGTCGGGTCCCGAGCTGGAGGGGCGGGCGGCCTAGGTGTCGAGCCACTCCTTGATGAAGGCGACGATGCGGTCGGTGGCCTCGGCGACGATGGTGCGGCCGTCCTCTGCGGTGGCGCGACGCGGGTCGCCGAGCACGCCGCTGGGGGAGAGGCGGTCGTAGGGGAGGGCCACGGCGGGGTGGTTCACCGAGCGGGCCAGCCGGGCGAAGGGATCGAGCTGGTCGGGCGAGGTGGTGCCCGGGGCGAGCAGGTCACGGCGTACGAGATGGGGGGCGATGTGCAGCATCTGGGCGGTCTCGGCCTCGCCGCTGTGACCGGAGATCTCGCTCAGGTCCATGCCGGCCACGGCGTCCTTGGCCAGCGCGGTCAGTGGCGCCCAGGCGACCTCCAGATCCGGACGGTCGCGCAGCAGCTCCTGGGCCAGCGTGCCGAGGGTGGCGTTGTTGCCGCCGTGCCCGGTCACCACGAGGAACCGGCGCCAGCCGTGGGCGGCCAGCGACTCGACGTACTCACGTACGACGGCGGCGAACAGCGCCGGGCGCAGGCTCACCGTTCCGGCGAACGCCTGATGGTGGGGCGAGACGCCGACCGGTACGCCCGGGCCGATGACGACCTTGCCGGGCAGGGCCTCGGCGACCGCGTCGGCGAGTGCCTCGGCGCGGATCTGGTCGGTGGCCAGGGGCAGTCCGGCGCCGTGCTGCTCGAACGCGCCGACGGGGATCACCACGACCGTCCCGCTCTCGGCGGCTTCCGCGGCCTCGAGGGTGGTCATCTCGGCGAGCTTCGCGGTCATCGGGCCTGCTCCGGGCCGAGGGTGGACGCGATCGCCTCGCGGATCGCGAGCAGGTGCTCGCGGGTGAGGGCGGCCGCGGCGTCGGGGTCGCCGTCGCGTACGGCCTCGACGATCCGGAGGTGGTCGGCGTGGTCGCGGTCGCGGTCGGTGTAGCGGTGCCGGATCTCGATCTGGTCGCGAGCCCGCACCTGAAGGAGCGCCTCGACGGTCTCGCGCAGCAGCAGGTTGCCCGAGGCGCCGGCGAGCGCGACGTGGAAGTGCAGCTCGGGCCGCTCGTCGGCGTACTGCGGCTTGAGCGAGTTGTCGGCCGAGAGCGTCAGGGCGGTCAGATCGTCGTCGGTGCGCGCTGATGCAGCCGCCGCCGCGACCGGCGGCTCGAGCACGATCCTGGCGTCGAGCAGCTCGAGGACCGACTCGCTGCGCGACTCCGAGACGTGCGGGTTGACCAGCAGGCGCCGGTTCACCCCGCCGCTCACGTAGGTGCCCGACCCGTGCCGGAAGCGGATCACGTCGGTCGCCTCGAGACGGCGCAGCGCCTCCCGGATCGTCGGTGTGGTCACCTCGAACCGCTTGGCCAGCTCGCGCGAGGAGGCCAGGGCGTCGCCCGGCTCCAGGCCCGCGGCCTCGATCATGGCGACGATCCCGTCGGCGATGCGTTCAGAGAGCGATGATGTGTTGCTGGTCACAGAAAGTGACTAAATCACTTATTGAATTGCTCGTCAAGGAAGGCGACGCTTGCAGACAGCTTGCGTAAAGCAGTTATATTCTTGCGCTCATGAGTAGACGTCTTGCCGACGCAGCCGCCCGCGCCAAGGTCTCCGAGGCGACGGTGAGCCGGGTGCTCAACGGCAAGCCGGGGGTCTCGGAGGCGACCCGCGAGCGGGTGCTGACCGCGCTCGACGTGCTCGGCTACGAGCGCCCGGTGAAGCTTCGCGGCGAGCGCGCCAGGCTTGTGGGCCTGGTCCTGCCCGAGCTGCAGAACCCGATCTTCCCGGCGCTCGCCGAGGTCCTCGGCGCCCATCTCGCCCAGCAGGGTCTGACCCCGGTGCTGTGCACCCAGACCGCCGGCGGGGTGACCGAGTCGGAGTACGTCGACCTGCTCCTGGAGCAGCAGGTGGCCGGCGTCGTCTTCGCCGGCGGCGCCTACGCACAGCGGGACGCGGACCATGCCCACTACGACCGTCTGGCCGGCCGCAACCTTCCCGTCGTGCTCATCAACGCGGCCATCGACGACCTGCCGTTTCCCCGGGTGGTCTGCGACGACGCCGATGCGATGGAGCAGGCTGCCGAGCACCTGATCTCACTCGGGCACGAGCGGATCGGCCTGGTCCTGGGCCCGCGCGACCACGTTCCCTCCGAGCGCAAGCTGGCCGCCTTCCGTGCCGTCTGCGACCGGACCGGCGTGCCGTTCGACGAGGACCTGGTCGTACGCAGCCTCTACTCCCTCCAGAGCGGGCAGGCCTCCGCGGCGCGGCTGGTCGAGCAGGGTGCGACCGGCATCGTGTGCGCCAGCGACCCGCTCGCGCTGGGAGCGGTGAGGGCGGTCCGCCGGGCCCGGCTCTCGACGCCCGGGGACGTGTCGGTGATCGGCTTCGACGACTCGGCGTTCATGGCCTTCGCCGACCCGCCGCTCACCACGATCCGGCAGCCGATCGAGGCGATGGGCCGGGCGGCCGTCGACTTCCTGGTGAGCCAGATCGACGGCACGCTCGGGCCGGTCGACGAGCTGCTCTTCGAGGGCGAGCTGGTGGTCCGGCGCTCGACAGGACCCGAAAGTCAGCGCGCAAAGTCCTGAAATTAATTACGCTCTGTCAAGTTCTTGCGCGCCTTCTGTGGCTGGCTCTACGGTCGCTGCACGCCGTCAAGGTGACGGCGATCACATGAACGTGTGAGTTGCTGAGAACGGAGTGCCCGTGACCGCCACGGAACCTCGACGGAGCGAGCCGGAACCGGTGGCGCCCCCGGTCTTTACCGAGCGCCCCGCCGACTGGTGGCGCTCCGCGGCGATCTACCAGATCTACCCGCGCAGCTTTGCCGACGCCAACGGCGACGGCACGGGTGACCTGGCCGGCGTGCGGGCGCGCCTGACCTATCTGCGCGACCTCGGGGTGGACGCGATCTGGTTCACGCCGTGGTTTCCCTCGCCGATGGCCGACGGGGGCTACGACGTCGCCGACTACCGCGCGATCGACCCGATCTTCGGCGACCTCGCCGAGGCGGAGGCGTTGATCCAGGACGCACTCGAGCTCGGCATCCGCACGATCATCGACATCGTCCCCAACCACGTCTCCGACCAGCACCGATGGTTCCGGGCCGCGGTCGCCGCCGGGCCCGGCGCACCCGAACGGGAGCGGTTCTGGTTCCGCGACGGCCGCGGAACCGATGGCGAGCTGCCGCCCAACGACTGGACCTCGGAGTTCGGCGGCACGCCATGGACACGGCTGACGACGCCCGACGGCGTCCCCGAGCAGTGGTACCTGCACCTCTTCTCCGCCGAACAGCCCGACCTCAACTGGCAGCACGAGGACGTACGCCGCGAGCACGAGGAGATCCTGAGGTTCTGGTTCGACCGGGCCGTCGCCGGGATCCGGATCGACTCCGCCGCCCTGCTCGCCAAGGACCCGGACCTCCCCGACGTCCCCGCCGACCCGCGACCGGGCGAGCACCCCTACGTCGACCGCGAGGAGCTCCAGGAGATCTACCGTGGCTGGCGCCGGATCGCCCAGGAGTACGGCACCGACCGGGCCCTGATCGGCGAGGTCTGGCTCCCCGACACCGCCAGGTTCATCCGCTACCTGCGCCCCGACGCCCTGCACGCGGCGTTCAACTTCGACTTCATGACCGCGCCGTGGGACGCCGAGGCGCTGCGTACCTCCATCGAGACGACGCTGCGCGTGCACGGCGAGGCCGATGCGCCTGCCACCTGGGTGCTCTCCAACCACGACGTCACCAGGCCGGTGACCCGCTACGGCCGCGCGGACACCGCGTTCTCGTTCGAGACCAAGCGCTTCGGCACCCCGACCGACCGGGCCCTCGGCGAACGGCGGGCGCGGGCGGCGGCGATGCTGGCGATGGGGCTGCCCGGGGCGTACTACCTCTACCAGGGCGAGGAGCTGGGCCTGGACGAGGCCGACATCCCGCCGGACCGGATCCAAGATCCGATGCACTTTCGCAGCGGCGGGGTCGACCCCGGCCGGGACGGCTGCCGGGTGCCGCTGCCGTGGAGCGGGGACCGCCCGCCGTACGGCTTCAGCCAGCCGGGGGTGAAGACCTGGCTGCCTCAGCCCGACGGCTGGGCGCACCTGACGGCGCAGGCGCAGTCGGCCGACCCACGCTCGATGCTCTCGCTGCACCGGATGGCGCTGCTGATCAGGCGTACGCACCCCGACCTCGTCACCGGCGACTTCAGCTGGATCGACACCGCCCCCGGGATCCTCGCCTTCCGGCGCGGCACCCACTTCGCCTGCGTGGTCAACCTGACCGACACCCCCGTGGCGCTGCCGAGCAGCGACCACGTCTGGCTCGCCAGCTCGCCGCTCGAGGCGGGCCGGCTCGCACCCGATGCCGCGGTCTGGCTGCGGCCCACGACCTGAGACCCCACCACAACATCCAGGAGACAGACCCATGAGAACCACTCGGTTGCGCAATGTCGCGCTTGCCGCGGTCGCGGTTGTCGTGATCGGCTCGCTCGCCGCGTGCGGCGAGTCGTCGGACGACGGCGACGGAGTCACCATCACCGTCGAGGGCTGGCGCCCCGGCGACAAGCAGGCCACGATCGACGCCGTCAAGGAGCAGGCGGCGGCCTTCAACAAGGAGCATCCCGACATCACCGTGAAGCCGGTGGAGTGGCAGTGGAATGCGCAGACCTTCCCCGCCCAGCTCTCCGGCGGCACGCTGCCGATCTCGTTCCGGGTGCCGTTCACCGACACCAAGGGCCTCGTCGAGCGCAAGCAGGTCGCCGACGTCGACGCCGAGGTCCGCGAGCTGCCCTACTTCGACCAGCTCAACCCCACCGTGCTGGCCGCGGCGCAGGGCACCGACGGGAAGGTCTACGGGCTGCCCTCCGACGTCTACGCCAACGCGCTCCACTACAACCGCGACCTGTTCACGAAGGCCGGCCTCGACCCCGACAAGCCGCCGACCACCTGGGAGGAGCTGCGTGCGGCTGCCAAGCAGATCAACGAGCGGACCGGTGCCACCGGGTATGCCGAGATGACCACGGGCAACACCGGCGGCTGGATCCTCACGACCCTGACCTACTCCCTCGGCGGCCGGATGGAGACCCAGGACGGTGACACGTTCACCGCGACCGTCGACAACCCGCAGACCGAGCAGGCGCTGCAGCTGCTGCACGACATGCGCTGGACCGACAAGTCCTTCTCCGGCAGCACCGCCTACGACTGGAACAGCATCAACCAGGCGTTCGCGGCGGGGAAGGTCGCGATGTACATCAGCGGATCGGACGTCTACAACTCCCTCGTCACCACCTCGGCGATCGACCCGAAGACGTACGGGCTCACCGCGGTCCCGATGGGCGACTCTGCCGACGCCGGCGCCCTCGGCGGAGGCTCGGTCAACGTCGTCAGCGCCAAGGCGAGCGAGGCGGAGGCCGAGGCGGCCGTCGCGTGGGCGGACTTCTTCCGGGTCCGCAAGTACACCGACGAGTCCGCGGCTGTCGCCGACGCGAAGACCCAGACCGCTGCCGAGCAGCCCGTGGGGACGCCGACCTTCCCGATCTTCGACGAGGCGTCGTACACGACCTACCAGGGCTGGGTGAAGGACTACGTCAACGTGCCGCTGGAGCAGATGACCGGCTACACCTCGAGGATGTTCGACCTCACCCTGGTCGCCGAGCCGCCGGCGCAGACGCAGGCCGTGTACGGCGCGCTCGACCCGGTCGTGCAGAAGGTGCTCAGCGACGAGAACGCCGACATCCCCGCGCTGCTGAAGGATGCCGACGCCTCGGTGCAGCAGATCCTGGACAAGGGCTGAGCGTGGTCGCTGACATGTCCCGGGTGGGTGGGCCGGCTCTCGTGAGAGGGCCGGCTCGCCGGCGTACATCCCGCGTCTCCGTGGTCGCGAAATGGTGGCGCGGCAGCGCGGCGACCTTGGTCTTCCTGCTGCCGATGCTCCTCGTCTTCGGGCTGTTCTCGTGGTGGCCGATCGCCCGGACCGTGGTGATGAGCCTGCAGGAGACCAACCTCGTCGGGCCTGCGGAGTGGGTGGGCCTGGACAACTTCCGTACGGTGCTCACCGACCCGCTGCTGCCGGTGGCGCTGCGCAACACGGCCGTCTTCGCGGCGATCGCCTTCGTCTTCGGCTATCCGATCCCGCTGGTCATGGCGGTGGTCTTCAGCTCGCTGCGCAGGCTGCGAGGGCTCTACGCCTGCCTGGCCTACCTGCCCGTCGTGGTGCCGCCCGCGGTGGCGGTGCTGCTGTGGAAGACCTTCTACGACGCCGGGTCCGGGGGAGTGTTCAACACGATCCTGGGCTGGGTCGGGCTGGGGCCGGTGCCGTGGCTGGAGTCGGCCGACTGGGTGCTTCCCTCGCTGGTGATGGAGGCGACCTGGGCCGCGGCCGGCGGCACGGTGATCATCTATCTCGCGGCCCTGACCACGGTGCCGCAGGAGCTCTACGACGCTGCCTCGGCCGACGGAGCGGGCGTGCTCGGCAAGGTCTGGCACGTCACCCTCCCGCACCTGCGCCCGGTGCTGCTGATCACCTTGATCCTGCAGATCATCGGCACCGCCCAGGTCTTCCTGGAGCCCTACCTCTTCACCGGCGGCGGGCCCTCGCACGCCTCCTTGACGCTGCTGCTCCTGATCTACGAGTACGCCTTCGGCAGCACCACCGGCGGCGGCGACTACGGCCCCGCGACCGCGCTGAGCCTGATGATGGCGGTCGGGCTGGCGCTGCTGTCGTGGGCCTACTTCCGGCTGACTCGCGGATGGAGCGACTGATGAGCTTCGTCTCCTCCCTCGACCGGCGGCGTACGTCGGTGCGCTGGGGTCTTCGTGGCGTGCAGCTCGCGATGTTCCTGGCGCTGGTCGTGGTCTGCCTCGGCCCGCTGCTGTGGCTGGCGAAGTCGGCGGTCACGCCGACCCAGGACACGCTGCGCTCGCCGATCTCGCTGTGGCCGAACGGGCCGGACCTCTCGATCCTGTCGCAGGCGTGGACAGAGCTGGGCCTGTCGGCCTACCTGGTCAACACGGTGGTCATCGCCGCCGGATCCTGGGCCGTCCAGGTGGTGGTCGCCACCACCGCGGGCTATGCGCTCTCGGTGCTGCGGCCGCGGTTCGGGCGGGTCATCTACGGAGCCGTGCTCGCCACCATGTTCGTGCCGATCGTGCTGCTGCTCGTCCCGCTCTACCTCACCGTGCTGAGCCTGCCGGTCGTGCACTGGTCGCTGGTCGGGACGTACGCCGGAGCGTTCCTGCCCGCGGGCGCCTCGGCGTTCAACGTGGTGATCATGAAGCGGTTCTTCGACAGCCTGCCCCGCGAGATCCTGGATGCCGCGCGGATCGACGGCGCCGGGGCGTACCGGCTCTTCTGGTCGGTGGTCCTGCCGATGTCACGACCGGTGCTCGGCGTGGTGTCGGTCTTCGCCGTGCTCGCCGCGTGGAAGGACTTCATCTGGCCGCTGATCGTGCTCCCCGACCCGGCCAAGCAGCCCATCGCGGTCAGGCTGCCCTCCATCGCGCCGACCACCGACCTCTCGGTCCTGCTCGCCGCGATGGCGATCTCCGCCGCGCTGCCGATCCTCTTCTTCCTCCTCTTCCAGCGACTCTTCCTGCGCAGCGAGGGTCTTGAGGGGGCGGTGAAGGGCTAGCGGCGATGATGGCCGGTCAGCTCGGCAGCGGAAGGACCTCGACCGGGCAGCCCGCCTCGCGAAGCAGCGCGCGGGTCACTCCGCCCAGGTGTGGGAACGCGTTGAGATGCGAGGCTCGTCCCACGACGACGAGGCGGGCCTGCTCGCTCGCGACCACCAAGGCGTCGGCCGGGGCGTCCGCGAAGACGCGGGTCGCGAGGGGTGTCTGGGAATGTTCCGGGACCTGGTCGCGGGCCCTCTCGACGAGATCGGCCAGGTACTGCTCGCCACGTGCCGTCCAGTCCCGGGTGGTGGCGTGGTCGACCAGGTCCCCATGGAGGGCGGGCAGATCGAGACCGTGGAGCAAGGTGATCGGCTCACCCAGCCGGGTCGCCTCCTCGAGGGCGTGACCCAGCACCTGAGTGTCGCTCTTGTCGTCACTGACGCCGACGACGACTCCGGTGCGGCCTTCGGCCGACCAGCCTTCGGGGACCACGGTGACCGGGCAGTGGGCGTGCGCCGCAACCCGGGAGGAGATCGATCCGGTGAAGATCCGGTGGATGCGAGAGAACCCGCGGCGCTGGATCACGACTCGGTGCGCGTCCTCCGATTCCTCGATCAGGACGTGGGCCGCATGGCCTCGCAACAGCTCGCCGGAGACATCGACGGCTCCGGCGACGACGTCCCTGGCGATCGCGGTGGCCTCACCGAGCAGCTCTTCGGCAATCCGCCCGACCGCGGAGTCGTCGATGATCATCGACTGCGGCTGCATCGCGCCGGGGAGACCGAGGATGGGATCTCCGAACAGGACGTTCGCCTGGAAGACGTGCACCAGGCGCAACGGGTGGCCGCTGGTCGCGGCGAGCCGCCCGGCGTACTCCAGAAGTCCCGTCTCGACCTCGGGATCGAGGACGCCGACGACGATCGGCGCGGGTGCGGTGTCGGCGGGCATCTGGTCAGCCCGCCATCATGCACATGTGGTCGGCGGTGAAGCCGCGGAAGCCCTGGTGCATGCCCGGGTTGTGTGAGCCGTCGAAGCCGACGGCCTGAGCACAGTGGACGACGTGGTGTCCGAACTCCTGCCCGTCACTGGCGGCCGCCGATGCCGGGGAGACAAGAGCGAGCGAGGCTACTGCCGCCGCTGCTGCTGGGATCAGAATGCGTTTCATGGTGGGTCACTCCTCGGTGTGTGGTTGCTGCGAGTCGGTACGTATCCGGGTGACTCCCGGGACGGTCGCTGCGGCGGACTCGGCCAGGGCGCGCTCCTTGGGTGTCGCCGGACCGAAGATCACGGCACCTCCGTCGGCGACGTCGACGACCCAGTCGGGGTGACCGAGCTCGGTGACGAGCGCCGTCAGGTCCCGGATCATCGTGTCGTCGTCGCGGGCCAGGGCGCTGGCGACATCGCTGCGGCTGATGACCCCGACGAGAACGTCGTCGTCATCGAGGACCGGAAGGCTCTTCAGCGCCCGGTCGGCCATGATGTCGACGGCCACGGCGACCTCTGCGCTCGCTCGGACGGCGATCGTCACCGGATTCATCACGTCCTGGACGTACGCCGCCGGCCGATCGGTGACCGGCGCAGGCGGGAGCACGTGCGCACGGGGATCCTGCAGGACGCGGTCGCGGATCAGGTCGATCTCCGCGACGACACCGCAGACGCGGCCGGCGGAGGTCACCACCGGGAGGGCGGTGATGTGGTGGTCACGCAACTGGGCGAGCGCCTCCTTGACGGGAGTGCCCCTCCGTACGGTGACCGGTGACTGGGTCATGATCTCTCGAACAAGCATGGTCATCCCCGTTGCGAGTGCTGGTCTTTCATACGCCCAGCCTCGTTCGCCCGGGAAGGTCGGTCATGAGCGCAAGGTCCCGAGCCGGGGAGACCTTCGGCACTCCTACAGAGATCGCGATCGGAGTGTGCTGGACCCGTCCACGACCATCGGAGGAAGGGGCCCGAGTGAGGATCGTCGTCGCCATCGGCGGCAACGCCCTGCTGCGGCGTGGCGAGCGGCCGGACGCGGCAACCCAACGCCGGCACGTGGCCGCGGCGGCGGCCGCCCTGGCGGACATTGCCCGCGAGCACCAGGTCGTGGTGGTCCATGGCAACGGGCCCCAGGTCGGTCTGCTGGCGCTCGAGAGCGGCTCGGACCCCAGCCTCTCGGAGCCCTATCCGCTGGCCGACCTGGTTGCGGAGTCCCAGGGCCTCATCGGGCTCTGGCTCCAGCAGGCTCTTCTCGCCGAGATGGCCGGCGAGGTGGTGACGCTCGTCAGTCAGACCGTCGTGGATCCGGAGGACGGGGCGTTCCAGGTGCCGACCAAGTTCATCGGGCAGGTCTACGACGAGCTGTCGGCGCGTCGCTTCGCCGGCTGGTACGGCTGGACGATCCAGGCGGACCACGATGGCTGGCGACGCGTCGTCGCCTCCCCGCTTCCCTGTGACATCGTCGAGCTCCCGATGGCCGCGCGGCTCCTCGACGCAGGCGTGACCGTCGTGCTCGCCGGCGGCGGGGGAGTGCCGGTCGTGGATCGAGATGGAAGGTACGAGAGCGTCGACGCGGTGGTCGACAAGGACCGGGCGGCCGCCCTCGCCGCGGAGCGGCTCGGCGCCGACCTGCTGCTCGTCATCACCGACGTGGAGGGTGTGATCCGGGACTTCGGCGATCCCGCCGAGAAGGTGCTGCACGAGGTGAGCGTCGCCGAGCTGTCATCGATGTGGTTCCCCGCCGGGTCGATGGGCCCGAAGGTAGAGGCCGTATCGGCCTTCACCCGACGCACCGGCCGACGCTCGGCGATCGGCTCTCTCGACCAGATCGACGGCGTGCTGGCCGGTACGTCGGGCACTCAGCTGCGGCGATGACGCCGGTGCCGGTGAGATTCAGTGGACCTAGGTCCCCCGTGCGTGACCCCGAAGGCCCTGACGTACGCCGGCCGTCTCGACGACATTGGAGACTCGGGAGCCGGACGCGCGTGCCGAGCTCGTGAGGAGGGCACATGTCCGAGCACGACCGGATCCTGGTCGCCGTCGATGGGGGAGAGGGTGGCCGAGCGGCGATCCGCTATGCGGCGGCCCGACGAGATGGCACCGATCTGTGGCTCGTCCACGCGGTCGACCTCGCGGTCGCGACCGGTGTCTTCTACCCGTACGGCTACGAGGGACTGGCGGACGAGCTGCGTGAGGCCGGCGAGATCGTTCTGGACCGGTCGGAGAAGCTGGCCGCCGAGCTCGTCGGTGCCGACCACGTGACCACGACGCTCCGGGACGGTGGTGTGGTCGCCGAGCTCGTTCACGCGGCCGCCGACGCCCGGATGGTGGTCCTCGGCGACGATCGTCGCCACGCTCTGTCCCGCCTCGTGACCGGCTCGGTGACCGGCCGGGTCGCCTCCCGCGCGCCGGTGCCCGCCGTCGTCGTCCCGGCCGCGTGGTCTCCGGGCCAGGACGCCTACCGTGTCGTCGTCGCCGTCGCGGATCTGGATGCCTCCGCCGAGCTCGTCGCCCACGCGTTGGGCGAGGCCGCCGACCGTGGTGGCGAGCTGGTTCTCGTGCATGCGTGGGAGCTGCCGGCGGTCTTCTACGACACGACCCTGGAGCACGACCAGGTCGCCTGGGAGGCGGATGCTCGTCACCGGCTGATGCAGACCCTCGACCGGGCGCGGCACCTGGCGCCGCACGCGGTCGGGACCGAGGCCTGGATCCAGATCCGCCAGGGACAGCCCGCCCGGGTCATAGCCGACGAGTCGAAGGGGGCGGACCTGCTCGTCATCGGCCGACGTGGGCATGCGTTCCCGCTGCGGCGCCTGGGCGGCACCGGGCACGCACTGCTCCGGGAGTCCAGCTGCCCCGTCGAGGTGGTGCCGCCCGCGCCCGAGGCGCCGTGAACGTAGAGACGTCCCCGCTGTGTGCGGCCGAGACTGCACCCGGGGTGAGGACACAAGGGCAGACCTCGGCCCGCCGAACGTCCTCGTGCCCAGGGGACGTACGGCCCCAATCCTTCGGACTCCGTTCTCTCGCGGCGCGCGGGCCGCGGGCGGTTCGCTGGTGTTGATGGCCCGACGCGTCGCATGGCGCGGGTGCGGAGATCGACAGCAGGGGGTAGCACGATGACCGCTCGGATCGAGCTGGGTGTACAGGGACCGGGCTGGAAGGACGTGCTGCTGCGCGACGGCACGATCGCCCGCGTACGCGATGCGGTGGCGGGGGACCGGGACCGGTTGGTCCGGCTGCACGATGCGTGCTCCGAGGGCGATCGCCGCGAGCCGTTCGTCCACGTCGGCCACCACGACGGTGTGCACTTCGTGGATTCCCTGCTCCCACGGCTCACCAGCGATGAGGCCTTCGGGAAGCTGGCGACCGTCGACGGTCACGTCGTCGGGCTGGCGACCGCCATGAAGACGGGACGCGACGAGGAGGCCGAGCTGGACGTGGTCGTCGCCGAGGGATATGCCCAACGCGGCGTGGCCACCCTGCTGCTCGAGCATCTCGCCGTCGCGGCGGCCGGCTCCGGGGTGACCGACTTCGTCGCGTACGTGATGGCTGACAACGCTGCCGCATTCGACGTCATCCAGCAATCCGGGTTCGAGATCACTTCGGTCCCACATGAGGAGACCGTCGAGCTGCGCTTCCCGGTGCGGCTCACCGATCGGGTGCTGGAGGCGATGATCTCCCGCGAGCAGCGGGCCGACGCCGATTCTCTGCGCGCGTTGCTGCGGCCGCGCTCCGTGGCCGTGATCGGGGCAAGCCGGCGTGTGGAGCGGGCCGGGCACCAGGTCGTGCGCAACCTGCTGCGTGCCGGGTTCACCGGCACCATCCATCCGGTCAACCCCCACAGTGACTACCTGCTCGGGCTCGGCTGTCGCTCCTCGATACGCGAGGTGGCACCGGTGGATCTGGCGATCGTCGCGGTGCCGGCCGCTGAGGTGCTGGAGGTCGTGCGGGACTGTGCCGACAGCGGCGTACGGAATCTGGTGATCCTTGCCAGCGGCTTCGCCGAGGACGGCCCGGAGGGACGACGGCTCCAGGACGAGATCCTTGTGGTGGCCCGGAGGGCGGGCATGCGGCTGGTGGGCCCCAACTGTCTCGGCATCGCCAACACCGACCCCGACGTGCGCCTGAACGCCACCTTCTCGCCGACGAGCGTCGCCCACGGACGAGTGGCGATGATGGCGCAGTCCGGTGCGGTGGGCATCGCCGCGCTGCAACGGGCCGACGAGCTCGGTGTCGGACTGTCGGCGTTCATCTCCTCGGGGAACAAGGCCGACGTCAGCGCCAACGACCTGCTCATGTACGCCGCCGAGGACGATGCCACCGACGTGGTCGCGCTCTACCTGGAGTCGTTCGGCAACCCACGCAAGTTCTCTCGGGTGGCGAGGCGGCTCGCGGTACGCAAGCCGGTCGTCGCCCTGGTGGGCGGCAGCAGCCGGACCGGTCGGCAGGCGGCCGTCGGTCACACCGCGGCGGCGGTGACGTCCACGTCCGGGGTGGAAGCACTCTTCCAGCAGTGCGGTGTGATCGGTGTGGACGGCCTCGAGCAGCTGCTGCAGACGACCAGCCTGCTGGCCAACCAGCCGCTGCCCGGCGGCCGTCGGGTGGGAATCGTCAGCAACGCCGGCGGTCCGGCCATCCTGGCCGCCGACGCCTGCGAGCGTGCCGGTCTGCAGCTGGCGACGCTGAGTGCCGAGACGATGGCCAGGATCCGCGACACGGTGCCCGACGCGTCGTCGGTGCAGATGCCGGTCGACCTCGGGTCAGGAGTCGCTGGGGAGGCCTACTCCGAGGTGGTCTCGACGATCGCCCGCAGCGGGGAGGTCGACATGCTGATCGTGCTGCGCACGGCCTTGCCCGCGCTCTCGTACGCATCCTTCGCCCGTGCGCTGCGCACAGCGTTGCGCCGTGCACCGGAGGATGCCATCCCCCCGGTCACCACTGTGGCCGTCGTGCTCGACCAGCGGGGTCCGAGTCGTCCGATCAGTGCCGGGAGCCGCCATGTGCCCGTCTTCGCGTTCCCCGAGGACGCTGCGCGTGCGCTCGGCCCGATCGCCACCTACGCGAAGTGGCGGGCCGAGCCACGCCAAGCCGTCGCCGACGCGGGGCCCGGCAGCCGGGCGGCGGCTCGTGACGTCATCACCAGGACGTCTGCGGTGGCGCCGGAGGGAGGCCGACTGGCGGAGCACGACGTGCGGCAGCTGCTCGGTGCGTACGGGATCGAGGTCGTCCCGAGCGTGCTCGCCGCCGATGCGGATGCGGCCGTCGATGCCGCTGGATGGCTGGGGTGTCCGGTGGCGGTCAAGATCGCCGACCCCGACATCGTGCATCGCACCGACGTGGGCGGCATACGCCTCGGTCTGAACGGTCCCGACGAGGTGCGCTCAGCTGCGCAGGAGCTGCTCCGCACCCCGACCGAGCACCCCGGTCTGCTCGTCCAGCGCCAGGTCGCCGAGGGGGTCGAGCTCATCGCCGGCGTGACGCAGGACGAGGTCTTCGGACCGCTGGTCATGGTCGGCTACGGCGGCACCTACACCGAGCTGATCGGCGACCGCAGCTTCCGGCTCACGCCGCTCAGCCGCGCCGATGCCGCCGCAGCGCTCGGCGAGCTCCGCACCGCGCCGCTGCTCTCCGGCTACCGCGGCGCGCCTCGGTTGGACGCGGCCGCAGTCGAGCGCCTCCTGGTCTGCCTCGGTCGTCTCGCCGACGATGTTCCGGAGGTCGCCGAGATCGACCTCAACCCGGTGATCGTGCACGAGCACGGAGTCTCGGTCGTCGACGCGAAGGTGCGGTTGCGCCCGCTGCCGCAGGCACCCGATCCCGACCTGAGGAACATGCGCCCGCCCGCGGGGGAGGGCTCGTGATGGCGACGATGCGGGGGTGGCGTACGCCAGGTGACGGGCGCCTGTCGGTCGCCGAGCTCGCGGTGCCCGAACCGGCTTCGGGAGAGGTGCTCATCGGAGTGGAGGCGTGCGGCGTGTGCCGGACCGACCTCCATGTCGTCGACGGCGATCTTCCCGCTCGTCGGAGTCCGGTCGTGCCGGGTCACGAGATCGTGGGCCGGGTGCTGGCTGCTTACGATCACGAAGTCGACGGTCCCCGTGTCGGCACGCGGGTCGGTGTGCCGTGGCTGCGCTCGACCTGCGGGCGCTGCCGATGCTGCCGAACCGGCGCCGAGAACCTTTGCGAGCAGTCTCGTTACACAGGATGGGACGTCGACGGTGGCTACGCCGAGTACGCCGTTGCCCCCGCCGCGTACACCTATCGGATCCCGGACTCGCTGGAACCGCTCCAGGCGGCACCGCTGCTGTGTGCGGGGATCATCGGATACCGCGCGCTGCGCCGCGCCGCGCTCCCGCCGGGAGGCCGCCTGGGCCTCTACGGGTTCGGCGCGAGCGCCCACCTGACCGCGCAGATCGCGATCCGCCAGGGCGCGGAGGTGCACGTCGTCACGCGCGGGGAGTCGGCGCGCCGGCTCGCGCTCGATCTGGGCGCCGCCTCCGCGGTCGAGCCCGGCAGAGCCCTTCCGCCACTCGACTCGGCGATCGTGTTCGCTCCCGCCGGTGAGGTCGTACGCGACGCCCTCGCCGATCTCGGCGCCGCCGGAACCTGTGCGGTCGCAGGCATCCACGTCTCCGACATCCCACCGCTCGACTACCAGCGCCATCTCTTCCGGGAGCGCACGCTCACCAGCGTCACCTCCAACACGCGTGCCGACGGGGTCGAGCTGTTCAGGCTCGCAGGCCAGCTGGGCATCCACGCCGAGGTCACGCCGTACGCCATGAGCGAGGCCGACCGGGCGCTCGCCGACCTCGCCGCCGACCGTGTCCGGGGCGTCGCGGTCCTCGACATGACCCGATGAAGTGAGGCCGCGCCGTGGCGTACGGAGATCTGCGCGAGACACACTCGGGCCTGGTTGTGCTCGTGGGGGAGACCGCGTACAAGCTGAAGAAGCCGGTCGACCTCGGATTCCTGGACTTTTGGTGAGCGGGCGGTCCGCCGCCAGGTCTGCCGCCGGGAGCTGGAGCTCAACCGCAGGCTGGCGCCCGACGTGTACGTCGGCCTGACCGATCTCCTGCTTGCGGATGGCTCCACCGAGCCCGCCGTCGTGATGCGGCGTATGCCCGACGACAGGCGCCTCGCCACTCTCGCGCGGCAAGGACAGGACCTCTCCGACGAGGTGCGCCGGATCGCACGGGTCATGGCCGCCTTCCATGCCGGTGCCGAGCGGAGTCCCGAGATCTCGACCGAGGGCAGCACGCCGGCGCTGCGCTCCCGCTGGCGGCACAACCTGGAGGAGGTCGCCCGATTCCGGGACACGCTTCTCGACGGGACCCTCGTCGACGAGGTGGAGCGGCTCAGCGGCCGCTACCTGGACGGCCGCGAGGAGCTGTTCGGCCAGCGGATCCGCACCGGGCGAGTCGTCGACGGTCACGGAGACCTCCTCGCTGATGACATCTTCTGCCTGCCCGACGGACCCCGCATCCTCGACTGTCTCGAGTTCGATGACCGCTTGCGCCGCCTCGACGCGATCGATGACGTCGCATGCCTGGCGATGGACCTCGAACGGCTGGGTGCGTCCCAGGAGGCGCTCGACCTGGTGGCCGCCTACCGCGAGTTCAGCGCGGACACCGTCCCCACCTCCCTCGTACATCACTACATCGCCGACCGCGCGTTCATGCGAGCCAAGGTCACCGCGCTGCGCACCGAACAGGCTCAGGCGAGGCAGCTCGTTGCCGACGAAGCAGCCGATTCCGTACGCCTCGCCGAGCTCGCGCGCGATCACCTGCGCCGCGGAGAGGTCAGGCTCATCGCCGTCGGAGGAGCTCCGGGAACGGGCAAGTCCACCTTGGCCGGTGCTGTTGCCGACCGGCTGGACATGGTCGTGCTCAGCAGCGACCGCCTGCGGAAGGAGCTGGCCGGCATCGATCCGATGGTTCACGCCACAGCTGGGTGGCAGGAGGGCATCTACGCTCCCGCGTGGACGAGGCGGACCTACGCCGAGCTGCTCGACCGCGCGACGGCGCTGCTGGCCCGCGGCGAGTCCGTCGTGCTCGATGCGTCCTGGACGGACCCGGCACATCGGGTTCTCGTCGAGTATGTCGCGAACACGACGTACAGCGACCTCACGGTCCTGCGCTGCACGGTCGCCCCCGAGGTGGCTGCCGCCCGGATCGCCGCTCGGGACAGCATCTCGGATGCCGACGAGATGGTCGCGGCCCACATGGGTCGAGCCGAGACAGCATGGCCGGGAGCGGTCACGATCGACACCGGCGGCACCGCCGCCGCCAGCGCGGAGGCCGCGATCAACACGCTGGGCCTGCGGGCGGGGGAGACGAGCGCAGGCCACTGACGGTGGTCGTCCCTGTCGAGGACCGCGTCGTCAGATCGCCTCACCCGACGTCGCCGCCGGTATCGGCGGAAGGTCGCCCGTGAACGCGGCGAGGTCGTCGCCGGAGAACACCGAGGTGCCCGGTGTCGCGATCATGGCCGCGCTGCAGGCGAGCCCGAGCCGGGTTGCCCGGGAGAGCTCCCAGCCGTGCACGAGCCCGGCGACGATCCCTGCGACGAGGGCGTCGCCGGCACCGACGCCGCTGACGACATCGCCTGCGACGGCCGGGAGAAGCTCCGCACCGGCCCCGGTCACCAGGGCGGCTCCCAGATGGCCGCGAGAGAGCACGATCGCGCCCGCATCCGTCGCCAGGAGCAGCTCCCGCGCGCCGGCCAGCTGCTCGTCGAGAGTGTCCAGCCTGCGCCCGAGGTGGTCCCCGAGCTCGCGCACGCTCGGCTTGAGCAGGAAGGCCCCATGCGCGTGCGCGAGGGCACCGCCGGAGGTGTCGAGGACCAGTCGCGCGCCGATGGAGTCGGCCTGGCTCCTCACCCAGGAGACGACGTCGGCGGAGACTCCGGGCGGCAGACTGCCGCTCAGCACGACGTACGCCGCCTGGTGACCCCGTCGGCGTACGACCTCGAAGCAGCGGTGCAGGTCGGGGGCGGAGAGCTCGGTCCCGGGCAGTACGAAGCGGTACTCCAGTCCCGTGCTGAGGTCGGTGACGTGGTGGCTGAGTCGGGTCTCGCCGGCGACCTCGATCGCCTCGAAGGAGAGCTCCTCGGCCTCCAGCAGCTCTGTCAGCGCCTGACCGATGTGACCGGCCACGGGGAAGACCGCCAGTGTCGGAATCCGGAGCACGTGCAGCACCCGGGCAACGTTGATGCCACCGCCGCCGGGGTCGATCCGGGGCGTACTGCCCCGCATCTTGCTTCCTGGGATCAGCCTCGGCACGGAGAAGGAGTCGTCCAGTGCCGGGTTCAGGGTGATCGTCACGACGTCGAAGGAGTCGAGCATCGGAGATTCCCTTCCAGAGCCGTAGGGGTTGCGCTCCCAGGCAACCACCCCCTGCTCGACGGGGCAGGTGGCGGAGGTCCCGGCACGGGTGACCAAGGTCTCGTGAGCCCCGACTCGAGCGGAACAAGACTGAGGACGGAGGCGCCGCACGGGTGTCCGCGAAACCCATGGAGGACAGATGAGCACGGTGATCAAGCGCGCGACCAACCCTTTCGCAGATCTGATGGGCTGGCTGGAGACGGATCGGTGAGCTCTCAGACTTCTTCCGAGGTGGAGCGCCACGCCGGCACGGTGTGGGCGGTGGACGTGTTCCTCGACAGCGAGGACGGCACCGTGCACGCCGAGGCGAAGCTCCACGCCAGCGGCCGAGAGGCGTTGGTCGGCACCGGGGACGCGGGTCTGTGCCCCGGTCAGGACCTGGCCGTGGGGGAGACGCTCGCCACCAGTCGCGCCCTCGAGCAGCTTGCGGTCGGCCTGCTCGGCGACGCACGTCAACTGGTGGAGGGGCCGGGGCCGGAGGCGAGCGAGGAGCCCGAACGACGCATCCGGGCGCGGCGGTCCGTACCGAGGATGCTCGTCGGGGTCGACCGTCCGCTCGGTCTCACCTCAGCCGCCCAGTGGTCGCTGGCGCATGCGGCGGCGAGCGGTCTCGGGATCGAGCTGTGTCACGTCGTCGACGACGCCGGTCCGGCGTGGGAGCGTACGCTACGTGGCTCGGTCTCCGACGCGACGGACGAGATGGCAGACCTGGTCGAGGAGGTACGCCAGGATCACCCGGGCGTGAACGTCGCGTCCTCGGTCCTGGTCGGCTCGGAGAGCGCCCTGCTCGCTCGGTCGCTGGGCAGCGAGATGGTTGTCGTCGGCCGTGCCGATGAGGACAGCGACGACTCCTATGTGGGGGCGACGGCGATCACGATCGCACAGAACGCGTGGGTGCCGGTCGTGGCCGTGCCGTCCGGTTGGTCGCCCCCAGCAGCCGGGAGACCGGTGGTGGTGGCGATCGACGCGCTCGAGCCGCACCTGGAGGCGGTGGAGTTCGCCCTGGCGCACGCGCACGAGCAGGGTCGCCCGCTCGTCGCTGTCTCGGCCTGGCAGCCAGGTGTGGAGCCGGGCACGCGCATGCTCCTCGAGAGCGGGGAGGAGTGGATGGAGCGCGTCGCCGACGGCCAGGATGCGGCGGTGGCCCCGCTGCGGGCGCTCTACCAGGACGTCCCGGTGACACAGCGCACCCCGACCGGCCCTCCGGTGGAGGTCATCCTCGGCTTGGCCGAGAACGCATCGCTGCTGGTGGTCGGCAGACCCGGCCACGGCCGGCACTGGCGGATGCCGCTGGGGTCGGTGAGCCGGCGGTTGCTGCACCGCGCCACCGTCCCGGTGGCTGTCGTCCCGACCGGCTGGCATGCCGCTGACGGGGCCGTGCCTGGCTCTGGCTCGATCGGCGACCTGATCGAGCAGTAGGTCACGAGGACGAGGCGCTCTCGTGGTGGAGGACGTCGTCGAGAGCACGCCGCGGGGTCGGGGGCAGCGGCCGGTGGTGGCGCTGCGGCCAGCCGATGCGTACCAGCACCTGGGGGCAGGAGTTGTCGCCGAGCAGGTCGTGCTGCAGCGTGCGCCGGGTGGAGCCGACCTCGATCGGCTGCGTGTACGGCACCAGGGCCAGCCCTGAGGTGGTGCACGAGAGCCACATCGCGTCGAGTGCCTCCCCGGCGCGCAGCCAGGAGCCCGGATCGTCGGACGCGGTCGCCAGGACGAGCCACTCCTCGGCCGGCACCCCGGCTTCGTCGTGGTCCTCGGCGAGGGTGCCGCTCGGGAATCGGGTGTAGGAGGTCGGATCGGCGTCGGCGGCGAGCAGGCTGGATTGCGGGACGCCCGCGTCGCTGCCTCCGCGAGTCCAGGAGTAGAGCTCGGCCACGTACGCCTCGTCGGTGGTCTGATGGGCGCGAGCGGTCTCCAGGGCGGCCACTACAACCGGACGCAGATGGTCGGGGACCGTGGTCGCCACGACGCCGTAGTCGAGGGCGAGGCCGGCGAGGTGGTCGAGGCGCTGGCGTGGCACCGGCCACGACGAGACCTGGCGCCGGTCGGTCTGCCGCTGCTCGATGGCCGCGAGCATGCCGAGGTCCGCGACGCCGGGGTCCCGGGGCGTGAACGTCACCACGGCGAGCAGATCGGTGCGGCCCCCTTCGGGGGTGCGGTGCACGGTGCATTCCCAGCCCATCCCGGCCGCCGCCACGACGAGCTCGTGCAGCGCGGCGCCGCAGCTCACCACCAGATCGCGCTCGTTCGGGTCGGCGTGGAGGAGCTTGCGGTGCGGGTCGGCTCGCAGCAGCAGCATGGTGTCGCGTACGACCCATGCCCAGGGCTGGGTGTTGTGGACCGATGGTGCGCGGCAGGCCAGCTCCAGGATCGCGTGCAAGGTGGTCTCGTTGGGGAGCCTCGACATCTCAAGCCACCTGCCGCATGAGCTGGTGCCCGAGGTCCGCCGCCCAGTCGCTGGCCCGGGACTCCTCGTCATGGGCGAGGGGTCCGACGGTGGCGGCGACGTAGAAGCTGGTGGCCGGGGGTACGTCGTAGCCCCGGCGGCGCAGCAGATGGGCCACGTGCCGGGCGGCCGAGCCCGGGAGGTGGCGCATCGCTCGCGCCCGGGTGTCGAAGGTGGCGATTCGCACCGACCTCGGTTCCGCGTCGGTCAGTTCCGCGAGCCACTCCCGGACGCCGCGGGCCTCGACCTCGGCCGGAGCGCCCTGGAGGACCGCATCTGCGCGGGTGCTGGGCCTGCTCAGCCCGAGCGCGTGCGTCGGTGCCCCGATCACGACCAGGTCGTGGTCGTGGAGCAGGTCATCGCCGGCGAGCGCCACCGGGATCACCTCGACCTCGACGCCGGCGTCCCGGAGTCCGTTGGCGACCGCGGTGGCGATCGTGGCGGTGTTGCCGAACATCGACTCGTACACGACTGCTGCTCGCATCTGGGTTCACGTCCTTCCTCTGGCGCCGCGCCCACCGCGTCCTGCCAGTGTCACCACCTTCCGACCGCGTGGGTGCACGTCGGGAGTGGCGCACGTCCCCGACCCGAGGACCTTGGTCCGATGCCGCCGGCCCGCAGTGCGCGGAGGGTGGAGGCATGAACACATTCGATTCCCCGGTAGTGCTGGAGGGACGCCTCGACTCCGGGATCAGCCGCGCGCTGTGGCTGGTCAAGTGGCTGTTGCTGATCCCGCACTACGTCATCCTGCTCTTTCTCTGGATCGCCTTCGCCGTACTCACCGTGATCGCCTGGTTCGCCATCCTGTTCACCGGTCGCTACCCGCGGGCGATCTTCGACTTCAATCTCGGCGTGATGCGCTGGACCTGGCGGGTGAACTACTACGGCTACGCCGCGCTCGGCACCGACACCTATCCGCCGTTCACCCTCGAGGACGTGCCCGGCTACCCGGCCCGCCTCCACATCGCCTACCCCGAGCAGCTCTCTCGCGGCCTGGTGCTGGTGAAGTCGTGGTTGCTGGCGATCCCGCACCTGATGGTCCTCGCCTTCTTCCTGGGCAGCGGCCTGTACGCGACCCAGGGGACCGATGCGATCGCCTGGTCCTGGGGGAGCGGGGTCGTCGGACTGCTGGTCCTCTTCGCCGGCGTGGCGATGCTGTTCGGGCGTCGCTACCCACAGGGCATCTTCGACCTCGTCCTCGGTATCGACCGGTGGGCGGTCCGCGTCGCCGCGTACGTCTGCCTGATGACCGACACCTACCCGCCGTTCCGGCTCGACCAGGGTGGGAGCGACCCGGCCGGACTGGTCCCGCCGGCGCCGTCGATGCCGTCGGGTGAGGCGCTGGCGCCCGAGCCGAGCCCCGTCGGAACGGGTCAGCCGTGAGCGCGCGCGACGGACGGACGCGGCTCCGTCTAGGGACCTTGGTCCTCGGCCTGCGGGCACGACGCGCATTGGCAGGGGCCATCCTCGGTCGTAGATTGAGCCGGTGACCGAATCAGCAGCGCTGGAGAGCGCAGCGGAACCCATCCGGGTCTTCCTGCTCGATGACCACGAGGTGATCCGCCGCGGGATCAAGGACCTCCTCGAGGACGAGGACGACATCGTCGTCGTGGGCGAATCCGGGCTCGCCGACGAGGCCCGTCGCCGGATCCCGGCGCTGCGGCCCGACGTCGCGATCCTCGACGGCCGGCTGCCTGACGGCTCCGGCATCGACGTGTGCCGCGACGTCCGCTCGGTCGACCCGAGCATCGCCGCGCTGATCCTGACCTCGTTCGACGACGACGACGCGCTGTTCTCCGCGATCATGGCCGGCGCCTCCGGCTACCTGCTCAAGCAGGTGCGCAGCGCCGACCTCGTCGAGACCGTTCGCCAGGTCGCCGCGGGCAAGTCGATGCTGGACCCCGCGGTCACCGCGCAGGTCCTGGAGCGGATCCGCAGCGGTCCGAAGACCAACTCCGCCTTCGAGCACCTGACCGATCACGAGCGCCGGATCCTGGCGCTCATCGGCGAGGGGCTGACGAACCGTCAGATCGGCAAGGAGATGCACCTCGCGGAGAAGACGGTGAAGAACTATGTCTCGTCCCTTCTCGCCAAGCTGGGCCTGGAGAGCCGCACCCAAGCTGCGATTCTGGTGACCAGGACCTTGCAAGGGGGATAGGTTAGGGGCATACCACTCATCTGATGGGGGGTCGATGTGGGACGCACACCGCCCCGACAACGTCGTGGATCGAGCTCCACGACCGAAGCAGCGACAGTTCACGGTGCACCGTTCGACGAACTGCTGACCGAAGTGCTCGACAGGGTCACCGATGCTCGAGACGAGCAGGTGCGGTGGCGGTTGCTGCTCGATGCCATCGTCACGATGGGCACAGGGCTCTCCATCGACGACCTGCTGGACCGGATCGTCAAAGTGGCCGGGGCACTGGCCGGCGCGAAGTACGCAGCGCTCGGAGTCCTTGCCAGCGCCGGCGATCGCCGGCTGCGCCTGTTCATCACCCAAGGGCTCAGCGTGGACGATCAGATCCTGATCGGCGACCTGCCGAGCGGACACGGTGTGCTCGGCCTGCTGATAGACCACCCCGAGCCACTCCGGCTGCCTGAGATCACCGCACACCAGGCGTCCTACGGATTCCCCGCGAACCATCCGCCGATGCACTCGTTCCTCGGCGTGCCTGTGCGCATCGGGGAGAAGGTGTTCGGCAACCTCTATCTCACCGAGAAGATCGACGGCGACGAGTTCACCGACCAGGACGAGGACATCGTGGTCGCCCTGGCAGCAGCCGCCGGCGTCGCGATCGAGAACGCCCTGCTGGCCGAGGAGGCCGCCCGCCGCAGCCGATGGCTCGACGCCCGCGCCGAGATCACCAGTGCCCTGATGGGCGACATCGACCGCACGAGTGCGCTGCAGTTGGTCGCCGACCGCGCCCGCGAGATCTCCGGTGCCGACGTCTCCTGGGTCGTCACGGGACCCATGGCCGAACGGCTACGGGTGGAGGTGGTCTCAGGGACCGACATCGACCTCGAGGCCCTGAAGAACGCGCCGCTGCGGGAGTCGGTCGCCGGCCAGGCGATCGGCGTCGGCGCGCCGATGATGGTCGAGGACATCGCGACCGCCGCCGGTGGCGGAAGCGCGGCCGCCGTCATCGACCTGAGCGACATCGGGCCTGGGGTGCTCGTGCCGCTGGGACGTACCGACCCCTCCGAGGAGATGAACGCCGTGGGAGTGCTCGCGCTGGCCTGGCGCCGCGAGCACGCCGACCAGGCACAGGACGTGGATCTGGCCGTCGCCAACGCCTTCGCCGAGCAGGTCGCGCTGGCCATCCGGCTTGCGCGGAACCGCGAGGAGCGCCAGCGGCTGGCCGTCTACGACGATCGCGACCGGATCGGTCGCGACCTCCATGACATCGTGATCCAGCGGCTCTTCGTCATCGGCATGCGGCTGCAGGGCGGGCTCAACCTGGCCGAGAGCCCCAAGCTTCGCGCCCGCCTGGACAAGGCTGTGGACGACATCGACGACACCATCCGCGACCTCCGGCGCGCGGTCTTCGAGCTCGGTGCCCCCGAGCACAGCGGCGACATCCAGTCCCAGGTCACCGATGTGGTCAACCGGGCTGCGGAGTCGCTCAAGTTCCGCCCGGCGCTCATCTTCTCGGGTCCGGTCCGGCTCCGGTCGACGCCCGAGGTCACCAAGGACGTCCTCGCCGTCCTCGGCGAGGCGCTGTCGAACACCGTGCGTCACGCGCACGCGAGCGAGGTCGAGGTGTCGCTCTCGGCAGGTGCCGACCTCGTGCTCCGGGTGCGCGACGACGGAGTCGGCGTCCCCGCCGAGGTGGTGGAGAGCGGGTTGGCCAACATGCGCCAACGTGCCGAGATGAGAGGTGGCTGGTGCACCGTGGAGCCGGCCTCGCCGAAGGGCACCGTGGTGGAGTGGTCGGTGCCCCTCGACTAGGGCCTCTGCCCTGACGGCGGCGGGCGGACGGCGACTCGTGGGACAGTGCTGCCATGGACGTACGCCGCGTGATGCCGCCGTGGATCGCCGGCTACCAGCGGCGCTGGCTGTGGCTCGATCTGCTCGCCGGCGTGACGATCACCGCCTACCTCGTGCCCCAGGTGATGGCGTACGCCGAGCTGGCCGGTCTCCCTCCCGAGACCGGGCTGTGGGCGTGCGTCGGTGCGATGGTGGTCTACGGCCTGCTGGGCACCTCCCGGCTGCTCTCGGTCGGTCCGGAGTCGACCACTGCGCTGATGACGGCGGCGGCGATCGGGGCCACCCCGGCCGCGGCCGAGGACCCCGCCTCGTTCGCGGCGACGCTTGCGCTCGTGGTCGCCGCGATCTGCGTGGTGGGCTGGTTCCTAAGGGTCTCGGTGCTGGCCGAGCTCTTCTCGCGGCCGGTGCTGATCGGCTACATGGCGGGGATCGCGGTCCTCATGGTCGTCTCCCAGCTCGACAACCTCACCGGCGTCACGATCACCGGCGACGGGGTGCTGGCCGAGCTGCGCAGCTTCCTCGGCAACCTCGACCAGGTCCATGTCCCCACTCTGCTGCTCGGTGGTGGCGCGGCTGCGGCGATGATCGCCGGCTCCCTGCTCGCCCCGCGGGCCCCGGTCGCGCTGATCGGCATGCTCGCCGCCACCGCGCTGGTGGCACTGCTCGGTGACGGGTACGGACTGCAGCTGGTCGGCGAGATCCCGAGCCGGCCTCCGGCCCCGGGTCTCCCGGTCCTGGAGCCGGGCGCCATCGTCGCGATGCTCGGCCCGGCGCTCGGCGTCGCCTTCGTCGGCTACACGGACAACATCCTCACCGGCCGCGCCTTCGCCCGCGCCGGCGAACATGTCGACGCGCGGCGGGAGCTGCTCGCCCTGGGCGGGGCCAACCTCGGCTCGGCGCTCCTGCACGGATTCCCCGTCAGCAGCAGCGGCAGCAGGACCGCAATCGGCCACGCCGTGGGCGGGCGTACGCAGCTGACCTCGTACGCCGCGGCCGCCACCACGGTGGCTGCGGTGCTGCTCCTTGCGCCGGTCCTGGAGGCGTTCCCCGAGGCCGCGCTCGGCGCTGTGGTGGTCTATGCCGCCACCAAGCTGGTCGAGGTCGGTGAGCTGCGTCGCTTCGCCCGGTTCCGGCGCAGCGAGCTCGTCCTCGCTCTGGTCACGACTGTGGCAGTGCTCGTCGCCGGGGTGATGTGGGGCGTACTGATCGCGGTCGGTCTCTCCGTGCTCGACCTGCTGCGCCGGGTCGCGCACCCGCACGACGCGGTCCTCGGCCACGTACCGGGGCTGGCGGGGATGCACGACGTGGACGACTACCCCGAGGCCGAAGAGGTGCCCGGCCTGCTCGTCTACCGCTACGACTCGCCGCTCTTCTTCGCCAACGCCGAGGACTTCCGCACCCGCGCGCTCGCGGCGGTCGACGCTGCCGAGCAGCCGGTGGAGTGGTTCCTGCTCAACGCCGAGGCGAACACCGAGGTCGACGTCACCGCGGTGGACGCGCTCGAGGCGCTGCGCACCGCGCTGAGCGAGCGAGGCATCGTCTTCGCGATCGCCAGGATCAAGCAGGACCTGCGTGACTCGCTGGCTCCCTCCGGCATCCTGGACCGGATCGGTGAGGAGCGACTCTTCCCGACCCTGCCAACTGCCGTCGGGGCCTACCGGCAGCGGTGAGTGCGGACGAAGGTCCTCGGAACCCGGACCAACGTCCCTGCCCGCTTGCGCTGGCCTCGATGAGAGTGGGAACGGGACGGCCGCATGCGCCGTGCCCGTGAGGAGACGACATGTCCGAGACATCCGGATCCTGGTGGGCATCGACAGGGGAGCGGGTGGCCGGCACGACGGCCTGTTCGAGAAGGCCGGCGTCGACCCGGCCCCGGCCTTCTGAGCTGTCGACGAATGCGCGTCGGTGACCGCATGAGACGTTGGGCGTGGACAGCCGTGGCCGCCATCGTGGCCGGTTGCGGCATGGCCGCACTCATGGCGTGGTCCGTGCCGATGACGCTCGGTTGGTGGGCGGGCGCGAGCTTCATCACCGTTTCGCTGTTGGTGTGCCTGGGACCCGACACGGGCCCGATCCAGTGGAAGGTCGTGCTCGTCAGGAGCCTGCTGTGGCCGACCACGACGCTGGCTGGCGCAGGGCTCATCGTCGCGCTCGGTTGGACGAGTGGTCTGCTGGTGACAGCCGCGGGGCTCGCCGCCGCGTGGGAGATGGGGTGGCTCGGCTGGCCACCGCGCACCGCGCGGCCGGTCAAGCGCCGCCACCGGGTGGGCAGGCGACGCTCGCGCGCAGAGGCGGCGGCGGCAGCGGTAGAAGCAGCGGCAGTGGCAGTGGCGATCAGACCCCACGTGATCGATCCGGTCGAGGCTGTCTTGGCAGTCACCGACGCGCTGACCGACTCGGACCTGTGCATGGCCTGGCGATCCAGCTATGTGGCCCTCGACCGGGCCACGGACCCCGGCGCGAAGCTGCGGGCGGTCGAGATCCGCGAGGTGCTTCTCGAAGAGCTCGGACGGCGCGACGCGCCAGGACTGGAGGCGTGGTTCCGTTCCGGAGCCCGGGCGGCAGGCGGCCCGGACCGCTATCTCCGGGGCGCAGCGCCTCGGCCGTGGGGAGGCGCATGTTGAGGCTCGGGTGCCTGAGGACTTTGTTCCCGACCTGCCGGACCTACGTCCCTGGCACCCTCCGCAACCGACGGGTTTCCCTGAAGGCCCTGGAGCGATCAGCCGATCACCCGACCTCGTGAGGGAGGACATATGACCGCGACCTCGAGTCCTGGCCGGCAGACGGCGGTGGACGAGGAGCCCTCGGGTGCCCCGACCCGCCCGCTGCCACCGCTCGAGCCGAGGGTCGTGGTCGGCGTGGATGGTTCCGAGCCCAACCGCGCCGCGGTGGCGTACGCGATCGCGGAAGCGGCTGCAACTGGGCGACCGCTCGTGCCGATCGGCGCCGTGCGACACCCGGTGCGACATCAGGATGGCGCCGTCGACGGGCGCCGGTGGCCCGTGCTGAAGGAGATCGAGCGTGAGGTCGAAGCCGCACATGCCGGCGTGCGGACGGTGTCGTTGATCGAGTTCGATCACCCGGTGCCAGCTCTGCTCGGGTACTCGGACGTCGAGGATCTGCTGGTTGTCGGCAAACGCGGACTCGGGGGTTCTCATCGGTTCCTGGTCGGGTCGACGGCGATGAGGGTCGCCGGACGGGCCCTCGGGACCGTGGCGGTCGTGCCGCCTGGCTGGAGCCCTGCGGACCACCGAGGAGAACCAGTGGTCGTCGGCGTGGACCCGGACAGTCTCCATGCGCCGGTGCTGCGGGCCGCGCTCGAGCGGGCCTGCCGCGACGGGGTCGAGCTGGTGGTGATGCACTCGGTCAACCTGCGTCCCGTGCTCGTCTGGGACCCGACCGCCAACACACCGCTCGTGCGAGATGGCCAGGAACGCAGCACCGTGGATCTCGAGGCGGCGATCGAACCGCTGCGTGAGGAGTATCCGCAGGTTCAGGTCACGATCGAGCGAGATCGCGGCCACGCCGCCAGCATCGTCTTGGACAGGTCGATCGGCGCTCAGCTGATCGTGCTCGGGCGACGCCACGACGTGCGTGGCACCTGGGGCCTCGGACCGGTCGCGCGCGAGGTGATCCACAACGCAGAGGTGCCTGTCGCCGTGGTGCCCTGCCCGTCCGAGCCGGATGACCGTGAGCGTTGAGCGGGTGCGGTCATGGACCTTCATCCCGACCTCTCCGGACCATGGCCTCTCCGCGCGGCGCATGAGTGAAGGGTTTGCTGGAGAAGTCCGTGAGAGTGAACCGGAGGAGCTGTGCGTTGCGATGACCTATGAGAAGGACCAGGCGAAGGTCGTGGTCGGTGTCGACGGCTCCGAGCGCAACCGGGCCGCGGTCGATTATGCCGTCGCCTCGGCGCTGGCGACGGGCGGGCCGCTGATGCTGGTCGGGGTGGTCGACGTCGGCGTCCCGGATCGACGCGAGGCCGATGCGGACGCGGGTCACGAGTGGGTGCTCCTCGAGGACATCCGCGACCGCGTGGTGGCCGCGCATCCACAGCTGAGCGTGCGTACGCTCGTCCGGTTCGGCCACCCGGTCTCCGCATTGCTGGCCACGGTCGGCGAGCAAGACCTGCTCGTCGTCGGGAAGCGCGGAATGGGTCCCCTACGCAGCGTGCGCATCGGGACCACCGCGCTCCGGCTCGCCGCTCGTGCGTCGTCTCCGCTGGTGGTGGTGCCGCCGGTGTGGAACGACCGGCCCCATCACCCGGGCACCATCGTCGTCGGTGTCGATCCGGCGGCGGACGACGAGGAGTCGCTCCGGCTGGCGTTCCGGGAGGCGATGCGGTCCGAGGCACCGCTGCGCGTCGTGTCCGCAGTCGACCTGCGGCCCATGCTCGTCTGGGACAAGGTCCTCGGCGCGCCCCTCTATCGCCAGTGGGAGCAGCGCAGCGTGGCGGCGTTGGAGGAATTGGTCGGTCCGTTCCGAGACGAGTTTCCAGGGGTGGCGGCCACCGTGGTGCGAGACAACGGCCATGCGGCCGACGTCCTGACCGACCACACAGGCGACCCCGAGCTGATCGTCCTGAGTCGAGATCATCACAACGGTGCCTCGATCGGATTGGGGGCGGTGGCACGGGAGGTGCTCAACAGCGCCGATGTCCCGGTGCTGGTCGTCCCTGTGGCGCGGCTGCAGGGTCGCGGCCGATCCGCACCGATGTCGGACTCGACGGCCGGGGCGGCCTAGAGCCTCCGGCTGCCGGCCCAGGGGGTGGGCCGAAGCCGGGGAAGACGCCCGGTGGGGGCTGGTCACGCACCAGCCTCCGCCGGGCAGTTCACCCGTCGAGCGGCGTACGCCAGTCCAGCTGGATCTCGCCGGGTTCGCGTTCGCCGATCGTAACCGTTCCGCCGAGTTCGATCGCGCGCTCCCGTATGTTGCGCAGCCAGCTCCCCGTCGTGCTGACGGCACCGCCGTCGTCGGTGACCTGGAGGCGCACCCACCGGCGGCCGTCCGCGTCGTTCTCGACGCCGACCTCGACGGAGGTTCGGGTGGCTTTCTCCTGCCGGGCGATGCTCGACAGGACCTGGCGGAGCACGGCGAGAAGCTCGTCGCTGATCGTCCGCGGCACGGGCGTGTCCAGGGGACCGGTGGTGCGGAGCTCGGGAGTGAAGCCGAGGGCGCCGGCGTACTCGGCGAGCAGCGCGTGCAACGAGTCGCGAATCCCCTCCGACACGTTCGGCTGGAGCTGGAAGACGGTGGAGCGAATGTCACGGATCGTGCTGTCGAGGTCGGCGATCGCCTGGTCGATGCGGTGCTGCACTCCGGGACCGGCCGCCTTCGCCCGGGTCCCTTGAAGGAGCAGACCGGTCGAGAACAGACGTTGGATCACCAGGTCGTGCAGGTCGCGGGCGATCCGGTCACGGTCGGTGGCAAGAGCACCCGCTTGGTGCTCGGCGACCGCCTGGACGCGGTCCAGCGCCACCGCCGCCTGGTCGGCGAACGAGGTGAGGAGATCGTGCTGGGACCGGGCGGTCCGGAGGTCGGGGACGACCGCGACGACTATCGCGGGGCCGTACAGATGGCCGCGTAGAGGCGCCAGCAGGACCACGGATCCGTCGGCCACCGTCAGGGGCGGCACGCGCTCACCCTTGGCGGCGGTCACGACCGCATCGCGGACCTCGATGCACGTGCTGAGGATCTCCGCGGCGGGGAGCCCGTCGGTGGCCAGCACCTCGGGGCCATCACTGCGCTGCCGAACCACACCGACGCCGTCGGCGCCGCAGGCCGGGCGAATGCAGCGGGCGATCAGCTCGACGGCACGCTCGGTCGTGGTGGGCATCTGGAGGGCGTTGTACATCTGCGATGAAGCGGCGAGCCAGGCGCGCTGCCGCTCGGCGGAGGCAAACACCCGCGCGTTCTCGATCACCGTGCCGGCCGCGGCGGCCAGCGCGGTGACCAGGACTTCGTCCTCGTCGGTGAAGGCCTGGCCGTTGGCCTTCTCCGTGAGATAGAGGTTGCCGTAGACGGTGCCATGGATCGTCACCGGAGTGCCCAGGAACGACGTCATCGGTGGATGGTGCGGCGGGAAGCCGTAGGAGGCCGGATGGTCCTGCAGTCGTTCGAGACGGAGCGGCCGCGGGTCCTTGATCAGCAGCCCGAGGATGCCGCGCCCGTGGGGGTTCGGTCCGATCCGGGACCGGGTGGGCTCGTCGATCCCGTGATGGACGAACTCCACGAGCGTACGGTCATCGCCGAGGACACCGAGTGCGCCGTAGTGGGCGTCGGTGATCGCGCAGGCAGAGCGCACGATCCGGTCGAGGACCCCGGGAAGATCCAGATCGGAGTTCATGACGTTGATGGCGTCGAGCACTGCCCGTGCAGCATCCGGCAGCCCCGTCTCCGGCGATGCCATGACGTTCACTCTAGACCGGCAGCGCCGGGACTTCTCGGTAAAGGACTGCAGAGCCCCAACCTCGGTGATTTCCGCGCTGACGGGCGGTTTCGTGGACCAAGGTCCCGCTCGGGGCGGACCCCGTTCCCTCGCCGCGACGGGTTCGACGGCGGTTGGCTGAGGGTGTCCGGCCAAGACCGGCCGGCGAGACCGTTGGAGGAATGATGACTTCAATCTCCACACCCGGCTCTGCGACAACGCTGCCCGGGCACTACCCGCTGCCCGCCGCGCGGATGCTGGCGACGCTGAGGATCGCCTTCGGGCTCACGTTCCTGTGGGCCTTCTTCGACAAGCTGCTCGCGCTGGGCTTCCATACCGGTGCGATCACCAACGAGGCCGGCACCCGCACCGGCATCGACTTCTTCGCCCAGGACGCAGCCTGGATCAACGGCGGCAGTCCCACCGAGGGCTACCTGTCCAACGTGCCCGAGAACAACTGGCTGCAGGGCATGTGGAACGACATGGCGGGTCAGCCGTGGGCCGACTGGCTGTTCATGATCGGGCTGCTCGGCGTGGGCCTCACGCTCACCTTCGGCATCGGAATGCGGGTCGGCGCCATCGCCGGCGCGACGATGTACGTCCTGATGTGGTTCTCCAGCTTCCCGCTGGATCAGAACCCGATCATCGATGATCACCTGCTCGGCGCGCTCACCCTCGGCGTCCTGACGATGACTTACTCCGGTGACACCTGGGGCTTCGGCAAGCAGTGGGCGCGGGTGCCGCTCGTCATGCACCACCCGTGGCTGCGATGACGAGCGTGACCCTCGGTCCTCGCGGTCACGCAGGCCGTCTCGCGGCCGAGGCGTGAGCCGTGATTGACGACCAAAGGCCCTTGCCTCGGGCCGAGGGTCCCTGTCGGGGGACCGCCCCGCGGACCCACGCTGGAGACATGGCTGAAGTGATCAAGGGGCGCAGAGACGTCATCCTGGCGGGAGTCGACGGCACCGAGGCCGGGCTCGCCGCCGCCCGCTACGGCGCCGCCGAGGCGGCTCAGGTCGGTGCCGTCCTGCACCTGGTCTACGTGGTCGACCCGTACGCCCCGCCGCTGCCGACCTGGCCGGTGGCGCCCACGGCCCCCGACTCCAGGATGGGCCAGCTCGGACGAGCGATCCTCGCGGAGGCGGAGGACGCAGTCACGGACAGCGGCGTGGTGGTGACGACGGACCTCCTGCTCGGCCTGCCGGCGACGGTGCTGGCCCAGGAGTCCGCCAAGGCACGCTTGGTCGTGCTGGGTGACCAGCCGCGCACGCTGCTCGACCGGATCATCACCTCCTCCATCCTCGCCCCGGTCGCGGCTCACGCGCCGGTGCCGATGGTCGCCGTCCCCGCCACCTGGGTTCCCGGAGACGAACCCCGCGAGATCGTCGTCGGGGTCCAGGACGCTGCCGGCTCCATCGCTCTCGTACGCCGCGGGCTGGAAGTGGCGGCCGAGCGCGGCGCGCCCCTGCGGCTGCTGCACGCCTGGCACACCTTCGGGGCCTTCCAGGACTATCTCACCGTCGGGAGCGAGGAGCAGGCCTGGATCGACCGGGCCGAGCGGGAGCTCACCGCCACCCTGGGCGCGGCCCGAGCGGCCTCGGGCCCGAAGGCGGCCGGAGTCGATGTCGGGGTCGACGTCGTGCACGCCCAGACGGCGTACGCCCTGGTGGAGGCGTCCCGCACCGCGGATCTGTTGATCCTCGGCCATGGCCGGAGCTTCCGCGGCTTCGGGCACCTGGGCGGGACTGCCCGGGCGGTGCTTCGCGAAAGCATCTGCCCGATCGAGATCGACCCGTCCGTGGCACCGGCATTCGAGGGGGATGCCGGAGCCACGGACGGGGTCACGTCAGTAGAGAGTCGGCCGGTCGGTGCCGGCCGTCAGTGACGAAGGAGAAGGCGATGTACCTGGCAGCACGATGGTTTCCCGGTCACCTGACCGAGCTCGACCGCGCCGAGTGCGTGGAGCTGCTCGAACGGAGCGAGGTCGGAAGAGTCGCCTTCGGAGACCCGGACGGGCCGCTGGTCATGCCGGTCAACCACGTCATGGTGGATGACCGGATCGTGTTTCGTACCGCGCCGCGCACGGCGATCGCGGACCACGTCGGCACCGGCCAGGTGTCGTATCAGATCGACGAGTTCGACTCCTACACCTCCTCGGGCTGGAGCGTGCTGGCACGCGGGTCCGCGGAGTTCGTCGACGGGGTCTGGCTGACGGAGCACGACCTCAGGCCGGAGCCATGGGCAGACGGCCGGCGAACGCTGTACGTGTGCATCACGCCGACCCAGATCACCGGCCGGCGCGTCGTGCCGGTCTGAATCGCACGGAACAGACGAGCAGACGGAAGAGTCGAGATGACGTACGCAGCAATCCCCGAGGGCGCGGTCCTGGTCGGGGTCGAGAACTGGCCGGCAGCGGCCGACAGCGTGTCCTGGGCGGTCGAGCAGGCCTACCGCGACGGACGTGACGTGGCACTGGTCCACGTGGTGTCCGCCACGACCGTGGACACGCCGCCCGGATTCCGGGCCGGAGCCCCCTCGGAGCCCGAGCAGGCGCACGGGTCCGTGGTGCTGGCGAGCGCCGAGCGCTACGCCCAGCGTCGCCTCGATGCGCTCTCCGGAGTCGCGGGGTACGCCGGTTACCGACGCCCGGAGGTGACCACATCGCAGCAGACCGGGTCCGCGATGCCCGCACTCGTCGCCGCGTCCGGCCATGCCTCGCTGCTGGTGCTCGGGTCGCGGGGCAAGGGACCGATCGGCAGCTGGATCCTCGGCTCGGTCAGCAGGTCCGTCGTCGAGGACTCGCGGTGCCCGGTCGTCGTATTGTGCCCGGGCGCCGGCGGCGTGGGCCGCGGCGTGCTCGTCGGCATCGACGGGACCAGCGACTCCATTCCGGCCCTGGAATTCGCCTTCGACCAGGCCGACCAGCGGAACCTGCCGGTGACGGTGCTGTACTGCTACCGCGCCGGCGACGCGAAGCGGCCCGACGACGACCGGGTGCTGGTCGCGGAGTGCGTGGCCGGACTCCGGGAGCGCTATCCGGACCTGCACCCGCACCTGCGGATCCAGGCCGGAAGCCTCGGGCATGCTCTCGCGGAGCAGGCCCAGACCATGCACATGGTCGTGGTCGGCGGCGGGGGAGCGGTGGCCCACCACCTCCTGGACCACGCGCACACCGTCGTCGTCACCGTCCCGACCACCTACTCCCGAGCAGGTACGACGCCTCCGGCCAATGCGGTGTGAGCCCGGGTCTCGGAGCGAGCCTGCGCCGCGAGGGTGCGGCGGAGCCGGGCGACCGGACCAGGGCTGTCGACGCCGACCGCGCCCACCTCGATGCCGCCTCGCCGGTAGACGATGAACCCGGGCTCGCGCTCCTCCTCGTCGGCCGCCGTGGTCTCGCCGACGGCCTGGATCCGGTGCCCGTGCCAGGTCGACCAGGCGAAGGGGACGGAGGCGAAGACCTCGGTGGCTCCGGCGGCGTTCGCGCCGGCGACCCGACCCTGCTCGCCCGCCGCGGTCCAGTGCTCGCTGCGCTCGCCGTCGACGCACGCCACGTCACCCGCGGCCCAGACCCCGGGCGCGCTGGTGGCGAGCCTGCGGTCGCAGAGAACTCCGCCGGTGCGGTTGTCCAGGGCGACGCCGCTGCCGGCGAGCCACGCCGTTGCCGGGCGGGCGCCGATGCCCAGGACCACGGCATCGGCGGCCACGGTCTCACCGGTGCTCAGCTCGACCTCGTGGACGCCGAGGTCCGAGCTGCGTACGCCAAAGACGGTGGTCCTGGTGAGCAGCCTGACGCCGGCGTCGGTGTGCAGCTGCATCAGGCGGGCGGCCGCAAGCGGGCCGACCGCGCGCTCCAGCGGTCGGCTGCTCGCCTCGACGACGGTGACGTCGATGCCGCGGGCTCGGGCCGCCGAGGCGATCTCGGAGCCGATGAACCCGGCCCCGACGATCACCACCCGGCGCGAGCGCGCCAGGGAGTGGCGTACGGCGAGCGCGTCGTCGTAGCGACGGAGCACCTGTACGCCGCGCACCCCGGACAGTCCCGGCAGAGTCGTCGCAGTGCTGCCGGTGGCGATCACGAGCGCGTCGTAGCCGAGGTCTCCGGCGCTGGTGGTCACCGTGCGGCGCTCGGTGTCGAGGCCGTGGACCCGCACCCCGGAGAGGTGGTGCACCCGCAGCTCATCGATCACCTCGCTCGACCGCAGCACCGGCACGCCGGGCTCCTCCTCGCTGGAGAGCGCCGCCTTCGACAGCGGCGGCCGGTCATAGGGCGGGTACGGCTCGTCGCCGACGATCGTGATCGGCCCGGACCAGCCGGCCTGACGTGCGCCCTCGACGGCGCGGAGCCCGGCCAGCCCGGCGCCGACGACCAGAAGTGATGGCATTCGTCTTCCTCCGACTCGATGGGTCGCGCTCAGCCGAGGAGGCGGAGCGCGGAGACCGGGCAGGAGTCGACGGCGGCCTTGACGTACCCGCGGTCCGGGTCGGGCACCTCGTCGGTCAGGACCTCGACGAGGCCGTCGTCGCCGATCTGGAAGTAGGTGTCGGCCTGGGCCTCGCACATCCCTATGCCCTCGCACACCGTCTTGTCCGCTTCGATCGTATTCACAGCGTTGACTCCTTCAGCGGGATGAAGTCGACCTTCTCGCGTACGCCGCAGTCCGGGCAGCACCAGTCGTCGGGGATGTCGCGCCAAGCGGTGCCGGCCGCGAAGCCCTCGAGCTCGTTGCCGGCGGCGACCTCGTAGACGTAGCCGCAACCGGGGCAGCGGCCGGCGGCGACCTCGTCGTCGAAGGTCTGCCGGGTCACGTCGGTCTTCACGGTCTCCTCGCTCGTCGGCTCTGCGGGCGGCGGGAACGCGGCGAGCAGTTTGTCGAGCTGGCCGGGGCGTACGTTGGCCAGCCGTACGTCGCCGTCGAAGTGCGCGACCACGCGCTTGTCCATCACCCTCCGCCACAGCGGCGGGACCAGGGCCAGCACGATCATCCCGGCATAGCCGGTCGGCAGCGCCGGCGACTCCCGGTAGTCACGCAGGGTCTGGTAGCGCCGGGTCGGGTTGGCGTGGTGGTCGCTGTGCCGCTGCAGGTGGTAGAGGAGCACGTTGGTGGCGATGTTGTTGGAGTTCCACGAGTGCATCGGCAGCACCCGCTCATAGCGCCCGGAGCTGGTCTTCTGGCGCAGCATCCCGTAGTGCTCCAGGTAGTTGACGACCTCCAGCAACGAGAAGCCGATGACGGCCTGGAGGACGAGGTAGGGCAGGATCCCGACGCCCAGCCAGAGCGTCATGGCGGTCCACAGGGCCGCGCTCATCAGCCAGGCGTTGAGGACGTCGTTGCCGAGGTGGAACGGGTGGGTGCCCTTGCGCCGGTAGCGCTTGGCCTCCAGCCCCCAGGCGCTCTTGAGCGACCCGAACACGGTGCGGAACCAGAACCCGTAGAGGCTCTCGCCCATCCGGGAGGAGGCCGGGTCCTCCGGTGTCGCGACGCGTACGTGGTGGCCGCGGTTGTGCTCGATGTAGAAGTGTCCGTAGAAACTCTGCGCGAGGGCGATCTTGGACAGCCAGCGCTCGTGGCTCTCCTTCTTGTGGCCGAGCTCGTGGGCGGTGTTGATGCCGATGCCGCCGATGAACCCGATGGTGAGGGCGAGGCCGATCTTGTGCGCCAACGGCCAGTCCTGGGTCGCGATCAGGTACATCGCGAAGGCGAACCCGGCGTACTGGATCGGCAGGAACGCGAAGGTGATGTAGCGGTAGTACCTGTCCTCCTCGAGCTCCTCGATGACGTCGTCGGGCGGGTTGGAGCGGTCCAGGCCGGCCGCGAAGTCGATGAGCGGGACGACGCCGAGGACGACGATCGGACCCGTCCACAGGAACACGCCCCACCCGGTCAGGACGTAGCCACCCACGGCGATGAAGGCGAAGGACGGGACCACGAGCCCGAGGAGCCACAGATAGCGCTTCCTGTCCCGCCACCTCTCGGTGGAGCCCCTGTCGACGATGCCGCTGGCGCCGAGTGTCATCTGCTGCCTCCTGTGAGTTCGGTTACGACCACTGTCAGAATGGACGTACGCGGCAGCAGAGTCTCTGGCTGATCAGGCCGAATCGATCATCGATAACTGTGCGTATTCACAGTCGCGGTGGCGAGGAAGGTGTCGTGGTAGTCGAGCGCCAGCAGCAGGTCGCCGGCCCGCTCGCGCAACGGGCGTCCGAGGAGCCGCTCGGCCTGAGCCACGCGGTAGCGGATGGTGTTCTTGTGGATGCCGAGCCGCTCGGCGAGCCGGTCCGCCGTCTCGGCCGAGGTGAGGACCTCGCGCACGGTCTCGCGGAGGCGGTCATGGGGCGGATCGGCCAGTCCGCGCAGCGTCGTTCGGGTGAACCGCTCGGCGGCCTCCGGGTCATGGGCGACGAGGACCAGGGCGGCCACGTCGTCGTAGGCGGTCACCGGTTCTCGTCGCCCTGGCGCCAGTGCGACCCGCTGAGCCGCCTGCGCGTCGAGATGCGCTGCGACGAAACCGTCGAGACCGCTTCCGCCGACGCCCATCGTCACCCGTACGGCAGTGGGATCGATCCCGACGTCGGTCATCGTGTCCGGTCGCTCGCCCAGCGCGAGCCAGGCCCACATCTCCCTTCCTCCCGGGCGCACCAGCGCAGACCGGGCAGGACCGGCCCGGCGGGTGACGGCCGTGAGCGCAGCCTCGAGCTGCTCGATGGAGTCGGCGGTGAGCGCGTGCGCGACCAGGGCGACGTGGCCGGGGATGTTGACCGGGTGGCCGGCCAGTGCGGCGGACAGCTCGGCGGGGGAGACGCTGCGGGTGTCCAGCGCCTGGGAGACCAACTCGAAGCGGCGCGCGTCCCCGCGCTGCTGGATCCGGGTCGTCTCGGCCTGGTGGATCAGCACCGACTGCTCGACCGAGGAGCCGAACCACGCGGTGGCCTTCGTCCAGAACCAGACCAGCAGGGCCTCGTGGTCGAGATCGCTGGGCGCCTGCCGGACGACCTGCACCGCGAAGTCCCAGCTCGCCTCCTGCGCCCGCTGGTAGACCTTGAGCAGCAACGGCAGACCGAGATGGCGGCGCGCTGCCTCGAGTGCGATGGCGTGTGCGGACGGGACCAGCTCGAACTCCGCGTCCGGCAGCGTGATCCGGTCGAGGAAGGCGTACCAGTGCTCTTCGACGGCCTTCAGGAGGAGGGGTCGGAGATCGGCCAGCTCGATCTCGCCGTCGGCCAGGATCGCGTCGGCGGTCGACGCGGCCCAGCGGGCCACCTCATCGGGCCGACGTTGCTCCTCGGCGAATGCCGCCAACCAGTCACTGATCTCGGTCATCGCACTCACCTCTCTCGCCGCGCCGGCTTCGCCGCAGTTTACAAACGCCGGCCGCGAGAGGGTGGCCCGGAGACGACGCTCAGATCTGCAGCCGGAGAATCGCGCCTGGCCAAGGTTCGGGCTGCCCGGTGTCGACCGTGAACCGCCGCTCCAGTGCGAACCCGAATCCTTCGTACGTCCGGATGAGCGCCTGGTCGTCACCGGCGTAGCAGTCGAGCCGCATCTGGGCGACACCTCGCTGCCGGGCGATCTCGACGGCGTCGTCGACCAGCGTCCGGCCGATGCCCGAACCGCTCCGGGCACGATCGGTGACGAGCAGCTGCAGGTAGAGCTCGGGGATCGGCGCGGGGTCGACGTACGGCAGTGGTTCGTCGGCCAGCACGCACACCCCGACGACCTGTCCGTCCGTCTCGGCGATGCGCGCGGTGCGCTCGGAGAGCATCGTCCGGATCTGCTCCACCCGAGCCTCGACGGACGAGAACGGCGCCTCACCCCACTGCCCGGTGCGGCCCTGCGAGGCGAGCCAGGCGACGGCGTCATCGAGGAGACTCATGGCTGCTGGGAGGTCGCTGACCGACCCGGTTCTGACGTGCATGGAACGAACGCTGGCACGGCCCCGATCGGCTGTCGAACGGTTTCGACGTGGTGCTCGTAAACCACTCGCGGGCGCCGAAGAGGGGCTGCTAGCGTACGTCTCGATGGGTACTCTGAAGCGATAGATCGGGACGCTGCGTCGAGTCTTCTCCGCAGTGGGTCCTGAGCGACCGCGCCGTCCAACCGGCGCGCTCGAGGTCCGTTATCCGACCCGTCGCCACGAGGAGTGTCCTCTTGTTCCCGTCTGCTTTCTCTTCTTCCACCGTACGCAGTCACCGCGTCTGTGAGCTGCGTTCGGCCACGGTCCGGTTCTCCGACCGGATCGTCCTCGATCGCGTCGACCTCGCCGTCGGCCCGACCGACCGGCTCGCCGTCATCGGAGACAACGGCGCCGGCAAGTCGACCCTGCTGGACCTGCTGGCGGGTGTGGTGACGCCGGTCGCCGGCGAGACCCGCGTCGTCATCCCCGGTGGCATCGCACACGCCGCCCAGGAGCCCCGGTTCCCGGCCGGGGCGACCGTGCGAGATGCCGTCGACCTCCTGCTGGCGGACCTGCGGGCGCTCGAGTCGCGCATCCAGAGTTGCGCTGAGCGCCTGTCGATCGCCGGCGACCAGGATCAGCCGGCGCTGCTCGAGGAGCTCGGCGAGCTGATCGACAGGTTCGAGGCTCGCGACGGCTATGGCGTCGACCGGCGTGTCGACGCCGCGCTCGACCAGCTCGGTCTGGGTGCTGTCGACCGCGAGCGCCTGGTCGAAGGGCTCTCCGGGGGCGAGCGCGCCCGGCTCGCTCTCGCCGTGGCACTGTCTGCCAACGCAGAGCTGCTCCTGCTCGACGAGCCGACCAACGACCTCGACGATGCGGCACTGGCCTGGCTCGAATCGCGGCTGGACGAACACCGCGGAGCCATCGTGGTGGTCACCCACGACCGGGCCTTCCTCGAGCGGAACGCCTGCGACATCGTCCAGGTACGTGACGGCGGCCTGCGCCGCTACGGCAACGGCTACACCGGCTTCCTCGTGGCGCGCGCGACCGAGCGACGCCGCCAGGCGGAGCGGCATGAGGAGTGGAAGGCCGACCTGGCCCGCAACGAGGCACTCGTCGCTGCGAACGCGTTCCGGCTCTCCGCGATCCCGCGCAAGCTCGAGCTCGACGGGTTCGGTCACGGCGCCTTCCGGGCGCGCAGCCGCGACCACGGCGCGATGGGCCGGATACGGATGGCCAAGGAGCGCGTCGCCCGGCTCCGGGCCGATCCTGTCGCGCCGCCACCTGAGCCGCTCCGGTTCGCCGCCGGTCTCGGGTCCGACGCGGCGCCGGCCGACGGGCCCTATGTCACTCTTCACGACGTACGTCGTGAGGGCGGTGCCCAGCTGCGGGTGGCCGCGTGGTCCCTGAGGGCCGGGGAGCGGTGGCTGGTCACCGGACCGAACGGGGCCGGCAAGACGACGCTCCTACGGCTGTTGGCCGGCGAGCTCGACCCGGACTCGGGGACCATCGAGCGTGCCCCGGGAGTGCGGTTCTCCTGGCCCCGTCAGGACGTCGCGCCGCCACCACCCGGCTCGGTCGCCGGCGTGTTCGCGCGCACCGTGGGGATCCACCTCGAAGACGCCATCGAGCGCCTGCGGCGGTTCGGGCTGCTGCGCGAAGAGGAGTTGGGCCGCCCGGTGCGGGCTCTCTCCGTCGGGCAGCGTCGCCGCCTCGACCTCGCGATCGCACTGGCAGACCCTGGTGACGTACTTCTTCTGGACGAGCCGACCAACCACCTCGACCCCGAGCTCGTCGAGCAGCTCGAGGACGCCCTCGACGCCCATCCCGGTGCCGTCGTCACCGTCACCCACGACCGCCATTGGATCCACCACGCCTCCGGCGCGCGGCGCGTACGTGTGCGCGGCGGTGGTCGGGCGGAAGTCGTCGGCTGAGGTGCTCTAGGAACGAGGCATCAGGCCCGCGCCAGGTAGCCCGCGGTGAGCGCGACCATCTCATCGAGCACGGCCTCGCGTGGGTAGGGCGGTCGGTCGAGCACCCAGCGCAGCGCGATGTTCTCCATCGCCACCACCAGCACCCAAGCGGTGATCTGCGGGTCGGGGCGGGTCAACCCGACCGATCCGGCCCGCAGATAGGCGGCGGTGAGGTCGCGTACGCGGTTGACGAGCGCCGCGTGGCGATCGCGGTTGCGGGAGGCGGGGAGCTCTTCGGTCAGGACACGCAGGAGAGCCGGATCCTGCTCCAGCCCGGCGAGGAGTGCGTCGGCGACCGACCGGATCGCCGGTGTGCCGGCGGTGCTCGCCTGCAGCGCCAGCGCCGAGGCGGTGCGCTCGGAGACGTCGTCCCAGTAGCGGCTGATCACGATGTCGAGGATGGCGGACTTGTCGGAGAAGTACTGGTAGAGCGAACCGGGGCTGATGCCGGCGGCGACCGCGACGCGGTTGGTCGAGAAGGTCTCGTAGCCGTCGTCGACCAGTACCTGGCGTCCGGCCTCCAGGATGCGCTCGACCGTCGCCCTCGAGCGGGCCTGGGTCGGTGTCTTGCGCATGCCCCTACGTTAGGCAGAACGCGAATTGAAAGCGAGCTCTGGCTCGCATCACGCTGGAGGTATGACCACACTCGCGCAGCAGGGCACCCAACCCACCGGATTCCCGACACGTTTTCGCGAAGGCGAGGCGCGCAGCCGCCGTCTCGGCCGGCCGTTGCGCCTCCTGGGCCGTATCGACGAGGTCGACGAGGACCTGATGGAGCGGATCGGGCGGGCGTTCGGCGAGCGGGACGAGGCCGGCGCGCGGCTCGCGGAGGCGATCCGGATGCGAGCCGGGACGCCGGGCAAGGTCACGATGACCCAGCTGCGTACGGCCCTGGAGCAGGGTGTCGCGGCGGTGGAGTCCCCGCCTCCGGTGCTCGCCGACTTCTTCGCGCAGGTCGAGGCCACCCCGGACTGGGTCGACTGGGACCTCGTCGACGAGGGCAGCCGCGTGTTCACGCGGCTCGGCCAGAATGCGGCCGACGTGCTCCTGCAGCTCTCGCTCATCAGCGGCTACCGGTTCGGCGGCCCGCCGGACCTGCTCGTGGCCACCGGCGGCCTCACCGGCAGCACCACCAGGCGGCGCCTGGCCGAGACCCAGCACTGGGCGGTGAGCCTGCGTACGCCTGGTGCGCTGCGGCCTCCGTCGCCGGGAGCGGCCTCAGGTGAGGCGTGGCGGCTCACGGTCCACGTACGGGCCATGCATGCGCTGGTCAACGCCGGGTTCGAACCCAGGTGGGACACCGTCAGGTGGGGGCTGCCGATCAACCAGGCCGACCAGGCGGCGACGCTGGGCCTGTTCGACGGCGTACTCATCATCGGGTGCCGGGCGCTCGGAGTGCCGGTCTCCAGGCGGGACGCCCGGGCGCTGATGCATCTGTGGAAGTACGTCGGCTGGCTGATGGGCGTCGATGAGGACTTCCTCGTCGACGACGAGTGGGAGCGGCACCGGATCAACTACCACGTGCTGCTCTCGCAGGCGGAGATCTCCGAGGCCGGACCGCGGCTGGCGCAGGCGGCGGTCGAGGTCCAGCGCGATCGCAGCTACGCGGGCTGGCCGGGCCGCTTGCAGCGGGTGCGTGGCTGGTACGAGACCGAGCGGCTGCTCTCGATGCTGACCGTCTTCCTCGGGACCAGGTCGATGCGCGAGCTCGGCCTTCCGACGAGGCCGCCGTGGGCGCACGCCTACCTGCTGCCGCTGAACGTGCTCAGGTACCGGGTGCTCGGCCGGACCGCGAAGGGCCGGGATCGCCTGGAGCGGCGGGGTGAACGAAACGCGGACTCGCTGCTGGCCAGCTACTTCGGCCGTGAGCGCGCGGAGGTCGGTGATCTCCCGGAGTGACCGCGTCAGTCGCGGATGGCGCCGGGAGGGGTGAGGGCGGCCTGGACGGTGCCGTCGATCAGGGCGGCGGCGTCGGCCGCCTTGATCTCGCCTCGGTAGACGGCGCCGGAGGCGGCGTGGAGGACGCTCTGGAGCAGGGTCAGCTGCCACTCGAGCGGCTGGTCGTCGCGGAAGCTGCCGTCGCGGCGACCGCGATCCATGAGCGGCTTCCAGCGGTCGATCAGCCCGACGTGAACCGCCTGGAACTGCTCGTGGGGCATGCTCTGCTCGGCGGCGACGATCAGCGCGCCGTACTGCTGAGTCAGCCGCCACGACGCCTCGAGGAGCCTGCTGAGGGCGGCACACGGGTCACCGTCGAGGTCGACCGCGCCCAGTGCCTCGTCGGCTTGCTGGATCGCACGTTCGACGACCTGGGTCACCAGGGTCGCCCGGGACTCGAAGTGGCCGTAGAGCGTGACCCGCCCGACGCCCGCCGCCTTGGCGATGTCGGCGACGCTGACGTCGGGATCGCGGGCGAGGCAGGCGGTCGCCGCGTCCATGATCGACTCGATGTTCTTACGTGCGTCGGCGCGCTTGAGGGTCGTCACGGCCGGAACCTCCCACGAGATGTTGAGGATCAGGGTATCGGCTGCCTTGCGGCCGGCCACGCGCACATCACCTTGGCGCGGACCGTGGCGCCGAGGCGGCGGTAGAACCGGATCGCGGCGTCGTTGTCGGGCTGTACGCCCCAGGTGATCGTGAGGCCGCCGGCACGCTTCGCCAGCGCGGTCATCAGCCGCCTGCCGACACCGGCGTCGCGATGGCCGGGGCGGACGTAGAGGTCGTCGAGCGCGATGACGTCGCCGCCCGACCACAGGTGCAGGCGGCGTACGGCTGAGACGTAGCCGACCGGCTCTCGGTCGATCTCGGCGAGCAGCACGATGATGTCCGGGCTCTCGAGGTAGCCGGCCCACTGCGCGGCGGTCACGGTGACGGAGCCGGACTGGGCTTGGTGCGCGGCGATCTCGCCGATGAGCGTGCGGACGGTCTCGGCGTCCTCCGGGGTGGCTCGGCGTACGACGACGTCCGGGCGGGTGTCGGCGGTCATGCTGGTTCCTGGTCGGTCGCGGCGGGGGAGTGGTGGGCGTGGCTCCCGGAGTACTCAGCCGGGCGCGCGAGCATCGCGGCGAGCATGAAGAGCAGCATGAGTACGTGACCGAGCAGCATCAGGCCACCCGCGTCGATGACCCCGAGCCAGAGGAAGGGGAAGAGGACCAGGAAGCCGGCGTACATCGCCGCCGACATCTCGAGGATCGGCCTCGACGCGTGGCCGCGGAAGCGCATCCAGGCAGCCATCGGGATCACCATCGTGGTGGCCATGACCAGCGAGTCGACGTCGGCGCGGTGCACCCACGCACTGTCCGGCACTCCGCCGACGGCGAGCTGCCAGAGCGGGTAGAGCACCATCATCCCGACGACCATCGCGATGACCATCTGGAGGTAGTGGAGCGCGAACGAGAGCGCGCGGGGTCTGTTGCGGTGGGTCTTCGTCATGACTGGGTCTCCTGGTGGGTCTCGGTGGATGTGGGTCGACCGGGGATCAGTGCCCCGGCGAGGGCGGCGGCGAGCGCTGCGATCACGGCCGCGACCAGGTACGCCCTCTCGAAGCCGTCGGTGGTGCCGTCGACGAGGCTGGCCGCGGCGACGCCGGACATGACCGCGGCGCCGAGCGAGGCGCCGAGCTCGTGGAAGGTGCTCAGGATGCCGGAGGCCACGCCCGCGAGCTGCGGCTCGACCTGGCTCAGGGCGGTCGCGGCCGCGACCACGAAGAGGACGCCGAGCCCGGCTGAGCCGATGCTGACCGCGATCACGGTCGACAGCGTGCTCATGCTGATCGCGGGTACGACGAGCCCCGCGGCCGCGACGAGCAGCCCGGCGATCCCGAGGGTGCGAGCGCCGAGACGGCCGATGAATCGGCCGGCCAGCTGCGCGCCGACCATCGTCGCGGCGGCGACGGGGAGGAACAGCAGCCCGGTCGCGAGCGGCCCGTGTCCGGCGGCGCTCTGCAGGTAGAACGTCCCGAGGAAGAACACCGCCACCATCAGCCCGGTCGCGACGAACAGCACGAAGGTGCCGGACAGGACCGGTCGCCGCGTGACCAGCGCCGGGTCGATGAGCGGGTGGGGCGTACGTCGCAACCAGCCGGCCAGGACGGCGTACCCGACGATCCCGGCGACGACGAGCACGACGGTGCGGCTCGAGGCCCAGCCCTCGTCGCCGGCCTCGATGAAGCCGAGGATCAGCAGGCCCGTGGAGGCGGTGACGATCAGTGCGCCGACGAGGTCGAGACGTACGTCGCCTCCCCAGGCGGGCAGCGGCGGGAGCAGCCGGGCGAGGAGGATCGCCACGACGATGCCGACGGGCACGTTGATCAGGAACACCCACTCCCAACCCGGCCCGGCGGTCAGGGCGCCGCCGAGGAGTACGCCGATCGCTGCGCCTCCGGCCCCGAGCGCCGACCAGATCCCGAGCGCGCGGTTACGCTCCTCGCCGTCGAAGAGCCGGACGACGATCGAGAGGGCAGCGGGGGAGAGCATCGCCGCCCCGACTCCCTGAGCGACCCGCCCGCCGATCGCCAGCTCCGCGCTGGTGGCGAGGCCGGTGGCCAGCGAGGCCACGGTGAAGGTCGCGAGCCCCGCGAGCACCACCGGCTTCGGGCCGAACAGGTCGGCAGCCCGTCCGCCGAGCAGCATCAACCCGCCGAAGGTGAGGGTGTACGCACTGACCACCCAGGTCAGCGCATCGCGCCCGAGCCCGAGATCGGCGCCCATGTGCGGTAGCGCGATCGCCACCACGGTGACGTCGAGGATCAGCATGAACTGCGCCAACCCCAGCAGCCCGAGCAGCCGCCATCGGCGCGGGTCGGCGGTCTGGTCGACGGCTTCGCCGGCGTTGCTGTCTGAAGTCATGGCGCGTCTCCTGGGGCACAAGTCGAACATTGATGTACGAGATACTAACTCGAACATCGGTGTTCAACAACGGAGTTTCTCGAGACGTCACCCCTTGCACGGTCCCGACGTCGCGCCCAAGGTGGGTTACAGCGACCATCGAGAGAAGGGGCAGGACCATGTCTTCACACACCTACCGCGTCACCGAGATCGTCGGGACCTCAGACGAAGGACTCGAGCAGGCGATCCGAAACGGCGTCGGCCGAGCAAGCAAGACGCTGCGTCACCTGGACTGGTTCGAGGTCACGCAGATCCGCGGACACGTCGACGACGACGACATCCAGCACTTCCAGGTCGGGCTGAAGGTCGGCTTCCGGATGGAGGACGAGTGACGGCGCCGCGTCGCTGAACGGGGGCTACGCGGGGTCGCGAGGAAGTACGCCCGGCCCCTCGCGCAGCTCGAACACGAGCTGCGTCTCGGTCTGCCGTACGACCCGGTGGACGGTCACGTGCTGCAGCACGAAGTCGCGTAGCGCCTCGGCATCCTCGACGGCGACGTGGAGGTGGAAGTCGTCCGCGCCGGCGACGTGGAAGGCCTGGATCACGCCGGGGGTCGTGGCCAGATCGTCGTAGAGCTTCTCGACGTGCTCCTTGCTGTGGCTGCCGAGCCGCACCTTGATCACGGCCTGCAGCGGGTAGCCGAGGGAACGGACGTCGACGTCGAGGCGGCGGCCGGTGATGACGCCGCTGTCGCGCAGGGCCCGCAACCGGTAGGCGCAGGTCGACTCGGCGAGGCCGAGGCGCGATGCGAGGGCCTTGTTGGTGAGCTCGGGGTTGGTGGCGAGCTCGCTCAGGATGCGGCGATCGACGGAGTCGAGGGCGGCTGCGGATGGTTGTACTTTCGCCAACGGGGCTCACCTGGATCACTGGTCGAGTTGCTCGAAGACGTCAGTATCAAGGACTTGATGGGATCTTCGGCAATCGATATGGCTTGATCTTGTGGTTCTCGCGAGCATCGGGTCATGCCGATTGCGAACCCTCACCTCGACTCGATCGCCGTCCACGCCGGACGGGAGGACCTGGCGATGTTCGGTGTCCACGCCCTCCCGATCGACCTGTCCTCGACCAATCCGCTCCCCGACATCGAGCGCGGCGGCGCGTCGTACGAGGCCATGGCGACCGGCGGTCATCCGCTCCCGGACGGCGGGTCCGTCTACCAGCGGCTGTGGAACCCGACCGTCGCGCGGTTCGAGTCGGCGCTGGCACAGCTCGAGCAGGCCGAGACGTCGGTCGCGTACGCCTCGGGGATGGCGGCCATGACGGCAGCGATCATCGCGAGCACCTCCTTCAGCGGCGAACGGCACGTCGTCGCCGTCCGCCCGCTGTACGGCGGCACCGACCATCTGCTCGCCTCCGGCCTGCTCGGCGTGGAGGTGACCTTCTGTGCGGAGCACGAGGTCGCCGCCTCAGTCCGGTCGGACACGGCGCTGGTCCTCTTGGAGACCCCGGCGAATCCGACCCTCGACCTCGTCGACATCGCGTCGGTCGTCGCGGCCGCCGGTGACGTACCGGTGCTCGTGGACAACACCTTCGCCACCCCGGTCCTGCAGAACCCGCTCACCCTGGGCGCGGCGATGTCGCTGCACAGCGCCACCAAGTACATCGGCGGCCACGGCGACGTCGTCGGTGGCGTGATCGCGTGCGACGAGGAGACCGCTTCGGCTCTGCGTCAGGTCCGCGCGGTCACCGGCGGCCTCCTGCACCCGCTCGGCGCCTACCTCCTGCACCGCGGCCTCGCCACCCTGCCCACCCGCGTACGGACCCAGCAGGCCGGCGCGGTCGAGATCGCCGCGTGGCTGCAAGCGCATCCGGCACTGGAGCGGGTCTACTTCCCCGGGGAGGACGATGATCGGGGCCTGGTCGGCAAGCAGATGCGCGGCCCCGGTGCCATGGTCACGATCGCGCTGCGCGGCGGGTACGAAGCAGCCGCCCGCGTGACCTCATCGGTCCAGCTCTTCACCCACGCGGTCTCGCTCGGCGGCGTCGACTCGCTCATCCAGCACCCCGCCGGCCTCACCCACCGCCCGGTCGCCGCCCATGCCAAGCCCTCCGCGAACCTCGTACGCCTCTCGATCGGCCTCGAGAGCCCGGAGGACCTGATGACCGACCTCGACCAGGCCCTCTCGAGTACGTCCGAGTTCGCCTGAACAAGCTCGGACGGCCGCGGTCTTCGTGTGCCGAATACTCGGTACCTCGCCCCGTGGCTTCACGCCACCGATTGGCCAGGGGGGAGCGTCGACGTCACTTCTACAGCCCAGGGGAGACGCGATGACGCAGAACGCGAACGGGGATACAGAGGCTCCGACCGTGCTCCAAGAGCCAGCACCGGTGCAAGAGAGCCCCGACGTGCAGAACCCGGCGCCGGTCGGCAGGTGGCCGTGGCAGATCTCGGCGGCCATCGCGGCCGTTGCTCTGATCGCTTTGCTTGTGGTCCTGGCGTACGGCTGGGTCTACATCGTCCAGCACAACGAAGCGCAGGAGCGGGCAGACTGGGAGCAGCTGCTCGGCATCATCGACCGGGTCCAGAACATCGCGCTGTTCGTGCTCGGCGCACTCCTCGGCGTGTCAGTCACGGGCGCCGCGGCGAAGGGTGCGGCCACCGTTGCCGACCAGAACAAGAAGGAAGCCGAGAGGCAGCACGGCGCGGCCATGCAGAACATGCAGGCGGCGGAGAACAACATGAAGGTCGCCGAGGTCGCCGTACGTGACACTCGCGCCGCCGCGTCGGAGCTCGCCTCGCAGATCGCCCAGGTGAAGGCCAGCTCCGCTCAGGACCTCCTCGACCGAATCGGCGAGAACCTCCAGGTCCTCGACCTTGCCCAGACCAACTCGGCCGACCCGCTGAGCGATCTCGGTCTGAACGGGGCCAGCCGATACGTGGTGCTTCCGGAGTCGACCCTTGAAGCCGTGGGTGGCGCACCCGACACGCGCGACGCCGAGAGGTTGGTCGCTGAGCTCCAAGACCGGTGGGCGTGAGCACGCGTTTCCGCCCCAGGCACACTGACGGGCGTCACGACCTTGAGTCGGGCCACTCCTTCGGCAGTTCGTCAACGGTTGCCCAACGCGTGGTGCCCGGTTTCACGTGGACATCACCGTGCACTGTCCACTCTGGCGCAGATGGAACAACCGGCTCCTGCGAAACGATGGCGTCAGGTTCGAGCCATACTTCGCCACCGGCGTCGCACATGAGGACCAAGGTGCCGGACTCCGTAATGACTGGGCGGACGATACCTTGATCATCCGACGGGCATTCTTCGAACCACATGAGTGTCTTCCTTAACGGATCCCTTGACCCGTCGCAACCGCGGGACGATTGGCGCTTCGCCGCGGCCGGAAGAGAGCGACAGGTCGACGACGTCGGGGCTGAGATCAGCTCAGTGACTATTGGAGTTCGTACTCGAAGCGGTCGTCCCAGCCGAAGGTCAGATCTTGCTCGCGTGCTTCTTCAAGGATCGCGATGATCCGTTCGTAGGTGTCCACGCCCAAGGTAAAGCGACTCTGATCAGAGTTATGCCAGATGAGGCGAACTGGACGAGGCACATCGGTCAACAGGCGGTCACGAAACGCTGCGAGGTTTCGTCCGTAGCATGGCCCGAGGTCCATCTTGTCCTCTAGGCAACGGTGGAAATCCGCCTCGGAGCGAATGTCTGCGCCGTCGATGGCAACCTCAGCCATGCGTACCCTGCCTACTTCCAGTTGGGGAGCTGATAAAGCCTGCCGTAGTGATCGGGAGTCACGTAGGCCAGTCCGGTACTCGGCTCCGCTACTACCCGAACCCAGATTTCCAAACCACCCGATCAGTGAAATTTCGACGGCGTACGCCTGATCGGTCTAAGAGACCGTCGAAGCAGGATTCGTGCTCAGCACTCGTTGTGCCACCGCGGTGGTCGCCTCGACACCGAGGAAGCCGACGACGCGGGAGACCCGATCCAGGTCGAGGGGGAGGAGGCCGGGGGTGCCGGGGACGTCCGGGGTGAGGCGGAGGTCGAGGTCGTCGCGGCAGGTCATCATCCGCAGGTTGAAGTCGTAGCGCGCCCGGGCGTCGGGCGCGGAGAGCGCGCGGACGACGCGCGCGCCGATGCGGCGTACGCCGGTGTCGGCGGCCCACGCGTCGAGGATCGCGGTGACCTTCTGGCCGTCGTTGTGGTCGATGTCGGACCAGACGCCTTCCATCGGGCCGACCTGGTCGAGGAGGGCGGCGGCGGTCTTCTCGCCGATGCCACTCACGCCGGGCAGGTTGTCGCTGGCGTCACCACGCAGGGCGGCGTACTCCAGATAGCGAGCGGCTGGCACGCCGTACATCGCATACAACCGGGCGGGGTTGAGCAGGGGCGAGCCGTTGATCCCGCCGTTGATCAGCCGCAGGACCTGGGTGTGCTCACTGATCAGCGCGAAGGCGTCGCGGTCGGAGGTGATCACGACGCAGTTCCAGCCGTTGCGGCCCGCCCACGCCGCCCCGGAGGCGTTGACGTCGTCGGCCTCGAGGCCCGGGGGAGTGAGGGTCGCGAGCCCGAGGGCGTCGAGCATCGCGCCGGCCCTACCGAGCTGCTCGACGAGCATGGGGTCCTTCTCGGCGCGCCCGGCCTTGTAGTCGGGATAGGCGTCGCGGCGTACGGACGAGGTGCGGTCGTCGAGGCCGAAGAGCACCGCGTCCGGAGCGAAGGCGTCGATCGAGTCGAGGATCTGCCGCAGCATGCCGTGCAGCGCCCACGCGGGCCGGCCGGCACGGTCGATCATCCGGGTGTGCGCCCGGGCGTGATGGTTGCGGTGCAGCAGCGACGGGGCGTCGACGACGAGCAGGAGGCGGCGGGGGCTCGGCGAGCTGTTCATCGACATCGCGTCCATCGTAGGCGCGGCACGTCCGATGGCTACCTCTGACGGCCTTGCGGCATGAATGACGGCCAGGCGGCATGGTCGATGGCGAGCCAGGGCGCGGTCGCGACGCCGAGAGGCGTCGTATCCACGATCGAGCGCACCTCGCGATTGAGATGAGGCTGATCGGAGTAGCCCGCCTGAGCTGCAGCCTCAGCGGGCGCAGTGCCGTCGGCGAGAAGTCGGGCGGCGTGGTCGAAGCGTACGAGCCGGGCGGCCTGCTTGGGTGAGAGGCCGAGCTGGGTCCGGAAGCGGGACCAGAGCCGCTGCCGGGACCATCCGGTTTCCGCGGCCAGCGAGTGGATGTTGGACCGGCCCTGTCGAAGGGAGGTCTGCTGCCAGGCGTACTCGACCTCGCGGTCGACCTTCCGACGGCCGTCGAGACGATCGCCGAGAAAGTCGAGCGTCAAAGCGAACCGTTCGTCCCATGAGGTGGTGCTTCGAAGGTCGGAGCTGAGTTTTCTCGCCTTCGGTCCGAGGACGTCATCGAGTTCGGCGAAGGTGCCGGTGAGGCCGGCGGTGTCGAGGATCTCGGCGGCGAGAACCGGCGAGAGGCGCACCTGAAGGCACGCACCGGCACCAGAGCCGGTGAGGCTCACGGTGCCGGGCAGAAGCCCGATCGCGACGCTGCCACGTGTGCGCGTGCCTGCGTCGTCATGCACGGTCCAGCTCTGGTCGCCGAGATCGAAGAGCAGGGTGATCGCCGGGTGGGCAACCATCGTGATGTCGATGGGACGGGTGCCGTGGTAGTGGAAACCTGCCATGTGGACGCCCGGCACCGGCGCGACGCCGAGCGACCCGCGGGGGATGGTGACGTCCACCTGCGACCAGTCCATGACGCAAGGCTAGGGCGGCAGGCAAGCGCGACATTCGTCCAAGACGACATGCGGGTTTGCGCGAGATCGTCGGGAGCATGACTGCGTACGACACGCCCACTGTCCACGGTGTCCACCTGATTCAGGACGGGCCGGAGACAGCACAGCCCCTGCTGCTCATCCATGGCTCCGGTGCGACCGGTTCGACCTGGGAGCCGATGGTCCCTGCGCTCGCCGAGCGGTTCCGGGTGTTGCGGATCGACCTGCCGGGCTGCGGCAGGTCCAGCACGGCGGCGACGTACGCCGTCGCTGACCAGGCCGACCGTGTCGCTGCCGTGCTGGGCGACCTCGGTCTCACCAAGGATGTGGCGGTCGTGGGCCACTCCAGCGGCGGGTACGTCGCCACCGCCTTGGCCGAACGACACCCGGAGCTGGTCGGACCAATGGCGTTGATCAGCACCGGGCTGAGCATGGAGGCACTGCTTCCAGAGCCCGCGCTGGTCAAGCTGCTCACCGGGGCTGCGCTCGGTGCACTGGTGTGGCCGCTGCGTACCGACGCACTGCTCCGGAAGGGGATCGCCGCCACTGCCGCACGGCAGGTGACGATCGGTGACGAGGTCATCGATGACCTGAGGCGGACATCGTTCAAGACGTTCAGGGCGATCATGCAGGCGAACCGTGACTACCTTGTCGAGCAGAGCATCCCGCAGCGGCTCCTCCGGCTGGGGCGCCGGCCGCTCGTGGTCTTCGGAGACGCGGACCCGCGGTGGAACCCTGAGTCGGCCCATGAGTATGACGTCTTGCCGGGCGGACGCGTGGAGTACCTCGCCGGTGTCGGGCACATCGCGATGCTGGAATCGCCGGACGAGACGGCTCGGTTGCTGCTCGACTTCCTCGGCTGAACCTCGGTGCCGTACGCGGGCCTAGGTCGACTGCTTCGTCTGCTTCCTGCCCAGCCGCCAGCCGCCGACCGGCAGCTCGAGCGCCGACTCCGGGCCCCAGGATCCCTGCGGGTAGCTCTCCACGTCGGGCCGATGCTCGAGGACCGGCTGGCAGATCTCCCACAGCCGCTCCACCTCGCGCGCACTGGTGAACAGGGTCCGGTCGCCGTTCATGACGTCGAGGAGCAGCCGCTCGTACGCCTCCAGCGGCCCGGCGTCCGGGGTGTCCTCGGCGAGGTCGAGGCGGAAGACCCCCTCGACCAGCGCCATGCCGGGGCCGGGGCGCTTGGCCCGGACGTCGATCTCGATCCGGGCCTCGTCGCTGAGCTCGATCACCAGCTCGTTGGGCTCCGCGCGCCCAGGGTCCGCCGGCTGCAGCCACTGATGTCGCGGGTCGATGAACCGGATCGTGATCGTCCGCCGCCCGGCCGCGAGCGCCTTGCCGGTGCGAAGGTAGAACGGCACCCCGCGCCACCGGTCGTTGTCGATCCACGCCTCGATGGCGACGTACGTCTCCACGTCCGAGTCTTCGGCCACGTCGGGCTCTTCGCGATAGCCGTCGTACTGCCCGAAGACCACGCGCTCCGGATCCAGCGGCCGCACGGCCGCGAAGGCGGCGGCCTTCGCCGCGCGGATAGCGCCCTCGCGGAAGGCGTGCGGGTCCTCCATCGCCACGAACCCGAGCAGCTGGCACAGGTGGGTGGTGACCATGTCGCGCAGGCAGCCGGTGCCCTCGTAGAAGCTGCCGCGCCCGGTGACGGTGAGCTTCTCCGGTACGTCGATCTGCACCGACTCGATGCTGTGCCGGTTCCAGGCGGGCTCGAAGAGACCGTTGGCGAAGCGCAGCGCCAGCAGGTTCTGCACGGCCTCCTTGCCGATGAAGTGGTCGATCCGGAAGACCTGCACCTCCTCGAACGCCTCGCTGAGCACGGCATCGAGCTCGCGCGCCGAGGCAAGATCGGTGCCGAACGGCTTCTCCGCAACCAGCCGGCTGCGGACGTTCAGCCTCTCCCGGGCGAACATCCCGACCATCCCCTCCACGGCCTGCGGCGGCACGGAGAGATAGAGAAGGCGCTGTACGTCGCCGACCGTCTGCCCGCTCTCCAGCGCGAGCCGGTCCTCGGCCTCGTGCACCGCCTGGGCGAGCGCGGCGCCGTCCTCGGCGGAGGAGGGTACGAAGCGGATCCGCTCCAGCAGCGGCCCGGCGACGCTCTCGTCGATCTCGTGGACGAACTCCTTCAGCGCCTGGCGAACCTGGTCACGGAACTCGTCGTCGGTTCCGGGCGAGCGCCGCCCGCTGCCGATGATCGCGAGCTGCTCGGGAAGCCGCTTCGCGAGCGCGAGCCGATACAGCCCGGGGAACAGCTTGCGAGCGGCCAGGTCACCGGTCGCGCCGAAGAGGACGAGTACGTGCGGAGCTGGTTTGGAGGACACATCCTTAGTCTCCGCCACTCGCGGTAATCGGTGCCAGGGACTCGCGCTACCAGGGTGCGTTCAGCGGCGAAGCCCATAGGGGGATCCAGGTAACCAGAGCGACATTTTACTATCGAGATGTTTAGAACTCGGCGTAGTGGGTAGAACCACCCTGACAAGCGGCGCCTCAGCGGGTGTCGTGCAATGAAATCGCGGGAAGGTAATGACCGATGAGTGACTTCGGGGCAACTTACGACGAGATGACCGGCACTGCCGACAAGCTCGACCAGGGCAAGGACACGATCGAGTCGGCGCTGGACGAGTGCCAGGGCTACGTGGACGAGCT